>CALQIY020000133.1 GCA_943330755.2 Opitutus sp. GAS368
GGGAGACAATGCCGGTCATGCGCGAGGCGGTGAGGGGGATGAAGCGCAGGAGAACGCCGGCATGGATGGTAAAATAATCAACGCCCTGCTCGGCCTGCTCGATGAGCGTATCGCGGAAGATCTCCCAAGTGAGGTCTTCGGCGCGGCCGTTGACTTTCTCGAGGGCCTGGTAGATCGGCACGGTGCCGACGGGCACCGGGCAGTTACGCAGAATCCACTCGCGGGTCTGGTGGATATTCTTCCCCGTGGAGAGGTCCATCAACGTGTCGCCACCCCACTTGATCGACCAGCGCATCTTCTCCACTTCTTCCTCGATGGAAGAGGCCACGGCGGAGTTGCCGATGTTGGTGTTGATCTTCACCAAGAAGTTACGGCCGATGATCATCGGCTCGAGTTCGGGGTGATTGATGTTGGCGGGGATGATGGCGCGCCCGCGGGCGACTTCCGAGCGGACGAACTCCGGCGTGATTTCCTCGGGAATGGCGGCGCCGAAGGATTGACCCGGATGCTGGAAGCCGAGGGCGTGACGCGGCAGCGCCTGCTCTTGGCGGGCGGCCTGGACGCGCTGGTTCTCGCGGATGGCGATGTATTCCATCTCGGGCGTGATGATGCCCTGCTTGGCGTAGGCCAGCTGGGTCGGACGTTGACCAGGCTTACCCTTATACACCTTGCGGTCACCGCGGTTGAACTGGACCAAGCGATTGCGCGAAGTCGCCCGCTGGGCGGTCTCGGCGTGCTTCCAGGAAAGGTAGCCATCGTCCTCGGGCTTCAGTTCACGGCCCGCCACCGCTTCGACGTCATTGCGTTCAAGGATCCAAGGCAGGCGGATGGAGGGCAGGCCCAGTTCCACGTCATGGTGGAAAGACGCATCGCCCCACGGACCGGACGTATCATAGACCCGGAGAGACTCGTTGGGCGTCAGGGTACCGTCCGGACGACGGGAAGGCGCCAAGGCGATCTCGCGCATGGGCACGAGCACGTCGGGCCGCGAGCCGGGCACGTAGATGCGGGCGGATTTAGGGAAAGGAGAGGTTTTGTCGGTGACCATGAATGCAGGAAGAAATGCGTTCGCTCAGAAACACATCGACGGTCCGAAAAAGGGGTGCACTCAAACAATCCACTTCCTACGGCGCGATGCGCATCAGGTACAAGGGTTCGAGGCCAAGCCTCATCTCAGTCCTGTCGAGGACTCCCCTGGGAAAAACGTACAAGGAACGCCCCCATCAATGCCCCGCTGGGTTGAAGTAGCAAGGGGTTTATGCGGGCGGGCACACGGCTCGCTTGCCTCCGGGGCATGGGCTCGGTTGACTCGCTTCCTCACCCCGCCCCTGCCGTCCATGCTGCTCGAAATCGTCGCCTATTCCTATGCCTCGGCACTGGCCGCCCAACATGGCGGTGCCGACCGCGTCGAACTGTGCGAGAACACCGCGGAAGGCGGCACCACGCCAAGCCTAGGCACGCTGGAGGCCACGCGCGCCCTGCCGGGCCTCAAGCTGCATGTGATGATTCGGCCGCGCGGGGGCGACTTCCTCTACACCGACGCCGAGTTCCGCATCATGCTGCGCGAAATCGCCATCGCCAAGGCCGCCGGTGCGGACGGGGTCGTCCTCGGCCTGCTCAATCCCGACGCCACGGTCGACCTCGAACGCACCCGCACGCTGGTCCAGGCCGCCGCGGGGATGTCCGTGACCTTTCACCGGGCCTTTGACTGGGCCGCCGACCCCGCCGCCGCCTTGGAAGCCATCATCGCCGCGGGTTGCCACCGCGTCTTGACCTCCGGCCAAGCCCCCAACGCGCTCGCCGGGGCCGACCTCATCGCCCGACTCGTGCGACAAGCGGGCGATCGCTGCACCATTTTGGCCGGCGGCGGCGTCAGCGAAACCAATGTCGGCGAACTCGTGCGCCGCACGGGCGTCCGTGAAGTCCATGCCTCGCTGCGGGGCATCCAAGGCACGCGGATGACCATCCGTCCGCCCAGCGTTTCGCTCGGGGCCGCCCCCGATTGGCCGGCCGATGCGATCCCCGTCGCGGACCAAACCCGCGTGGCCAAGGTCAAAGCCCTCCTCGGGTAAGCGGCGCACGGCCGTAAAATAAAGCAGCCTGACCCACCAAGGTCAGGCTGCGTGCATCCTACACTGAAAGGCTTAGGCGCGGTTGGTCGAAAGCTGCGCGCGCAGGTACTCGACCGTGCGGCGGACGTTCGGATCCACTTCCATCTGATTCACGACCGTCTTGCGGGCGTGGATGACGGTACCATGGTCGCGGCCACCGAAGGCGCCACCGATGGAAACGAGGGACATGCCCGTCAACTGCGTCGTGAGGTACATGGCGACTTGGCGCGGGAAGGCGATGTTCTGCATGCGGCGCTTGGACGTCATGTCGGACATCTGGATGCGGTAGTGTTCGGCGACCTTGCGCTGGATCACTTCGGCGGTGAGGGTGTGGCTGGCTTCCTCGACGAGGATGTCATGCAGCAGCTTCTCGACCTGGGCGAGGTCGAGCGGCTTGCGGGTCATGCCGGTCAGACCGGAGATGCGGGTGATGGCGCCTTCGAGGTTCCGGACATTGCGGGCAATTCGCGAAGCCATGAAATCGGCGATTTCAGGGCTGAGTTCGAGGCCGCGGGCTTGGGCCTTCTTGCGGAGGATGGCGGTGCGGGTCTCGAGGCCCGGGGCCTGGATCGAGGCCACCATGCCCCACTGGAAACGGGAAACGAGGCGCTCTTGGAGCTTGGCGATTTCGGAAGCGGGACGATCGCTGGTGAGGACGACCTGCTTGTGCGAGTTGTGGAGCTCGTTGAAGGTGTGGAAGAATTCGTCCTGCGTGGACTCCTTGCCGGCGAGGAAATGGATGTCGTCGATCAGCAGGAGGTCGAGTTCGCGGTAACGGCGGCGGAAAGCGGCGACGTTGCCGGCCTGGAGGGCCTGGATGAATTCGTTGGTGAAGGTCTCCGACGAAATATACGCGATGCGGGCCTTGGGGTTCGCGGCATAGACGGAATGCGCGATGGCGTGCATCAGGTGCGTCTTGCCCAGGCCGGTCGGGCCATGGATGAAGAGCGGGTTGTAGTTGCTGCCGGGTTCCTTGGCGACGGCGAGCGAAGCGCCATGGGCCATCTCGTTTTCCGGACCGACGATGAAGTTCTCGAAGGTGTTCGAGCTCTTGATGGCCGGAGCCGGGGCGGCCGCGGCATGACGGGACGGACGGGCGACGACCACCTCTTCATTGGCCTGCTCGCGGGTATCGCCCGCAGCGGCGGTCAAACGGTAGTCCATGCTACGGCCGGCCACCAGGGTCAGCTGACGACGAAGCACGTCGCCATAGTTGCTGTTCACCCAAGCTTCGGAAAGCACGGTCGGCGCTTCGAGCAGGAGGACGTTACCCTCGACGATGCTGACGGGATTCAAGGAGGAGATCCAAGTATCGTAGTCGGTACGGGAGAAAATGTTACGGAGCTCGCTTTTAGCGGTCTCCCAAAGGGAAAGGTGACTGACTGGGCTGGCCATGAGGAAAGGGGAAGGTTGAGGAAGGTTGTTCACAGGCGGTTTGAAAGCCTGAAAGTTGTTAAAATGTGTTAAAAGTTGAGGTGACCACCAAGGAGGCCGACGAGCATCGGGGAGTTTTCACGAGTTTGACCCGGAATCGTCTATCTGCAAGTCGTTGATTATGAGTGGTTTATTTTGTTAATTCGACGCCGGTTTAAGGCGCGGGAGGCAAGCGGTGGGGTAAAGCGATCCGCGGGTGCGAATACGACCCTGTTGATGGGCGGCCCTTCCTGAGCCTCAAGAGCAAGCCCTGCACAGGTTATTAACAGGGGGCCTGCGAGTAACAAAATGAGGTTTTCGTTGCAGGTGTGACGAACGCGTGTCGAACCCCTGCAAAATCGACTTATTCCGTCACCGAAAGTTCCGCGAGGTGCTCGGCGCTTAAACGCCGCAAGTCATCAAGCGTGAGACAGCCCCGCATCCGGTCCCGGATTTTCCGCGAACCGGGCAGACCATGCGTGAGGGGATGCAGACGATCCAACATCCACCGCACATCGCGCGAGCCCAACCGCGAGGCATGGACTTCCAAGGTCAGCTCGGAAAGACGAATGATGGCGTCCCAGCGTTTCTGCGCAGTAATGACAGGGGTAATCTCGCCCTGCCCCGCCAAGGCCGCCTTGATTTCATTGAAGATCCAAGGATTCGAAAGGGCCGCCCGTCCGACCATCAGTCCAGAGACACCGCTCTCCGCCTGACGGCGTTTCGCCGACAAGCCATCCTTGATGTCCCCATTGCCGACCACCGGGATGTTCACGGCCGCCGCGACTTGGGCGATGTAGCCCCAATGGGCTTCGCCCGCATAGCCCTGCTCTTTCGTGCGGCCATGCACGGCGATGGCTTCGACCCCCAGTTGCTCCAGCCTAACCGCCACTTCCACGGCCACCACGGACTCATAATCCCAACCGAGACGCATTTTCGCCGTCAGGGGGACGTCCGGAATGGCGTCTTTGACCGCTTTAACCAGGTCATAAAGGAGGGCCGGGCAACGCAGGAGACCCGAGCCGGCGTTCTGTTCGATGACCTTATGGGCCGGGCAGCCAAAATTAAGGTCCAGGAAGTCCGGGCGCACCCGATCGCAGACTTGGCGAGCGGCCTGGGCCATCGAGGCCGGGGTCGCCCCGAAGATCTGGACGCCCATCGGACGCTGGGTCTCCGTGAAGTCGACCATCTCCCACGCCTTGGCGTTACCGCGGATCAGCGCTTCGGACTGCACGAACTCGCTGACCATGACATCCGCCCCCTGCTCCTTGCACAACTGGCGGAAGGCGACGTCCGTGTGCCGCGCCATCGGCGCGAGGTACAAAGGGAAACGCCCTGGACCAAACCAAGGCAACCGCGGCGCAAGCTTGCTCACTTCCGGCCGCCGCGCGCCCGGAGCGCGTCCTTGAGTTTACGCAGATGCGCCAAGCGTTCGGCCAAGGCCGCTTCCGCACCGGCCTGCCCGGGCTGATAAAGCGACAGGGGTTTGCTGAGATAATCCTGTCCGCTGATGCCTTCGGGGAAATCGTGGCTGTACTGGTAGGCACCACCGTGGCCGAGGCTTTTGTTGACGGCATTATGCGCGTCCTTCAGGTGCAACGGAACCTCCTGTCGGGGCTGCGAACGGACGGCTTCCTTCGCCGCCGCGATGGCCGTGGTCGCGCTGTTGCTCTTGGGCGCCAACGCCAGGAAGAGCGTGGCGTGCGCCAGCGCATACTCGCACTCCGGCAGACCGACCATCTCGCAAGCCTGGAACGCGGCGGTGGCGATGCCGAGCGCACGCGAGTCCGCCAAGCCAATGTCCTCCGAAGCGCAGATCACCAAACGCCGCGCGATGAAGCGAGGCTCTTCCCCACCCGCCAAC
>CALQIY020000134.1 GCA_943330755.2 Opitutus sp. GAS368
GAGAAGAGTACAGAGTACAGAGTACGGAGTTCAGATTGCAGAGACCCACTAACCAAACTCCTTACTTTCATATTCATTTCCGTACTCTGTACTCCGAACTCTGTAATCTCATTTATCCCCCATCCCCCAACCCCTCGTAAAATGGTCTTTCACTACGGCACATTTGTTTTCAAACAGGGCGTCAGCCCAGCGACCATCGACCATTGTTTCGCGGAGATGCGCGGCATGGTCGGCAAGATCCCCGGCCTCCTAACCATGCAGCATGGCGTGTACCAGAGCGATGAAGGCCTGAACGACGGCTTCACGCATGGGTTTGTGATGACCTTCGATTCGCCGCAGAGCCGCGACGCCTATCTCCCGCATCCGGAGCATGAGCGCGTGAAGCTCGTGGTCGTTCCGAACCTCGAACGCGTCATGGTGTTCGACTTCACGGTCTGAGGTTCCCTTCTCTCCGGTTTGACCTGCCTGATGGGCGGAGCTTGCGCGAGCAGTCTCGCGGAGGCTTAACTCGTGGTCGTCAGCATGCGGGCGATATCGGCCGAATGCTTGATGAGGTGGGTCTCGAAGATTTTGGCGACAGGCGAAAGTCGCCGTCCGCTCGGGTAGACGATGTGCCACTGCGAGGCGATGGGGAAGCCGGTTACGTTGAGCACCGTCAGTCCCGGGGTGCGGGCGTGCCGCAGGGCATGAGAGGAGATGACCGCGAGGCCCAAGCCGCCCGCGACCGCCTCCTTGATCGCTTCATTGGAGCCGAGGACGAGGCGGACCTTCGGACGAAAGCGTTGTGACTTGAAGAAGGCGTCCGCGGCGAGTTGGGTGCCGGAGCCTTCTTCTCGGGAGATGAAGCGTTCTTCCGCCAGCCAGCGTATATCAATGCGATTACGGCGGGCGAGCGCGTGGGATTTCGGGGCGATCAGCACCAAGGGGTTGGGGAGGAATACCCGGTCCTCCAGCGAAAGGTTGGCCGGTGGCCGCGACATGATGTAGAGGTCATCCAGATTCTGGCGCAGCCGATCGATGACCCCGTCGCGGTTGAGTACTTCGAGGGCGACATCGACCCCGGGATGCGCGGTACAGAAGGTTCCGAGGAGGCGCGGCACGAAGTACTTCGCGGTGCTGACCAAGGCCACGCGGAGCTTGCCTCGTTCCGCCCCCTTGAGCGCGGCCACTTTCTGCCCGTAGGTTTCCCATTCGTCATGCACCGTACGCGCCGTCGTGGCCAGTTCGCGCCCCGCCTCGGTCAGGTTCACGGTGCGGCCGATGACCTCGTAAAGCGGCAATCCGATCTCTTCGGCAAGCTCCCGTAAGTGGATGGAGGCGGTGGGCTGGGTGACGCCCGCTTCCCGGGCCGCACCGCTGACGCTGCCCGTGGCCACCAAGGCGCGGAAAAGCTGCAACTGCCGAAACGTTATGTTCATAGGCTATTACCTATAATCAAATTTTTCATATTGATGTTTTCAAGGTAAAAGCGAGCCGCTCAAGTGTCGGCATGGGTAACCTCCTCGATCCGGCCATCCTCTTCTTCGTTTTTGGCGCCTTCGCCGGCCTCGTCCGCTCAAACCTGGAGATTCCGGTGCAGGTTTCCCGCTTCCTGTCGCTCTATCTGTTGATGGCGCTGGGGTTGAAAGGGGGCTTTGCGCTCGCGGAGTCGGGCGTCACCCGCGACGTGGCGGCAGGGCTGGGCGCCGCCGTTTTGCTCGCCATCGTGGTGCCGCTGATCGGCTTCTTCTTTTTGCGGCGCATCCTTGGCCCCTTCGATGCGGTCGCCTTGGCCGCGACCTATGGTTCCGTGAGCGCGGTGACCTTCATCACGGCGACCCAACATCTTGATGGCCTCGGCCTGAATTACGGGGGGCATATGTCCGCCGCGATGGCCCTCATGGAGACGCCGGCGATTCTGTTGGCGGTCGTCGGGGCTAATCTTCTTCGTCGCAAGGCCGCAGGCGGCGAAGGAACCCCGCCGCTGAGCCTCGGTAAGGTCCTGCATGAGTCCTTCACGGACGGGGCCCAGTTGCTCCTGCTTGGCGCCATGCTCGTGGGGATCTTGACGGGCGATCATGGTAAGGCGGTCATGCAACCTTTCTCCGTCGACCTCTTTAAGGGCATGCTCGCTTTCTTCCTTTTGGATATGGGTCTGCTTGCCTCGCGTAACTTCAAGGAAATCTTGGGGAAGTCGCCATGGGTCTTGGCCTACGCGCTCATCGGTCCGCTGGTGCATGCCGGTTTGGCCTTGGGGCTCTGCCGGCTCCTCGGGGTGGGTGCAGGGGACGGTGCTCTGCTCATGGGCTTGGCGGCCAGCGCCTCCTATATTGCCGTCCCGGCCGTTTTGCGCTTCGCCATTCCCGAGGCCAACCCCTCCCTGTACTTCGGGCTCTCCCTTGGGCTTACTTTCCCGCTGAACATTGTGCTGGGGATTCCGCTCTACACCAAGATCGCCTCCGCCTGCTTGTGAATTCCTTAGTCTTAAGCGGTGCCTGACGATGGCGACTTAGTCGTCGGGGCAGAAGTCGTAACTAGTGGTTAACCCTAACCTCGAACGCGTCATGGTGTTCGACTTCACGGTCTGAGGTTCTTAGTGGTCGTGCATGGACTTACATGCCGACCATTCCCAGCGCATCGTGGTGGACGCCACCGCCGTCCTGCAAGGGCAGGGAGCGGTGACGTTGGAATGCCAAGGGCAGGGTGACCGGGCGCGGATTGCGGTCGTGGCGCATATGGCCGGGGAAGCCTGGACGCACTCCGGTGAGCAGCTCTGCGAAGTCCTGGTGGCCCAAGGAACCCTTTTGATCGGCGAGGCGACCCTCGGGCCGCTCTCGTATGTCCGGCTCCTGCCTGGTCAGTCGACGGAACTGAGCACCCACACGGGCTGTGTCCTGTACGAGAATCGCCGCGATTGGACCGAGACCGAAGAAGGCTCGTATGCCATGGCCGGCGAGCGCTTGGAGTGGCGGCAGGGCATGGTGCCAGGGCTCAAGGTTACCTCGCTCCATGAAGGCCTTACCAAGCATACCGCCCTCGTCCGTTGGGCGCCCCAGACGCGGTTCAATCCCCACACCCACGTCGGCGGTGAGGAAATCTACGTCCTCGAAGGCGTCTTCCGCGATGAGCACGGTGCTTATCCCGCCGGCACGTGGATCCGCAGCCCGCACCTGAGCCATCACCAGCCCTTCACCGAAGCCGAAGGCGCCACGATTCTCGTCAAAGTCGGCCACCTGCAGGTGCCCGTGCGCTCCTAGTACTTTCAGCCCACAAAAGGGGTCAGGCCGTTCGCGACTTAGGCTGTTAGTTAGAACGCATAAAGTCGGCCGTTTAACTCACAGGTCCGATCGCTAACGGCCTGACCCCTTTTGTGGGTGGTTTCGCTCGTTCGATGCTTACTCCGCGTAGAGGCTGTTCCGGCCTGAGCCAAGTTTGCCGAGGCCTTTGGCAGCAAGCCAAGCAGTGAGGCCGCCGGCGGCGGCGTAGGGCGCAAGGGAGGGGCCGAAGAGTTCGAGGGCGAGGCAAAGTCCGGTGAGAGGCACGGCGCCGGCTGATGCGAAGACGGTGACGAGGCCGAGCGCGGGGGCGACGCCGATCGGCAGGTTCGTGAAACCGGATAGGGCTGCGCCGAGGGTGGCGCCGATGACGAAGAGCGGAGTGACTTCACCGCCGCGGAAGCCAGCGATGAGGCAAAGGGCAGTGAGGACAAACTTCCAAGCAAAGGCGTTGCTACCGACGGTTTGAAGGAGGGCGCTGTCGATGAGCCCAAGGCTGAGTCCGGTGGCTTCGAGGTGGCGCGAGGCGATCGCGGCGAAGGCCAGGGAGAGCACGATGATGGTCGCGTACGACATCCAGGGGCGTTCGACCTTGGTCGTAAGGCTTTTGCCGTAATCAACGGCGCGGACGAAGAACCAGCCGACAAGGCCGAAGGCTAGTCCGAGCAACGCCGCGGACATCAGCCAGTTGGGGTTGAAGGCAATGGCTTCGGCGAAGCGGTAGTTCGTATGCGTGGCCCCGAAGAGGTGCTGTCCCGACCAGTCCGCCCCAAACGCGGTGAGGAGGCAGAGCGCGAAGCGCCCGAACTCGGCTCGGCGGACAAACTCCAGCGCAAAGACCGCCGCTGCCAAGGGCGTGCCGAAGACGGCCGCAAAGCCGCCGCTGACGCCGCAGAGCAGCAAGGTACGGCGTTCTTCCTTGGAAAGGGTGAAGAGTCGCGACCATTGATCGGCAATCGCACCGCCCATCTGCAGGGCCGTGCCTTCGCGGCCGACGGACGCTCCTCCGAGGTGTGAGAGGAGGGTGAACCCGACAATCATCGGTGGCATCGACGCCGGGAGGGTTTCCTGTGGGTCCTTGATTTCGGCGATGAGCGTCTTGGTGCCGCCGGCGCATCGCTGGCCGACGCGGTCAAAGGCCCAAAGGGTGAGGAACCAGATCGCGGGCAGCGTCCAGAGCAGCCAAGGGTGGGCGGCAAAGGTCGAGCCGACCCAGCGCAGTCCGAAGAGGAAGGCCGCGGCCGCCGCGCCGAGGCCAAGGCAGCTCGCTACCAGCAAGAAGCCCCAGCGCCCCAGGAGACGGGGGAGGGAGGGTTGCGTGGCCGGTTCAGGCATGTGGAGAGCAAGGCAGGGAGGGGAGGGAGAGACAAGGGGAGAAGGGGGAGGGAGGGGATGGGGGATAGCGGATAGGGGATAGCGGATAGGGGATGGGGGATAGGGGATAGCCGGATGGCGGGAGGGAGAGGCATTGTTCGCGGGAGTCGAACGGGTAGGGGCGCGACTGCGTCGCGTCCGTTGACCATTGATAGGTGAGGGTAGCCGCTGGGCGGCGGTTCGCGGTTGGAGCGGCGAACGGACGCGACGCAGTCGCGCCCTACTTACGTGAGCAAGGCTCACGAGGGGGCCGGGGGACTAGGTGACGTGGTGACATGGGAGATTACAGAGTAGTTAAGATGCCAGCGTCGGAGGGCGCGGCGAAGCCACGCCCCTACCCGAGGCAACAAGCACAAGCGGCGAAGCCGCCGCACAACCCCTTGTCAACTTGTCCCCTAGGGCAGCACGCGGTGCTTCCCCTACCTCGTGCGGAAAACGATTGAGAGTCCTCGGAGACCGCCACAATCCGAACGCATGGAACACCCCATCCAACGTCGCGACTTCGTAACCACCATGGCCCTCGGCGGACTCGCCCTGGCCGCCGCCCCGAGCATCCTGAGCGCCCAAGGGGCCATGCCCGCTAAGGTCAAGGTCGCCCTCATCGGGTGCGGTGGTCGTGGTACCGGCGCCCTGATTCAGTTCATCGCTGCCTGTAAGATCCTTGGCGTTGAAGCCGAGGTCGTCGCGCTGGCGGACGCCTTTGACGATCGCATCCAGAAGATCAACCAGACCTACAAGCTGCC
>CALQIY020000135.1 GCA_943330755.2 Opitutus sp. GAS368
CAAGGACCTCGACGTCCCGCCCACGCTCGTCTCCTTCGCCATCGTCCCCGGCAAGGCCAGCCACGTCATCTCCGCCGAGTTCAAGCAGTCCGGCTCCACGGTCGTGGTCGTCGACGTGCCCCGCACGTCCGCGCTGCTGCCTGACCTGCAGGTCGCCCGCGAGCGCCTCTCCGCCATCCACGCCCTCGTCAAGGCCGGGAAGGTCCGCGCCGCCGCCGCGGTCCGTCAGGGCGGCATCGGCCACGCGCTGGCCCGCATGTCCTTCGGCAACCGTCTCGGCGTCACCCTCGCTGCCGCGCCCGCCGCTGACTTCCTGATCCCCGCCTACGGTTCCGTCGTGCTCGAAGTCGCTGCAGTCGCCGACCTCGGCGCGCTCCCGCATCGCGTGCTCGGTCAGACCAACGCCGAAGCCAAGATCGCCTGGCCTGGCGCGTCCGTCGCCGTCGCCGACCTCCTCGCCGCGCACGAAGGTGTGCTCGAGTCCGTCTTCCCGACCAAGGCCAACGAGCCGCAGGGCACGCCCGCCCCGATCAGCTTCACCGTCCGCTCCGGCCTGAAGCCCAAGGTCCGCGTCGCCAAGCCGCGCGTGATCATCCCGGTCTTCCCCGGCAGCAATTGCGAATACGACACCGCCCGTGCGTTCCGTCTCGCCGGCGCCGAGCCCGAGATCCTCGTGCTGCGTAATCTCGATGCCGCCGGCCTCGGTGAATCACTCAAGGCCCTCGCCGACGCCATCTCTCGCTCGCAGATCCTCATGATCCCCGGTGGCTTCTCCGCGGGTGACGAACCGGACGGCTCGGGCAAGTTCATCGCCGCCGTCATCAAGGCGCCCATCGTCCGTGATGCCGTCATGGAGCTGCTCAAGAACCGCGACGGCCTCGCGCTCGGCATCTGCAACGGCTTCCAGGCCCTCATCAAGACCGGCCTCGTCCCGTATGGTGAGATCCGTGACGTCGACGCTTCGGCTCCGACGCTGTTCCATAACCGTATCGCCCGCCACATCTCGCGTTATGCCCATACCCGCGTCGCCTCGGTCAAGTCGCCGTGGCTCGCGCGCATGGACGTCGGCCAGGTGCACACCATCCCGCTCTCGCACGGCGAAGGCCGCTTCACCGCGCCTGCGGCCGTCATCGCCGACCTCGTCAAGAACGGCCAGGTCGCCTTCCAGTATTGTGATGCCGCCGGTGCGCCCTCGAACCGCATCGAGTTCAATCCCAACGGATCGCTCGAAGCCGTCGAAGGCATCACCAGCCCGTGCGGACGTGTCCTCGGCAAGATGGGCCACACCGAACGTGCCGGCGCCAACGTCGCCAAGAACATCCCCGGCAACAAGCACCAGCCCCTCTTCCAGGGCGGGGTGGACTACTTTGCTTAAGCGCCCTTCGGCCGCTTAAGCAAAGAGGGGACACGCTGGCACGGTGACACGTGGGCACGGGTTTGTGCATCTCCCCTTGTCACCGTGTCACCATGCCCACTTGTCCCCTCGCGGCTACGCCGCGCCCGGTAGGGTCGGGACCGCGTCACGATATAGTAGGCATCGCCCCTTGTCTCCGTTACCCGTGCGCACTTGCCCCCCGCGAAGCCCCCGCCTTTGCGCCCCCATAGGCTTACAATCCCAGGGGTTTATTCCCATACGCCGCGCCGGGCAGGCTGGGAAGGGAAGGTTTATAATAAAGTGACTAAGCGTTAGGTGGTGGCGGTTGGCTTCACGCTCACTTCCCAGCCGCCTTCGCTGCTATCTTCGCGTCGATCTCTTTCTGCAGCTCCTTAGCGCGCTTCTTACCGGCCGCGATCTGGTCTCCCGACATCTGCTTTTCAAGAACTGCGAGGCGGCCACGGGCGAGCTCGTAAGTTACCCCCGCTAAGCTCAAATAAGCGTACGCCTCAATCTCGTCCTTTGCCACGCCTTCGCCATGTCGGTAGTGATTCGCCAGGCGGTCTTGTGCCCTTGCGTCCCCCTGGTCGGCGGCCTTTCGGTACCACGACACCGCTAGCACTTGGTCCTCAGCCACGCCTAATCCGTAGCGGTAGCGAGTGCCTAGGCGATCTTGGGCCTTCGCGTACCCTTTTTCAGCGGCCTTTCGATACCACGACACCGCCTGCACTTGATCCTTGGCCACGCCTGAGCCGTTGTCGAAGCAAAGGCCTAAGCTTAATTGGGCCTGGGCATCCCCTCTTTCGGCCAGCGCCTTAAAGCCCTCAAACGCCTTCACCTCCTCGGGCGTCATGCCAGCTCGGGCCTCTTGCGGCGCGAGGGCAAGCACACCAAGCAAGACGGTGATTAGCCAGGGGCTGGCGGGGAAGGGCATAAGATGAGATACTACTCGCCCAGATGTTCGTCAACCCTGCGGGGCTGGGCCTGAAGGCAATCCAGAGGGGTCTCTTGGGCCAGCCCCAGCAGACTTACTTAACTTCCATCTCTCCCGCCTCTTCTTATCGATTTCTTTCTGCAGCTCCTTCGTCCGCTTATTCCCGGCGGCGATCTGGCTTGGCGACATTTTATTCCGAAGAATGACGACGTTGCTGCAATCGTCTTCATATTCAACCATTACGTCGGTAAGCTGATAATATGCATAAGCCTCAATCTCGTCCTTCGCCACGCCTTCACCGTTGAAGTGGCAGTCCCCTAATCTGGTCTGGGCATGGTGATCCCCTTGATCGGCGGCCTTGCGAAACCACGCCACCGCTTGAACAAAGTCCTTCTCCACGCCGTAGCCGAAGTAGTAGCAATACCCTAAATTGGTCTGGGCATGGTGATTCCCCTGCTCCTCGGACTTGCGATACCAGAAGACTGCTTGGACATGGTCTTTTGGCACGCCTTCGCCTCCGGCGTAGCATCCTCCTAGGCTGAATTGGGCGTGGCCATAGCCTTGCTCAGCGGCCTTGCGCCACCACAACGCCGCTTGCACTCGGTCCTTTGCCGTACCGATGCCGAAGTAGTAGCAGCCCCCAAGTCTGTGTTGGTAAATAGCAAACCCCTGCTCGGCGGCCTTACGAAACCAAGAGAACGCTTGCTCCAAGTCCACCGCCACGCCTTCGCCTCTGTCGTAGCAGACCCCTAAATTATATTGGGCCTTGGCATCACCCTTCTCAGCCTCTGCCTTGTAGCCCTCGAACTCCTTCACTGCTTCGGGAGTCATCCTCATTTGCCGGCCCTCTTTGCCGCTATCTTCGCTTCGATCTCTTTCTGCAACTCCGTCGAACGCTGTTGACCACGCGACACTGCATCCGGAGATAACTTCTTTTCCAGAATATCCCGGTTTTTACGGGCTTCCTCAATCGTTATGCCGGCAAGGTTGTAGTATGCATACGCCTCGACATCATCTTTCGCTAGGCTGCCTTTGCCGTTGGCGTAGCAATGCCCTAGGATGTATTGGCAAGAGGCATCCCCTTGGTCAGCGGCTTTCCGAAACCACTTAACCGACTCGACGTCATCCTTCGCGACGCCTTTGCCATCGGCGTAGCAAACGCCCAAGAAGTATTGGGCAAGGGCGTTCCCTTGGTCAGCGGCCTTGCGATACCACTTCACTGCCTCGACCAGATCCTTCGGCACGCCGAAGCCAGTGGCGTAATTATTACCTAGGTTGGCCTGGGCAGGGGCATACCCTTGGTCTGCTGCCTTGCGCAACCAATTCCCAGCCTCGGCGTAATCCTTCGGCACGCCGCAGCCGGTGGCGTAGCAGGCCACTAGGTTGAAATAGGCTTCCAGGTCTCCCTTCTTGGCCTTCGCCTTGTACGTCTCAAAGACCTTAACCTCCTCTGGAGTCATCCCGCCCGAGACGGACGTTGGCAGAAGCGCCAGGACAGTGAGCAGGATGGAGGACAACCAGGCGCTGGCGGCTAACTTCATAAAGTTCTATTACTGCCCAAACTTATTCTCGTCAATCTGCTAAGGCCTAAGGTCTCAGCCTGCCACAACTTGTAGGGAAAACTTTTTTGAAAACTGAAATTTTAGCGCGCGGGCGGAGAGGGGAAAGCCGTGGGCGTTTCGGGGGTGTACCCGGGGGGCCGAACATGGGGTCAGGTCGTTACTCGAACTAGGCTGATACTAAATACGAAGGTTCAAGGAGGTTTTGGTATCGGGAAACTTGGGTACGGCCTGACCCCGTCGATTGAATCCCCGTGTCAACTTGCCCGCCTGCCAGCGTGCCCCCTCGGAGGCTCCGCCTTCGCGCCCCCATAGGCTTACAATCCCAGGGGTTTATTCCCATCCGCCGCGCTGGGTAGGGTGGGGTGATGTTAGAGCGATGATAGGTTCGCGTTAGCGCCAATTTATGTTGTCTTATGTAAGTTAATATAGGCATATTTCTACTATGCCTCGCCCCATACTCGTCTTGCTTGCCCTCTGTTCCTTTTCTTTTGTCCCCTTCACCTCGCTTCAAGGTGAGAATCGATCTGATGGCATCCAGAACTTCATACGCTGCCCTAAGGGCGGCTGTGGCGGCACTATTTTCGGTTCGGGTAGTCGTGTGAGTGGGGGACGAGAGTACGAGTGCTCAAATGGTCACAAGGTTGTGATTAAAGACGCTCGCTGAAAAAGCCCCATGGCCTGACCCTGTCGCCTTCGGACCTAGTGGTCTGACCCCTTCTGCAACAGAATGTCAGATGGGGTCAGGCTACTATGTAGTAGCCTGACCCTTTTGCTTCTCCGCAGAACCCCGCGCAGCTCTGTTGCGCCTATCTGAAGTCAACTACCCAGCATTATCCCCTGCTTGTTTCGGGTTAACTTCGCCGAGGGAGGAACGTATCCGCTTTGAAACGACTTGAAATGATCTCCGGCTTTTGCAACTATCTGCTTACATCCCTCCGGCTACCTACAGAACCGGACGCGGGGCGGTCTCCGAAAGGAGCCGCCCCTGCATTGTTTTAAGGCCAAATAGCTAGGCGTCGTCTCACGACGCGTCTTGCCTTGAGCCTCAAATTCTACCTCAATACTTGTGAGTCCGAGAGCGCGCCAGTCGCGTGAGTAGCACTCCCTAGGGGCCGCAGCAATGCGGCCCCTCCCTATTGGGTGAGGTTAACTTCTCGCTGACCCTCCGCTAAATTCCGACTTGTCGTTAGAACCCTCTCGCCTAATTTTACTTCAGGTTTGGAAGCCGGCGTAGGCCAGCGGAAATACCTCCAAGGGGGCGCGTCAGCGCCCCTTATCATTTTCAGCCGTCGGCATCTGGATTAACCCCTATCGACTTGGGCTTGCACTGGGGCCGTCGTCAGGCATCTTTAAATACGAACC
>CALQIY020000136.1 GCA_943330755.2 Opitutus sp. GAS368
GCCCTCAGGGCGCAGGCAAGGGCACAAAAAAAGCGGGCCGAGTGGCCCGCTTCGATCGTCGACTGGTCCGGAACTTACTTGGACAGGTCGCGGAGCTTCACGTTCTTGAACCAGACCTCATCGCCGTGCTCCTGGAGCAGGATGTGGCCGGATTCCCACTCGCCGAAGTTGGCGCCGAACTTAGGATCGGCGTACTTGGACTTAGCGCGGAGGTCGCGGAACTCTTGGGAGCCGCGGTCGTAGGCAACCACGAGGCGGCCGTTGAGCCAGTGCTCGACCTTCGTGCCCTTGGTGATGACGTAGGCGTTGTTCCACTGGCCGATGGCGTTGGGCCGCTTGTTCTTGGCCGTGATCAGGTCGTAGAGCGAGGAAACCGTGCGGTTGCCGTCGCGGCCGAGCTTGGCGTCGGCGTGGACGTCGTCGTCGAGCATCTGGAACTCCAGGCCGAACGCCGAACCGGCACCTTGGTTGAGCGAGGGCTGCGCGAAGTACTTCAGGCCGCTATTGGCGCCGGTCGTCAGCTTGAAGTCGACCGAGATCTCGAACTGCTTGTAAGCCCCGAGGGTGACGATGTCGCCGGCGGCGGCGGATTCCTTGCCGTCGCCCTTGGCGGTGCGGAGGGTGCCGTCGACGACGGACCAGCCGGCCTTCGGGAAGTCCGGGCCCTTGGCGGAGCGCCAACCCTTGGTGCTCGTGCCGTCGAAGAGCAGCGCCCAGCCGTCGGCCTTTTCGGATTCGGTCAGGGTGTTGTCGGCGATTTCGGTCAGCGTGATGTTCTTCCACTGCACCGTGGTGCCGGCCTTGTCCTTGGCGCCGCCGATGCCGTGCACCTGGAAGGCGATGAAGCCGGCGAGGTCGCCGTCGTCGCGCGCATCGACGCGGGCGACGCCATTGAGCCAGGTGCGGATGCGGTTGCCGTTGGCTTCCACCTTCACGTGGTTCCATTCACCGACCTTGGTGATTTCGCGGCCCTGCTTGGAGAAGGCGAGCGCATCGCCGCCGCCGAAGCCCGGGAAGATCCAGCTGCGACGGCCTTCTTCGTAGAGGCCGGCGGACCACATGCGCGCCTGGGTGTCGGGCTTGCGCACGTTCTTCGGGTCGGTGTCGATTTCGGCCTGGTAGCCGTGCACGCGGCCGGCGGGCACCTTGATGGTCTTGCCGGCGGCATCGACGATCGAGGTTTCCTTGTCGTAGGCGTGGCTGCGGAACTGCACGCCGGAGTTCAGGCGCGGGTCATTGAGGAAATCGTACTCGAGCACGAAGTTCGCGTAGTCCTTCGTCGTGGCGAGGAAGGTGTTGGGGGTGTTCAACGTCGAGGTGCCGACGAGGACGCCATCCTTGACGGCGTAGGTGGCTTCGCCGCCTTTCTTGGCGAAACCGGAGAGGTCCTTACCGTTGAAGATCGGCTCGGCGGCCACGGCTACCAGCGGCAGCAGGGCGAGGGTGAGGAGGGTCTTGTGCATGGTGGTTTGGTTATAAAAGAGTGAGGCGGAGCGGCCTTGCGACCGCTCCGCCTCAAGGTTCGGAGCTTAGAACTTGGTCGGGATCTTGAAGCCCGCGCGGCCTTCGCGCTTCGCGACGAGGTCGCGGTTGGCGGCTTCGGCGTTGGCGCCGGTGAAGAGCTCGGTCTTGGTGTCCTGGGTGAGCGGCACGCCGAGGACGGCCTTGGTCTCATCGAGGTTGACGCCGTTGACGCCGAGGTGGTCCTTCATGCGGCCATAGGCTTCGGCCAGGCCGGCGTTGGCCTTGACGGCTTCGGCGATCTCGCCGGAGCTCTTCTTCGCGCCGAGGCGGAAGGAGATGTTGGCGGAGTGCACGAGGGCGGTGGAGAGGTGGCATTCGCGCACCGGGGCATGGATGCCTTCCGCGGAGCCCTTGCGGATGCAGGCGACCCAGTTGGCGTGGTGGCCGGAAGCGCCGCCGGTGAGGTCGACCTGTTCCACGGCCTTGCCGTAGGACTTGATCGGCTCGCCCTTGGTGTCGTAGGCCTGCGCGGAGTTGTAGTCGGGCACCACGATGGTGCCGTTCTCGCACTCGACGACGATGCCGATGTCCGGAGCCTTCTTGAACTTGCCGAACTTGTTCATCGGGCCGTTCATCTTGCCGTCGGCGGTCAGGCCGTAGACTTCGGTGATGAGGGGGGCCGCGGCGTAGTTGTGGATCGAGATGAAGGTGTTCGGGGTCTCGGCGCAGTCGACGTAGCCGAAGCGGCCACCGACGGAGACGACTTCCGGGGCGACTTCGTGGGTGCCGAGGAACCAGCGCGCGATGTCGATCTCATGGATGGCCTGGTTGCAGAGGTCGCCACCGCCGTAGTTCCAGAACCAGTGCCAATCGTAGTGGACGGCGCCGGCGCTGGTGGTTTCGGCGTTCTTGTCGCTCTGGTTGCCGCGGATGGACTCCTGGATGTCGGCCGGGCCGTTCCAGAGATCGTAGTCGATGGTCGAAGGGATTTCGTTCTTCTTGGCCGGGCCGATGGACTTGCGGCGTTTGTAGCAGATCGCGCGGGCGACCTTCACCTTGCCGTACTTGCCGGCGTGGACGTCCTTGACGGCGGCGATGATGCCGGCGCCCGAGCGGCTTTGCGTGCCGGCTTGGACGATGAGCTTGTTGAAGTGCTCCGAAGCGGCGACGAGCTGCTGGCCTTCGAAGATATTATGCGACAGGGGCTTCTCGATGTAGAGGTGCTTGCCGGCCTGGAGGGACCAGATGCCCTGGATGGAGTGCTGGTGGTTGGGCGAAGCGATGGAGACGGCGTCGATATCCTTGTCTTCAAGCATCTTCCGGATGTCGGCGTAGCCCTTGGCGCCCGGGATGGCCTTGAGGCCCTTGGCGACGACCGTGGAGTCGACGTCGCTGAGGGCGACGATGCGGACGCCCTTGATCTTCTGGAGCTCCTTGATGTGCTCCATGCCGCGGCTGCGGAAGCCGACGACGGCGACGCGGAGGTCACCGTTGGCGCCGGTGGATTGCGCGAAGCTGCGGGCGCTGAGGCCAGCCACCGCGGTAGCGATGGCCGTGTTCTTGATGAACGTACGACGATTGAGTTGGGACATAAGAGAGGCTTGGGGTGTTATCCGAGCATAAGGACTTTTCCCGGCAGTCGAGCCACTTCCTGAGACAAGCGGAACCGCTTCCGGGGTGGGTGGGGAAGTTTTTGCCGTCCCGCGGTGCGAATAGGCTGCGAATAGCAGGTGCCCAGCCCGGAAAAGCCCGTGTTTTGGTTACGCTAACCGCTGATGACGAGTGACTTATATTGTTTATAAGTCAGGCCACCCGGTTTCGGGGCTACTTCACCGTCCGGAGGTATTCGCGGATGGCCTCGAATTGCTCGGCGCCCTTGCCGTCCAGGGGGTCGGTGAGTTGGGTCATGCCCTCGGGGTCGGCGTACTTCGGCATCTTGGTTTGCGGGTCGATGCGGGTAGGAGCCATCACCCAGCGGGCAAAGTAACCTTTACGGAGACGCTCGTTGGATTGCACGAAGTTGATCGCCGGGGCTTCGAAGACCGCCGTGGCGGCTTGGTCGCCGAGGCCATGGCATTGGATGCAGTTGAAGCCGCCGCTGTTGCCGAGCAGGGTTTCGCCGAACTTCACCTTGGTTTCGTTCGGGGCGGCTTCCGCGGGTTCCTGTTGCGGCAGGCCGTGTTGATGGGCGAAGCCCAAGGCCAGTCCGTCCGCGCGATGCGCGAAGCCGGGCATGCGCCCGATCATCCATGGCCGCGGCTTCTCCTCGACCTTGCCGGCCAGGAACTTCACGAGCCAATCGTTGCGCAGCTTCTCGCCGGTCCAAGTGAGCGCGGGCACGGGAGCGTCGGGTACGGGTTCGCCCTCGACGTGGTCCTTGGCGGGCAGGGCGGCCCGGAGTTTGCGGGATTCGTTATCCACCTTCGCCCAAGTGCTGCCCGCGCTGTCGCGGTCGTGGCAGGCCACGCAGTTGAGGTCCTTGATTTGCCGGGCGGCAAACTCCGCCGGTACATCTTGGTGCAGCGAAGCGAGGTCCGTGCGCAGGAAGGCGCTGAGGGCGGCCCGTTGCGGAGCGGTGAGGGCGTAGTCCGGAGCCGTACCGCGGTTTGCGGGAGTGCTGGCGAGGCAGCCCTTGTCGGCGGCCTTCTGGACGATGGCCAAGGCGGGCTGCGTGGTGGCGGGCATGCCGGCGTGGCAATTCAGGCAGCCCGCGCTGAGGAGCAGTTGGCCCCCTCGGGCGGCGTCGCCTTGGAGGGACTTCCGCTTGATCATGCGGCCATTGAGCAGGAGGTAGCTGGCGAGCTGCGTGCTTTCCTCGTCGTTGAGACGGAAGTGCGGCATGCGCGTGGCGGCGTAGTTCGCGCTGGGGTCCTTGAGGAAGGCGGCGAGGGCTTCGATGCGGAGTTGGTATTTGTCGCTCAGGTGGGCGAGCGGGATCCGTCCGTGGCTCGGACTGCCGTCGACTTCGGCATCGGGACGCTGGTGGCAACCGATGCATCCGAGGTTCGCGAAGAGGGCGCCGCCGGCGAGGCTGTCTTCGGCCTTGGGTTTCGCGCCCGGCTTGGGCGCTTCGCCTTGGGTGAGGGCGGCCGCGATGTCGGCGGCTTTCTGGGCCGCGTCGGGTCCCGTGAGGACCTTGGGCATGTGGGTGCCTGGGCGGATGGCGTGCGGGTCGGCGATCCATTCCGTGAGGAAGTCGGGATTATACTTCGTGCTGAAGCCGCTGAGCAAGGGGGCGAGCTGGCCGAGTTCCGGCATGCCTTGGCCCTTGGCGGGTATTTTGGCGGCATCGGCATGGCAAGCGGCGCAATTCAGCTGCGCGAAGAGTAGCCGCCCATCCCGCAACTGTTGGCCGGCCTGCACGGCGGGGTTGGGCGTATGCGCGAAGGCCATCGGCGGCACGGGCTCGAGCGGAAACTCCTTCGATTGCCAGAAGAAGCGGACGAAGCTGTCGCCCTGTGCGGCGCTCGTGAACTCGGCCGAGATCTGGTTGGCGCCCTGGTTGATCTGGATGGTCTTGGGGCCGCTGCCATCCCAGGCGACTTGGCCATTGATCGTGCACTTGAAGTTGCCCGAAGTCTCCGCGCTGAACGTGAAGCTACCCCGGATGGATGATTCGATCTGGCCTTCCCACTTGGCGGTGAAGGGGCCGGCCTACAGGAACGGTGTGACGGGTTGCCCGGCGGGGACATAGAGCGCGAGCATCCGATCGACGCGCGCGTCCGTTTGGTTGCCGGCGGTGAAGTTCGTAGTCAGGCCGGGCTCA
>CALQIY020000137.1 GCA_943330755.2 Opitutus sp. GAS368
AAAGGCATCGAAGCCAGCATCTTCTTCTCGAAGCCGGAGTCGACGCGCTTGGACTTGTTGGCACGACGGCGCTGCTTGCGGGACTTGGAGCTGAGCAGGTGGCGCGTGTTCGCGGAACGACGCATCACCTTGCCGGTACCGGTCACTTTGAAGCGCTTGGAGACTGACTTGCGGGTCTTTTGCATGGCGGAAAGGGTCGGAACAAAGAAGACCGGGGGTGGTTTGTAAAGGGGAAAGGGCGAGGAAGCCTGCAGGCGGAGCAGTTATTTGCGAAAACCGAGCCCCGTTTGACAAAGCGACCCGATCGCCTCCCCTCCATCCTTACACCCTTCGCCCTCCCCTCGCCATGCTTACCCCCGGCAAAAAGCCTAAATTATCCTTTAAAATCGATGCTTTGGTCGACGGGAAGCCCGTCAACGGCCCTTTTGCCAAGCTGATCGAGGGTCCGACCGTCGTTTCGGTCTACATGCGCAATAACACCTCGGCCTGCGATAAACAGACCGCAGACCTCGCCAAACACGAGAAAGCCCTTGGTAAGCAAGGGTTTACGATTATTGGCGTATCCCGGGATACCTGCGCCTCCCATGCCAAGTACGCCACCAAGCACGGCTTCAAGTACACCTTGGTCGCAGACCCCGAGGACCAGTTCTCCCAGGCCATGGATGCGATCGTCGAAAAATCCATGTACGGCAAAAAGTACCTGGGCCCACTGCGGGCGGCTTACCTCTTCGATGGCGACGGCAAACTCTTGGCCGTGATTCCGAAAGTCGAAGCCGCCGAGCACGGCAGCCAAGTCCTCGCCGCCATCGCCGCCTTGAAATAAGGCCAAGGGCTGGGCCGACGTTAAGCGGGCTTCCGTGTAATCGGTGCTTGAACCCAACCGCATTCAAGCGGAGTTTAGGCAAGTAACGACACGCACGAAGATACCTAATGCCACCGCCCTATCGCCCGAACGGCCCCCGGCCGAGTTCCTCCTCCAGCAGCTCTGGTCAACAACGCGGAAACTTCCGCAGCCGGGAGGACAAAGGTCCCAAGCGTAACGACCGCATTCGTGCGACCGAGATCCGCGTCATCTCGCCCAAGGGCGAAATGCTCGGCGTCATGCAGACCGCCAAGGCGCTCGAGTTGGCCCGTGAATTCGGCGTCGACCTGATCGAGATCGCCGCGACGGCCACGCCGCCGGTGTGCAAGCTGATGGAGTACGGCAAGTACCTCTACGAAGAAGCCAAGAAGCACAAGCACCAGAAGACCGCGACCAAGGTCAAGGAGATCAAGCTCCGCCCGCGCATCGACGTGCATGACCTTTTCATCAAGGTCCGCCGCGCCGAAAACTTCCTGTACCACGGCCACAAGGTGAAGCTGCTCCTGCAGTACCGTTACCGCGAACTCGAGCACCCGGAAATCGGCCTCGAGACCATGAAGCGCGCCATCGAAGCCTTGATCCACATCGCCACGCGCGACAACGAGCCCAAGCGCAGCGGCCGCGCCATCGTCGTCGGCATGACCCCTTTGCAGGCCAATCGTCGCAAGCTCATCCACAACGCCGAACCGGCGGCGGACGACCTCGAAGACGACTCCGAAGTCGACAACGGCGAAAACGATCCGGAATGAGGTCGTGCGTGGTCGCCTGAGCATCTGCGCCTCCCTTATCGCCCTGATGGGCGGCACGATGCTGGCCTATGCGGCGGGCCAAGACATCTACCTCAGCGACTCCGTCCGACTCCTCGGACTCCAGGAAGTCGCGCAGAAGGGCGACCCCGCCTCGGTGGAGCGCTTCAGCGCCAAAGGCTGGCCGGACCTTTACGCCGAAAAGAACCGCGACCACGTCCTCGTCGGCGGCGTGAAAGTCTTCCTCGAAGACAACATCGACGAGAAGAAAGCGAAACTCACCGTCACGCGGCGCGACTACGACAAAGTCCTCGTCCCGCTGCTCTGGCGCTTGCCGCCGCAACTCCCGGGGACCAAGCGTATCTTGCTCGACCCGGGGCATGGCGGCAAGGACCCCGGCATCGTCAGCGCGACGCTCGGCTACACCGAGAAGGCGGCCACCCTCGACACCGCCTTGCGGATCAAGCTACTGCTCGAGAAACGCGGCTTTGAAGTCATCCTGACCCGCGAGAAGGACACCTTCGTCGACCTCGACGACCGCCCCGCCGCCGCCAACAAACTCAAAGCCGACCTCTTCGTCAGCCTGCACTACAATGGCGGCGCCAAGGGAGACGCGAGCAGCTCGGGGATCGAAACCTACTGCCTGACCCCGGCGGGGCAGTACTCGACGAACAAGGTCTCCGCGCGGGCGGACATCACCGCCGAACCCGCCAACCGCTTCGACACGTTCAACCTCCTCCTCGCCTGGAACGTGCAACGTTCGCTGCTGAAAGCGACGGGGGCCGAAGATCGGGGCGTCCGCCGGTCGCGCTTCGCCGTGCTCCGTCCCTTGAACTGCCCAGGCATCCTCGTGGAAGGCGGGTTCATCTCCAGCCGCGCCGAAGGGGCCCAGATCGCCAACGCGGCCTACCGCCAGAAGCTCGCCGAAGCCATCGCCGAAGGCATCACCGCGTACGCCGTGCGCGTGCGCGGGAAGCAATAAAGGCTGTTTACGCTTTCGTGGCGGACGCGGGGCGTTAAGTTCGAGGGATGGCTCGGGTCTTCTTGCTGCTCCTGATTCTCGCGTGCGCCGCCGGCGGACGCGCGGAGCTCACGCCTGCCACGACGGTCGTCGTCGCCAACGGCAAAGTCCCGGCGGGCGTCGAACTGGCGAAGGCCTTCATGCGCCATCGCGGCATCCCGGACCAGAATCTGATCGTCCTGGACCTTTCGACGGAAGAAGCGATCACGTGGCCGCAATACAGCGAGACGTTGCTGAACCCGCTCCGCGCCCGGCTCCTCGCCGCCGGGCTACTCGCCGGCCAATCATCGGGACAGCTCGCCGCCGGCCAGGACCAGCGTGGCCGCCGCGAGTACCTGCCGACCGCGGTGCCCAAGCTCGGTTGGATCGTGCTCGTGCACGGTGTGCCGCTGAAGATCCAGCCCAGCGGCATCAAGGCTCCAGGCGCCTCCAAGCAAGGCCTCCAGGGCGACCAAGCCTGCGTGGACAGCGAGTTGGCGTTGCTCGCCACCGTGAACCTCGACCCCGAAGGCGCGAAGGCCAACCCATGGTTTCAGCAGCGCACCTTGGCCCCGACGGACGCGGCGGAAGTCATCCGCACCGCCCGACTCGATGGGCCCACGCCGGCCGATGTGCTGCGCGCGCTCCAAGGGGCTTGGCGGGCGGAAGCCCAAGGCCTGCGGGGACGCGCCTATGTGGACGTCGGCGGGCCGTATCCGGACGGCGATACTTGGTTCAAGAACGCGGCGGAGTTGACGCGCCAGCTGGGCTTTCCGACGGACATCGAAAGCACGCGGCAACAGTTCGGGGCGAAGGCCCGCTCCGATGCGCCTGCCTTTTACCTCGGCTGGTATAGCCAGAAAGCCGAAGGACGCTTCGCCTTGCCGACGGTCAAATTGGCCCCCGGGGCGATCGCCTTGCACTTGCACAGCTATTCCGCGGGCACGTTGCGCTTCGATGGCGCCGGCTGGACGCCTTGGTTGGTGAAGCAAGGCGCCGCGCACACCTCGGGCAACGTCTACGAACCCTACCTCGCGCTCACCTTGCGGCCCGACCTGCTGGTCCAAGGCCTGCAGCATGGCATGACCGTCGGGGAAGCCGCTTGGTACGCCACCCCTGCCGTGAGCTGGCAGGGCACGATCTTGGGCGACCCCTTTTATCGCCCCTTTGCCCGGGCGCTTCCGGAGCAGTTGGCGGACTTCCAGAAGAAGCCCGACGAACTGGGCGCCTATGCCGTGATCCGCGCCGCCCAGCTCCGCCCGAAGGACGAAAGCGCCGCTGCCTTGGCCGACCTCGATGCCGCCCAACGCCGGACCCCTTCCCTGCCTCTGGCCTATGCCTTAGCCCAAGCCCGGCAGGACCAGGCACTGCCCCTCGTCTGGAATCCCCAAGTCTGGGCCGGTCTGGACAAGGTTGACGACGGCCTCCTCTGGGAAATTGCCCTCTTTTTTGATAAAAAAGGCCTCAAAGAGCCCGCCAAGAAGGCCCTGCAAGGCCTACAAGCACGCCCCGGCTGGAAAGAAGACCCCGAGTTCAAGGCCCACTGGGAAGCCGTCGCCCGATAAACGGGCTTGCCACCCCTCTCGGCAGCAGGTTCTTTTGGACCTCCTTTCGGCCCGCTGGCATCAGCCCGTGGAATCTCCGGAGGGAAAACCAAAAACAAACCAAACCCTGGAAACGTCCTCCGCGACGACCAGGA
Source organism: Opitutus sp. GAS368 (assembly GCA_943330755.2). Taxonomy (GTDB): domain Bacteria; phylum Verrucomicrobiota; class Verrucomicrobiia; order Opitutales; family UBA953; genus UBA953. Next base: position 4,308 of record CALQIY020000137.1, read on the forward strand.
CAAACAGTCAAAACACAATGAGCCTCATGGAAAAACTGCTCGCCGATTCCAATTTCGGCGCGCTCAAAGCACACTCGGTCATCAAGGCCACCGTTACGGAAATCCGTAGCGACAAGGATGTCATCGTCGACATCAACGGCAAGTCCGAGGGTTTCATCCCCCAAGCCGAATTCCCCGACATGGCCGAAGTCCAGGTCGGCATGGAAATCGAAGTCTACCTCGAACGCCTTGAAAACAAGGACGGCACCCCGACCGTCTCCTACGATCGCGCCCTCCAGATCCGGAAGTGGGAAAGCATCGAAGCCAATTGCCAGGAAGGCTCCATCGTCCAGGGCCGCGTGAAGTCCGTCGTCAAGGGCGGCCTCATCGTCTCCGTCGGCGTCGACGCCTTCATGCCGTCGTCGCAGATCGACGTCAACCCCCCGAAGAACCTCGAAGGCTTCGTGGGCCAGACCTTCGACTTCAAGATCATCAAGATCAACAAGGAGAAGAAGAACCTCGTCGTTTCCCGTCGCGAACTCATCGAAGAACAGCGTGGCGAAAGCCGCCGCAAGCTCCTCGAAGAGGTCAAGCCCGGCGTCATCCGTCGCGGTATCGTCAAGAACATCACCGACTACGGCGCCTTCGTCGATCTCGACGGTCTCGATGGTCTCCTCCACGTCACCGACATGTCCTGGGGCCGCATCGGTCACCCGAGCGAAGTCGTCAAGGTCGGTGAAGAAATCACCGTCATGGTCGTCGAAGTCGATCGCGAGCGCGAACGCGTCTCCCTCGGCCTCAAGCAGACCCAGTCCAACCCGTGGGAAGGCATCGAGAAGCGTTACCCGGTCGGCACCAAGGTGCACGGCAAGGTCGTCAACCTCGTGGCTTACGGCGCGTTCATCGAGATCGAAGGCGGCGTCGAAGGCC
>CALQIY020000138.1 GCA_943330755.2 Opitutus sp. GAS368
CACGACCTTTTCGGATGGCCGTCAGGAGGTCCTCCGCCCGGATCCGTTCGCGCCGAAGAAACCCGCTAACGAGCGGAAATAAAACCCGTCTCCGGCACAGCGCGCTTGAAACCGACCCTTGGTCGGTCAATCTGTAGCTTCACCCCATGAAGCGTCATCTCCACCTCTGGGCCGCCTTGGCCTCCCTTGTCCTCGCGCTCCCGGCCGTCGCCGCGGAGGCCTTCTCCACTGGCCCTGGCTGGCTGGAATTCCCCGCCGGCAAAGGCCCGGGCGCCGGCAAGCACGTCGTCCTGCTCGCGGGCGACGAAGAGTACCGCTCCGAAGAATCCATGCCGATGCTCGCCCGGATCCTGTCCGAGCGCCATGGCTTCAAGTGCACCGTCCTTTTCTCGCATGACGAAGGCGTGATCAATCCGAACAACAGCGCCTCGCTCGGCAAGCCCGAGGCCTTGGACTCCGCCGATGCCCTCGTGCTCGGCCTGCGTTTCCGTAAGTGGAACGAAGCCGCGCTCACGAAGTTCGACGCGGCCATCAAGCGCGGCGTGCCGATCGTCGCCACCCGCACCAGCACCCACGCCTTCTCGGGCATCCCTAAGGAAAGCCCCTTCGCCGCCTATAACTGGAACAGCAAGGGCGGCTTCGGTAAGAACGTCCTCGGCGAGACCTGGGTCAGCCACTGGGGTAACCATAAGGGTGAAGCCACCCGCACGGCCGTCGAAGCCAGCGCCGCCCAGCTCGCGATCCTCAACGGCGTTGGCTCCATCTTCGGCGACACCGACGTCTATGAAGCCTATCCGCCCGCCGACGCGCAGATCCTTCTCCGCGGTCAGGTCCTCAAGGGCATGGGCAAGGATGACCCTCTCAGCGAACGCGCGAAGAAGCGCGCCACCGACAAGCAGGAGCAGGGCGTGAACTCGCCCGCGATGGCCGTGGCCTGGACCCGCGAAGTCCCTAATGCCGGCGGCTCCAAGAACCGCGTGCTCACCACCACCATGGCTTCGGCCAGCGACCTCCTCGACGAATCGCTCCGCCGCCTGCTCGTCAACGGCGTCTACTGGGGACTCGGCCTCGACGTCCCCGCCAAGGCCGACGTCACCCCGGTCGTGGAATGGAAGCCCAGCAAGTATTCCTTCAACATGTTCCACCCCGGCCTCAAGGCCGAGGATTTCGCGGGCGTGCTGCCTCCTCCCCTGACGGCGGCTCCGGCCAAGAAGAAGAAATAAGCCGACCGCCGGCTGCTTCCCTCACGGGCGCATCGCAGGATGCGCCCGTCTTGTTTCAGGCCCGGATGCCGCGGTTGACCAGTAGCTGGATCAACGCGTCATTATAGATGATGTAGGCCCCTTCGCGGGACGTCGCGTCGCGCACCTCGATGTCGTCCGTCACCACGAACCAGGGGGCCTCGACCGTCTTGTCCTTGGCGACCAGGTCCATGATGTCGTGGTCGGCCTTGGCGCCGGCGCGGCTGAACGTCACGCGGACGCGTGAGTTCGTCGTCTTCAGCGTCGTCTGCTGCCCGTCGAAGCTGATCCAGACGTGCAGGCCCGGGGCGTCGTCCGCCAGCTTCTCGAGGAGTTGGACGACCTTCTGGCGGGCCGCCGCATCGAGCAGGAAGCGGCTGTCGCCTTGGGCGTTCTTCTTGGTCGGCAGGCGCAGGCCGAGGTAATCCTGCCGGAGGCAGGCGAAGTTATTGGCGTCGAGCGCGAGGCGGGCCGGTTCGCCCGTGGCGACCGCGCGTTCGAGCAGCGCGAGCGGGCCGGACTGCTTCTGCTCGTGGAAAGCCTTGTCGGCCAGATAAGATCGTCGGCGATGGAGGTCGCGGCGGTAGAGGTCGGCGTGCCGCGAGTCGACGAGGCCCGCCTGTTCGGCGAGGACCAGGGCGCCTTCGATCGACTTCAGTTCGCGCGCGTCGGCTCCGTTGATCCTCGCCGAGATGCGCTCGAGGAAAGGATCGGAGGGATGGTCGCGTTTCTCCAGTTCGTAGCGGACCTTCTCGATGTGCTCGGTGAGGCGTTTCTCCAAGGCGACGACCTCGGGCAGGGCCTGGCCGGCCGTACGCAGGTAGCGGCGCAGGAGCTTGAGCATCTCTTCCATCTGCGGGATGGCCTGACGGAGCTCATGTTCCTTGGCGAGGAAGGGGTCGGCGTCGCGCTGGGCCTTGCGGACCTTCTCCACGGTCTCCGTCGTCAGCTGCCGAAGCTTGGCGACCTCTTCCGACGCCGATTTCAAAGTGCGGGCGTCGGCCAGCCAGGGGCGGACCTCTTCGGACAAAAGTTCTTCGGCGATCTCGCGGGCCTTCTTCGCCACGTGCTCGCGGGCGCGTTCGAGTTCGCCGCGGAGCCGGGTCACCTCGGCTTCCTCGTTGGCGAGCCTGCCTTGGACGGCTTGGAGGTTCGTCTCCGCCGCCGTGGCCTGCTTGGCCGCTTCCTGCGCCTGGCGGGCGGCTTCCTCGCGGACCTTGCGGATCTCGGCGTCCTTCGCCTCGAGCTCGTTGGCATGCTGACGACGGATCTGGCGGCCTTCGTTCTCGCGGGCCGCCTTGCCTTGGGAGATCTCGGTCAGGAGACGGCGGACCGTCTTGCCGGCCGAGTCGAGGGCGTCGACGGCCTCGAGGGGTTCTTTTTCCGCGGCGCCGCCGGCTTTCGCGACGAGCGCCTTCCAAGCCTTGGCCTCGGGCTTCGCGCCCTGTGGCTTGGCGTTCGTCAGCAGGCGTGCGAGGAGGTCGGCAGGCAGCGCGGCGTCCTTCTGCTCGGCTTGGTTGTTCCAGACCACGCAGAGCAGGGCGGCGCGGACGCCGCCGATCGTGCCCGCGAGTTCATCCAGGTTATCCACGAGCTTGGCCTTCTCCCACTTCAGCGCCGCGGCGTACCAAGGCAGGTGCTCCGCGATGGCCGCCGCGTCCAGCGCCAGATGCATGAGGCGCTTCTTGAACAGCCACTTGGAGGCCTTGAGGAAGGGGCCGCGGTGGATGTAGCCGCCTGGGATCTGCTTCGCGAGGGCGAGGAGCGGGCCGTCCGTGACATGTTCCAGATCAAGGACGAGCTGCTCGGAAAGGAGCTTCCGATGCGGGTCCACCGCCTCGTTCTTGTAAGAAAAGTGACCCATGCCTCCAGCATGCCCGCCGGACGGCCGGGGGCAAGGTCGGGGCGTGGCGGATGGGCGTTTTCTTGGTTCGGACTCGCCAGCGGGGAGGGAAGGGCGTTCGTTCTGGCCTGCCTGATGCGTTCGTCCGCCTCCATCGTCATCCCCCTATGCTCGGCGGTGGGTTATACCTTCGCCGCGATGGCCCTGAAGCGGGCCATGGACGGGGGGCATCCTTGGCGCGTGCTGTTCATCGTGAACCTCATCGGGGCCGTCTTGTTCCAGACCTGGCTGCTACACGGGGGCGCCCCTTTCACGGCGACCAATGTCACCCATGCGGTCCTTGCCGGGACGGCCTTCTTCATCGGTCAGGTCTTCACGTTCATCGCGATCAGCAAGGGTGACATCTCCATCGCGACGCCGGTGCTCGGCACTAAGGTCGTCTTCGTCGCGTTGCTGGTCTTCCTGACGGGCGGCGAGGAGTTGGGCTGGAAGCTCTGGGTGGCGACGTTCCTGACGACCGTGGCCTTGGCCTTGCTGGGCGGGGAATGGCAGGCCAACCGCGAACGTCTGCTGGTGAGCGTGGGCTTCGCCTTCCTGGCCTCGGTCGCCTTCGCGGCCACTGACGTGATGCAGCAACTCTGGGTCCCGGCTTTCGGTTTCGGCCATTTCGGCCCGGTGATGTTCTTGACGGTGGGAACGTTGTCGTTCGCGCTGATCCCGTTCTTCTCCGCGCCGTTACGCGAGATGCCTCGCCCGATGGTCGTCTGGGCTTTCGGCGGCGGCTTGCTGCTGACCGTCCAGGCGATGGGCATCGCCTATTGCATCGCGGTCTACCACGAGGTCACCGTCACCAACGTGCTTTATAACACGCGCGGCCTGTGGAGCGTGGCGTTGGTGTGGGTCGTCGGCCACTGGTTCGCCAACTCCGAGAAACAGGTGGGTCGCGCCATCATGACGCGTCGCCTCATCGGTGCGTTGATCCTGCTGGCCGCGGTCTACCTCAGCCTCGCCTGATCAGAGGTCGGCGTTATCGATCAATCGCGTCGCGCCCAGGTGGCACGCGATGGCGATCGCACAGCTTTTGCCGGCGGTCGAGGTCACGGGCGCCATCGTCGCAAGGTCGACGATCTCACAGTATTGCGGCTTCAAGGCGGGCTGGGCAGCCAAGACCGCTTGCGCGGCGGCCTGCAGGCGGGTGGCGTCGGTGACGCCGGTGCGCACCAGTGCCTTCGCGGCTTCCATGGCGGCCGGGATCGCGGTCGCCTGTGTCAGCTGTTCCGCCGTGAGGTAACGGTTGCGCGAGCTCATCGCGACGCCGTTGGGTTCGCGGATCGTCTCGTGGGCGAGGATGCGGACGGGGAAGTGCAGGTCGCGGACCATGCGGCGGATCACCGCAAGCTGTTGCAGGTCTTTGCGGCCGAAGACGGCGACGTCCGCCTGGACGGCGTTGAAGAGCATCGCGACGACGGTAGCCACGCCGCGGAAATGCCCCGGGCGGAATTCACCGCAAAGTCCGGCGGAGATGCCTTCGACGTCGACCCAGGTCGAGGCCCCGGCGGGGTAGAAGTCGGCGGCGGACGGCGTGAAGATCAGGTCGGCGCCGGCTTCTTCGCAGCCTCGGCGGTCGTCTTCGAAGGTCCGCGGGTATTTCGAGAAGTCCTCGTTGGGTCCGAACTGGGTCGGGTTGACGAAGATCGAGACCACCACGAAGCCGGATTCCTGCTTGGCCCGGCGGATGAGGCTGAGGTGGCCTTCGTGCAGGCAACCCATGGTCGGCACGAAGCCGACGGACCTCCCGGCCTGACGGGTCCGGGCGACCGCGGCGCGCAGCTCAGGGATGGTGTGGACGACCTCCATGCCGCCAACCTAGCCGCCCCCGCCGAGGGCGCAAGGCGCAGTTGTATGCGGACTCCCTGCCTGTCGTTTTGTTCATAGGCCGGGGCCATTCCTTTCGTGGCAGTCGGTGGGTCGCCTCCAATGTCAGAACCCTCCCTCCTATAAGTCATGTCGCACTTCCCTAATGTCCCGGTCATCGAGTTCGAAGGATCGAAGTCCAAGAACCCGTTCGCCTTCAAGCACTACAACCCGGACGAGAAGATCGGCGGGAAGAAGATGAAGGAC
>CALQIY020000139.1 GCA_943330755.2 Opitutus sp. GAS368
CAGCTCGGCGTCGATGCGGCGACCGGCTTCCTCGTCGCCGGCCCCTTCGATAAGGTGAAGTCGCCTGACCCCGTCCTCACCGCCAACCAACGGGCCGACGAACTGCACGACATCATCGGGACGACGGCGTCCGCCTTCCTCGGCACGACGCTCGCCTGCGCGCGCTGCCACGACCACAAGTTCGATCCGCTCCCGACGACCGACTACTACGGCTTCATGGCCATCCTGCAGGGCGTCCAGCACGGCGAACGGGAACTACGCACGGCCGAGACCGTGGAGCGGACCGCGAAGGCCGACGCCCTCCGCAAAGAACTCGCACCGCTCGAACGGACCCTCCGCGGCTTCAAGCCGAAGGCCTACCTCGGACGCATCCTGCTGACCGACGAGGAAGATGCCCGCCTCGCGCAGCATCTCGCACCGACCCAGAAGAGCCACCTCATCCCCTACGACAAGGGCACGGAAAAAGGCCACGCCCAGGACCCCGGAGACTTCCAGCGGCTGCCTAACCTGAGCGCCGGCTACCGGTGGTGGAGCGCCGACAAGCCGGGCGAGAATTTCGTGGCATGGAAACCCGCGATGAGCGGCGAGGTGCGTATCTGGGTTTCCTGGGGCGCCTGGACGACCCACGCCGCGGACGCCCGCTACGTGCTTGATCTCGACGGAGATCTGAAGACCACGGCCGACCAGACCGAGATCGCGCGGATCAATCAGCGGTATTTCTCTGACGGCTCGCCGGCCGTGCCGAATCAGCGCCGCTGGAGCGGACTGAAGTCGGTGGGCGTACACCGCGTCACCCCGCAAAGCGTGCTCATCCTGCGCGCCGGCGACAAGGGCGGCCCCACCGCCGCCGACATCGCGGCCTTCGAAGCGGTCGCGGAAGGCGCCGAACTGCCCGTCCCGCATCTCCGCGCTCCGGTGACCCACCTCGCCAACGAGGAGGACTTCGCGGCGGTCGAAGCGAAATTCGTGCGCTTCACCATCACCGCCTCCGCCACCGAAGCGTGCATCGACGAACTCGAGGTCTTCGATCCTGCCGGCAAGAACGTCGCCTTGGGCGCCAAGGTGGCCGTCTCGAGCCTCTACGCCAACGGCAACAGCGTCCACCAGACCCGCTTCCTTAACGATGGCAAGTACGGCAACCCCAGCAGTTGGATCCCCGCCGAGAAAGGCGCCGGCTGGGCGCAGCTGGAGCTCAAAGCACCGACGAAGGTCAGCCGGGTCGTCTGGAGCCGCAACCGCAGCGCCGCTAATTCCCAGCTCAAGGACCGCGTCGCCACCGGTTATCGCATCGAGACCTCCCTCGACGGCGCCAAGTGGACGTCCGTCGCTTCCAGCAACGACCGTCTGCCGAGCTCCTTCAAGGAACGGATCACCTCCCTGCCCACCCTCGGCGAAGTGCCCGCCGGCAAGGCGGCGGAAGTGGCCGCCCTTTCGCTTCGTCGCACCGAGCTGCAGACCGAGCTCGCGAAGTTCACCGCCAACCCGCGCGGCTACGTCGGCAGGCTCGAACAACCGGGCCCTACCCTCCGCAAACATCGCGGCGACCCGACCCAGCCGCGCGAACCCGTAGCGCCCGGTGCGCTCTCCCTCATCGGCGCCAAGCTGACCCTGCCGGCCGACGCGCCCGAAGCCGCTCGCCGCAAAGCCCTGGCCGACTGGATCGTCTCCAAGGACAATCCGCTCACCGCCAGGGTGATCGTGAACCGCCTCTGGCATCATCACTTCGGCACCGGCATCGTCGACACGCCGAGCGACCTCGGCCTCAACGGCTCGCGCCCGACGCACCCCGAACTCCTCGACTTCCTGGCCGCCGAACTGGTGGACCACGGCTGGTCGCTCAAGCATATCCATCGCCTCATCCTCACCTCGCGTGTGTTCCGCCAGGATTCGAAGCGCATCGAACAAGCCGCCACCCTCGACGCCTCTGCCCGGCTGCTCTGGCGCTACCCACCGCGTCGGATCGAAGCCGAGATGCTGCGCGACTCCATGCTCGCGACCTCGGGCCAGCTCGACTTCACGATGGGCGGGCCGGGCTTCGACCTCTTCCAGCCGATGACGAACTACGTGAAAGTCTACGTCACCAAGGAGGCGTTCTTGCCCGGCGACTATCGCCGCATGGTCTACCAATCCAAGCCGCGCGCGATGCTCGATGACTTCTTCGGCGCGTTCGACTGCCCCGATGCCGGCCAGCCTCAGCCCAAGCGCAACGCCTCGATCACGCCCCTCCAGTCGCTCAACCTGCTCAACGGCAGTTTCTCCCTGCAGCAGGCCGCCGCCCTGTCCGAACGCCTGCGCCGGGAGGCCGGCGCAGACCCGTCCAAGCAGGCCGCCCGCGCCTTCGAGCTGCTCTTCCAACGTGTCGCCAGCGCCGAGGAGCTCGCGGACGCCAGCCGCCTGATCGCCGCCCAAGGACTGCCCGCCTTCTGCCGGGCGATCTACAACGCCAACGAATTCGTCCGCATCGAATGAACCATCTCCTCAACCGCCGCGGTTTCCTCAGCCGGACGCTCTCCGGCCTGAGCAGCATCGCCTTCGCCCACCTGCTCACGCATGACCGGCTGCTGGCCGACTCGCCCATCCGACCGCCGATCGACCCGGCCGACCCTTACGCTCCGCGTCCGCCGCACAAGGAAGCCAAGGCCAAACGCGTCCTTGTCATCTTCTGCTCCGGCGCGCTCAGCCACGTCGACACGTTCGATTACAAACCTGAGCTCATCAAGCGGCACGACACTCCGATGCCGGGAAGCGAGGGACTCGTCACCTTCCAGGGCGCCAACGGCAACCTCATCAAGCCCATCGCCGAGTTCAAGCCACGCGGGCAATCGGGCAAGATGGTCAGCGACCTCCTGCCGAACCTCGCCGAGATGGCCGATGAGATGTGCTTCATCCACTCGATGACCGGGAAGTCGAACACCCACGGCCCCGCTGAAAGCCAGATGGGCACGGGCTTCACGCTCGACGGCTTCCCGAGCATGGGCTCCTGGGTGACTTACGCCTTGGGCAGCGAGAACCAGAACCTCCCCGCTTTCGTCGCTATCCCGGACCCGCGAGGCGTGCCTCAGAACGGACCACGCCACTGGAATAGCGCCTTCCTGCCGGCCTCCTTCCAGGGCACGGCGTTCAGCGCCCAACGCGCCATTCCCAACCTTGCCCGCCCGGCTGAGATCACGCCCGAAGCCGATCGCGCGACACGCGACTACCTCCGTCGGCTCAATGACCAGCACCTCGAGAAGAATCCCGGGGACTCCGACCTGTCGGCCCGCATCTCATCCTATGAGCTCGCGGCCCGCATGCAGCTCAACGCCGCCGAGCTCTCCGACCTCTCCGGCGAATCGCCCGCGACCCGCGCCCTGTACGGCGCCGACGACAGCAACGTCAACAAAGCCGGCTTCGCCAAGAACTGCATCCTCGCCCGACGTCTGCTCGAAAAGGGCGTACGCTTCGTGCAGCTCTTCAACGGTTCCTACGCCATGGGCGAAGGTGTCGGCAACTGGGACGGCCATAAGAGCATCGTCAGCCAATACGCCGTCCACGCCCCGATCCTCGATCAGCCGGCGGCCGCCTTGCTGAAGGACCTCAAGGCCCGCGGCCTGCTCAAGGACACCCTCGTCGCGTTCGTGACCGAGTTCGGCCGGATGCCCACCTTCCAGAAAGGCGCCAACGGGCGCGACCATAACCCCAAGGGCTTCACCGTCTGGCTCGCCGGCGCGGGCGTGAAGGCCGGCTACAGCCACGGCGCGACCGACGACTTCGGACACATGGCGGTCAAGGACGTCACGACCATCTACGACCTGCATGCCACCATGCTGCACCTGCTCGGGCTCGACCACGAACGACTGAGTTTTTACAACAACGGGGTCGAACGCCGCCTGACCGACGTCCACGGACACGTCATTAAGCCTATCTTGGCTTAAAATAGCCCTGTTTACGGCGGTTTAATTGGGAACTTGCCCCATCAAACCACAGTCCCATAAATACCCATAGCGTCCGCCCCGAACGCCGATTTTATCTTTTGTCACGCACCATGCCCTCCCCAGGTCATTTCTTCAATTCCTTTGCCCTGCTCGCCCTCAGCCTCAGCCTGACCGGCGTCGCGCAGGCCGCGGAGCCCTACGAAGCCTTCATCCAGAAGCATTGCGCTCGTTGCCACGGACCTGAGAAGGAAAAAGGCGACCTTCGCTTCGACAAGCTGTCGCGCGATTTCAAACTCGGCGCCGACACCCATCACTGGGCCGAGGCCATGGAAAACGTGAACAGCGGAGAAATGCCTCCGAAGAAGGACAAGGAACCCAAGCCGACCCAAGCGGAGATCGCCGCCTTCGTCGCGAGCCTGGACGGCGCCCTGAAGGAAGGCCGCGCCGCGCGCATGTCGGCGCGTCCGTCCGTGACCCACTATCGCCTGAGCCGGAAGGAATACCAGAACACGGTCTACGACCTGCTCGGCGCCCGCTATAACCCCGCCGCCCCGGGCGGCCTGAACGAAGACTCGCTCTGGCATGGCTTCGAGCGGATCGGCTCCTCCCTCTCGCTGTCGCCCTCGCACGTGGATCGCTATTACCGGGCCGCGGAGACCGTACTCGACCGCGCCTTCCCGACGAAATCGGCCGAAGCCCGCATCGTGCGCAAGACGGCCGGCGAGATGCACTACGGCGACCTGAAGAAGGCTCAGGCGGCGCTCGACCAATTCGGCATCAAGCGCCCGCTCCGTCAGCTCCTCTTCCCCGGCCGCGTCGAGACCGCCCTCTCCCCCCAATGGTTCGGCAAGGTCGGCCCCGAACAGAGCGGGCTCTACCGGATGCGCCTGAAGGCCAGCGGCATCCGCCCGCCCGGCGGCCAGCCGGCCCATCTGAGCATCGGTAAGACCACCGGTGAAGAGACCGTCGCGAGCCTCCTTGAATTCGACATCAACGCACCCGAAGACAGCCCCAAGGTCTACGAGTTCGACGTCTACCTCGACATGCCCGCGACGCTGCACTTCAGCGTGGTCGCCACCGACGTCGTGGACCGACGCGCCGGGGCCGCCTTCCGCAACGTGCTCGGCAGCTCCAGTTACCTCTTCACCCACAGCAGCGAACGCCAACTGCTGAACACGAACGCCCCGCAGATGTTCGACGACAAGGGCAACGGCATCTTCTCCACGGTACTCGTCGACTGGATCGAGTGGGAAGGCCCGCTCGTGACGAAGATCGAAGC
>CALQIY020000140.1 GCA_943330755.2 Opitutus sp. GAS368
CGAGTTTCAAGGACTACTTCGAGCTCCGCGACCAGATCGCCGCCCACCCGCAGAAGTTCGGCCGCGGCTTCACCGAGGCCCTCGTCGAGTATGGCATGGGGCGTCCGTTCGGTTTCCTCGACGAACCGCTCGCCACGACCATCCTCACGGAGGCGCAGGCCAAAGACTATCAGATGGCCGCCTTCATCCGTGCGCTCGTCCTCTCCGAAACTTTCCAAACCAAATGAGCCGAACCGACCTCAGCCGCCGTCACTTCCTCCGCGCCGCCGGCACGCTGATCGCCTTGCCCGCGCTGAGTTCGCTCGGCTTCAAGGCCTTCGCCGCCGAGAAGCCCGTCAGCCAACCGAAGCGCATGGTCTTCCTGGGCTTCGGCTACGGCGTCACCAACGAGACCTGGTTCCCTTCGCTCAAGGACACCGGCGCCGACTACGCCCTGCCCGCCGGGCTCGCCCCGCTGGCCGAGCACAAGAAAGACTTCACGATCGTCCAAGGCCTCTCGAATAAGTTCAGCGATGAGGCCCACTGGGGGAGCACCTTCTGGCTCACGGGGGCCAATCGCTATTCCGAGCCAGGCCAGAGCTTCCACAACGGCATCTCCGCCGACCAGGTCGCCGCCGCCAAGCTAGGCATGAATACGCGTTATGGCTCCATCCGTCTCGACTGCGCGAACGCGGTCGACTCCGGCCACGGCCCCGGCTCGATGGCCTGGGATGCGCGAGGCAAGCCGCTGGTCGGGCACGAGAACCCGGTCGCCGCCTACCATCGTCTGTTCTCCGAAGAGACCATGCCGCTCGCCCAGCGCCAGGCGCTGCTCGCCCAGCAACGCAGCGTGCTCGACGCCGTGCTCGAAGACGCCGCCCGCGTCCGTCGCGGACTTTCGCGGAGCGACGCCGACAAGCTCGACGAGTACTTCCAGAGCGTCCGCGACATCGAACTACGCCTATCCAAGGACGAACAGTGGCTGGACCGCCCCAAGGCCAAGGCACCCTTCCCTCCGCCCAAGCCGGGCCTCGCCGGTAAGGACGAGATCAAAGTGATGTATGACCTCATCGTCGCGGCGCTCCAGACCGACAGCACCCGCGTGCTCACCTACCGTCAGCCCGTGAGTTCGCTCCTCGCCAGCCTCAGCGTGAAGGTCGCCTCGCACGACATGAGCCACTACGCCCCCGGCGAACGCATGGAAGCCTCCCAGAAGCGCGACCTCGAGCAAAGCAGGCTGCTGGCCGGCCTCTTCGCCAAGCTCAAGGCCACGAAGGAGGCCGACGGCTCCAGCCTCTTCGACCACACCACGATCGCCTACGGCAGCAACATCCGCACGATCCACTACCTGGATAACTGCCCGACGCTGATCGCCGGCGGCGGCTCCGGCATCCGACTGGGTCAGCATATCGCCCTCCAAGGAAAGAGCACGCCGCTGTGCAACCTCTGGCTCACCCTCCTGCAAGGCAGCGGCGTGAAGGTCGACAGCCACGGCGACAGTAACGGCGTCGTCAAGGAACTCACTCTCTGAACTCACATGAAAACCCTAAGACTCCTCCTGCTCTCCCTGACCCTGCCCGTCTTCGCCCAGGACGGCTTCACGCCGCTCTTCAACGGCAAGGACCTCTCCGGCTGGGACGGTGAACCGGGACTCTGGGCCGTCGAGGACGGAGTGATCGTCGGCACGAGCGAAGTCGGCAAGCCGAAGACGAATTCGTTCCTGATCTGGAACGGCAAGGTGAAGGACTTTGAGATCCGCGCCACGGTCAAGGTCGTCGGCGACAACAACTCCGGCGTGCAATACCGCAGCCGTCGCCTGCCCGAAGTGACGCCCTGGACTATCCTCGGCTACCAGTGCGACGTCCACCCGACCGACGTCCATACGGCGATGACCTACGAGGAACGCGGCCGCGGTATCTTCGGCTACAACGGCGTCGACGTGGTGATGGACCCGACGGGCCAGCGCTGGCAGGTCGGCGAACGCCCGCGCGTGCAGGCCGACATCTCCCAGTATAACGAGTTCACGGTCATCGCCCGCGGCAACCGCCTCGAGCACAAGGTCAACGGGCAGACGACCTCGGTCTTCATCGACCATGACGAGAAGGGCCGCGCCCTCGAAGGCCTCATCGCCATCCAGCTGCACGCCGGCAATACGCATAAGACCTACGTGAAGCAGGTCCTGCTCAAGGTGCTTACGGACGGCGCTATCCTGCCCTTCGACCAGGCCGCCCTGCCCGCCGGCGCCAAGAAGATCGATAAGCCCAAGGTCGTCAGCGCCCAAGGCAAGAACCCGCCCAAGAAGGCCCCGGCCAAGAAGTAAGCGCCGAACCATTCGGACCCGATGGGGTCAGACCTGCTTAATGGGGTCTGACCCCATTTCCGTCTTTGCCCTCCCCCTCCCTTACCCCGTAATTTTCCCTCCTCCCCATGCGTCCCCTGTTAGCCCTGCTTTTCGCCACATTGACGGCTCTCGCCGCCCCGCAGCGACCCAATGTCGTGCTGATCCTGGCCGATGACCTCGGCTACTCCGACCTCGGCTGCTACGGCAGCGAGATCGCGACCCCGAACCTTGATGGCCTGGCTAAGAACGGCGTCCGCTTCACGCAGTTCTATAACACCGCCCGCTGCTGGCCCTCCCGCTCCGCGCTGCTCTCGGGCTACTACGCGCAGCAGATCCACCGCGACGCCCTCCCCGGCCTCGGTGGCGGCGGCCAAGGCGTCCGTCAGTCCTGGGCGCGCTTGCTCCCGGACTTCCTCAAGCCCGCCGGCTACCGCAGCTACCACAGCGGCAAGTGGCACATCGACGGCCCGGTGCTCGCCGGCGGCTTCGACCGCTCGCTCGACATGCGTAACCAAGGCAACTTCTTCAGCGCCAAGGGTAACTCGATCGATGACGTCCCGGTGAAAGTCCCGGCCGATGAGAAGGGTTACTACGCGACGATCGCGACGGCTGACCATGCCATCGACTGCCTGAAGGACCATGCGGCCAACTACAAAGACAAACCGTTCTTCCACTATATTCCGTTCATCGCCCCGCACTTCCCGCTCCACGCCCTGCCCGAAGACATCGCCAAGTATCGCGACAAGTACCTCGCCGGCTGGGAAGCCCTGCGTGCCTCCCGCCACGCCCGTCAGAAGGAACTCGGCCTGACGAACACGACGCTCTCCGCGGTCGAACCTGAAGTCGGCCCGCCCTATGCCTTCCCCGAAGCGATGAAGAAGCTCGGCGCGAACGAGGTTAACCGTCCGCTGCCGTGGGACTCGCTCACCTCCGAACAGCGCCGCTTCCAGGCCAGCAAGATGGCCATCCACGCCGCGATGGTCGACCGCATGGACGCGGAGATCGGCCGCATCATCGCCCAGCTTAAGGCCATGGGCGCCTACGAGAACACCGTCATCCTCTTCGCCTCCGATAACGGCGCCAGCGCCGAGATCATGGTGCGCGACGGCGGCCACGACCCGCAGGCTGAGATGGGCAGCGCCGCGACCTATCTCTGCCTCGGGCCCGGCTTCTCCAACGCCGCCAACACCCCGCACCGCCGTCACAAGACCTGGGTGCACGAAGGCGGCATCAGCACGCCCCTCATCGCCCACTGGCCTGCCGGCCTCGCCGCCAAGGGCGAGCTCCGTCGCACCCCGGCCCATGTCGTCGACGTCGTCCCGACCGTACTCGAGCTCGCCGGCGTGACCAAGCCCACCGATTGGAAAGGCCAGCCCATCCCTGCCGCACCCGGCAAGAGCCTCGTGGCCGCGCTCAAAACTGACGTCACCATCGAACGCCCGAGCCTCTGGTGGCTGCACGAAGAGAACAAGGCCATCCGCGTCGGTGACTATAAGCTCGTCGCCGCCAAGGGCGACGCCTGGGCCCTCTACGACCTGAGCACCGATCGCGCCGAGCAGTTCGACCTTTCCGCCAAGATGCCCGAGAAGGCCAAGGCACTCGCCGACCTCTGGCAGAAGCAGACCGACGAGTACGTGACCCTCGCCAAGCTCACTCTTTCCGAACAGCCCAAGGGTAAGGCCAAGAAAAAGGCTCACTGAGTCTGCTCGCCCGTCCAGTCCACGGCCGACGACACAAGCAGAGCAC
This sequence comes from Opitutus sp. GAS368, assembly GCA_943330755.2. Classification (GTDB taxonomy): domain Bacteria; phylum Verrucomicrobiota; class Verrucomicrobiia; order Opitutales; family UBA953; genus UBA953. Next base: position 4,067 of record CALQIY020000140.1, read on the forward strand.
CCCGATGAGTAGATACCGATTTTCTAGTTTCATCGTGGTCGTGGCATTTACCCTGACAGGACTCCGCGCGGAAAGCCCGCCGACGGTCTTGAAGCCTGATGCGATGCGCAGCTATGTCGCCGCCTTCAACGGGCAACGACCGGACGATACCTCTGTCGACCTGCCGAGCGATGGCTCGATCACCGCCATCCGCAACGACCAGGCCGCCGCCTGGATGGAGCGCAACGTACCCCTCTTCGAGTGTTCCGACAAAGACATCGAAGAGACCTACCACTTTCGCTGGTGGGCTTATCGTAAGCACATCTGGCACACCCCCGCCGGGTTCGTCGTCACGGAGTTCCTGCCGAAGGTCGGCTGGAGTAAACTCTACAACACCATCAATTGCCCGGTCGGACACCAACTCTACGAAGGGCGCTGGATTCGCGACGCGAAGGTCATCGACGACTATTCCCAGTTTCACTTCGGCAAGGGCGGCGATGCCGGGGGCGAGACCAAACAGTATTCCCAGTGGATCACCGACGCCATCTATGCCCGTTATCTGGTCACCGGTGACAAACCCTTTGTCACGGGGCTACTCGATGGGTTGATCAAAAATCATGAGGCCTGGAAACAGGGCAATCCGAAGCTGAACGCCTGGCAGAAAAGCCGCCTGCTCGACAATGGGCTCTATTGGCAGGTCGACTCCTGGGAAGGCCAGGAATTCTCCATCGGCGGTACGGGCATCCGCCCACCGATGAACTCGTATATGTTCGGCGGGGCTCAGGCGATCGCCCGTATCGCGGAATTGGCGGGCCGGAAAGATCAGGCGGAACACTATCGAGCCGAAGCCGAGCGCCTACGCCAACAGGTGCAGGCCCAGCTCTGGGACCCCGAGGCAAAATTCTTCAAAGTAATGCGGCATGAAAATGCGCCCACGAATCAGTATAACAACTCCGTCGCTGAGGAATGCGCCCCAGGCAAGCTCGTCAAGGTCCGGGAAATCTTCGGTTATGTACCCTGGTATTTCAATCTACCTACAGACGGCCAGGGCTACGAGGAAGCTTGGCGCCAACTGACCGACC
>CALQIY020000141.1 GCA_943330755.2 Opitutus sp. GAS368
ACTCCCTATCGTCAGCTCGAACAGGATGGCTTCCTGCTGCCCGTCCTCGAGACCGGCCTGACCTACCACCGCCCTTCCCGCTTTGACGACCGCGTCCGCATCACGGTGACCCTAGCCGAGAAACCCAAGGCCCGCCTGAAGCTGACCTATCAGGTCGAGCGCGACGGCGATCTGCTCGTCGAAGGCTTCACCGTCCACGCCTTCGTGAACCGCGAGTTCAAGGCCGTGCGCCCGCCCGACCACGTCGAGGCAGCGATGCGTCAAGCCTTCGGAGCCTGATTTCATGAAGATTGCCGCCGCCCCGCTGGGGCCTTTCGAAACCAACGCCTACCTCGTCGTCGCCGAGAACGGCAAAGATTGCTGCGTCATCGACGCCCCCAAGGACGCCGGCCCGTTGCTGCTCGCGGAGATCAAGAAGCAAGGGCTCAACCTGACGCACCTGCTCATCACGCACGGCCACTGGGACCACATGTGCGATGGGCGCTATTTCGCCGACGCCGGCGCCAAGGTCATCGCGCACAAGGATGACCAGCAGCTCATCGAGAACATCGAAGCGTATCGCAATCGCTACCAGTCGATGATCCCGTCGCTCTCCGACGACGACTTCCGTTCGGTGAAGGTCGACCGCTGGGTGGACGACGGCGACGTCGTCGAGACCTGCGGCTACAAGTTCGAGATCCGGCACGTGCCCGGCCACTGCCCGGGCAGCATCCTCTTCTACGCCGCCGACCAGAAGATCGCCTTCACCGGCGACGCCATCTTCAAGGGCTCCGTCGGCCGCACCGACCTCCCCAACGGCGATTGGAACCAGCTCCTGACCTCGATCCGCCAGCGTATCTACACCCTGCCGGACGACGTCGTGCTCCTCCCCGGCCACGGCGGCCAGACCTCGGTGGGCGTCGAGAAGCAGACCAACCCGTACGCCAAGCCCTGAGCCGCGTGCCGACCCCCTGCCCCTTCCTGCCGTCCTGCGGCCGCCCGCTCTCCTGGCGCGACCTCAACGCCTTGCGTGACGACCGCGGGCCCGAGCTCTATCGCCTCTGTCTGGAATACGGCCAGCAGCTCTGGCTGGACGACCTTCCCGCCCGGGCGCTGCTGGCCGTCGACCGCGCGCTCTATTGCGACGTCCCGGCCGGATCCGAAGTCTTAAACGAGTATCCCATGCCCTACCGCGCCATCGGCTGGATGGTAAGGCAGCCCAGCGACGAGTTCACCGGCAACGCGCGGGTGCATTATCAGCACCTCGCCGATCGCGTGCGTGGCGAGCGGGCCGAAATCAAGAAGTGGCGGGCCTGGGCCGCTTGGGCCGTCACGCGTCACGTCCGTCCGGCCCTCGACAGCGACCCTAAGCACATCGTCACCGAACCCACCCACGCGGAGATCGAGGCCGGCCTGCGGGCCTACGGACTCGCCAGCGAGATCGCCGAATGGCGCAAGGCGCTGGCGGACTGAAGACGCCCTGACTTTCACATGACTCTCCACGCTGACCATTCCCTCCGCATCGTCGTCGATGCGACCGACCTGTGCGCGGGACAAGCGGGGGAACGTCCGCTGGAACAGCGGATCGTCCCAGCCGAGAGCCGGATCAGCCTTCGCTCGCTGCAGGCAGGTGAGTCGATGACTCATGACGGCGCGAAACTATTGGAGATACTCGTCGTGCGCGGCCAGCTGAGCCTCAACGGCGAAGCGCTCGGTCCGGCTTCCTACGTCCGCCTATCCCCTGGAGTATCCGTCACGTTCACCTCGACCGAAGCCAGCATGGTCTACCTGAACGAACGCACCCCCACGGAGCCGGAAAAAGACTCCTTCGCGCTCCGCGGCAACGAACTGGACTGGCGGCAAGGCATGGTCCCCGGACTCAAGGTCACCTCGCTACACCAAGGCCTGACCAAGCATACCGCCTTGGTGCGCTGGGCGCCCGAGACCCGCTTCAATCCGCACACTCACGTCGGTGGCGAAGAGATCCTGGTACTCGAAGGCGTCTTCCGGGACGAGCACGGCAGCTATCCCGCCGGCACGTGGATCCGCAGCCCGCATATGAGCAACCATCGGCCTTTCACCGGCCCGGAAGGCGCGACCATCTTGGTCAAGGTCGGCCACTTGGACGTGGCCTAAGCCGTCACTTCGTCACGTCGAGGATTTCGGCCTCGAGCGAGATCACACCCCGGGCGGTGTTAAGCCCAAAGGTTTCACTGACGCCGGGCTTGGTAGTGACAGTCTCGGTGAGGGTGACGACAACCCGCGGAGTGGGTACGTCGACGATGACCGCCTTGTGCAGCACCAGTTCAACGGACTGACCAAGACGGGAGAGAGTAAGCGCTTCCCGCTTCTCGTCGTAGGACTTCAACGTCCAGCCGTCGATACGGCGTCCGAGCGGCACCCACTGGCGCTTGCCCGTGGAGTCCTCGATCGAAAAGAGTTTGTCCTTGGTCAGCACGCCGTGGAAGAAAGGCATTTTGCTCTTGGCGCGAGGCGACGGGGCGGTGGGTGTCGCCGAGACTGACGACGCCTCCGCAGTCGGAGGCTTTCGGTATTCCGAGATGGTCTCCAGCGTCAGAGTGCCATCCTTATTGAGCCTAGGGGTGACCGTGAAGACCACGCCTTCTTCGGCCGAACCGACGGTGATGGTCGTCTGCTTGCCATCGACCGTGATCACCGTCGGTTCGGCGTAGACCTCCGGCCTGCCGTCCTTGTCAGGGCGCGTGAACGTCGCCTTCACCTTCAGGTGGGTCGGCACGGCGTCATCGGCCGCGAAGGCTGAGGAGACCAGCAGGACGGCGAGGAATGAGCGAAGCATCGCTTAACGGGCCACCGGCGTGGCGGAGACGATACCACTGACGGAAAGTTCTAGGCCGCCGACGCCGGGGACCTTGGCGATCTCGCCGGGGCGGACCGTCACGACGGTGCTCAGCTCGCTGGCCGAGGCTTCGACCGAGGACTTGTAGAGATGGAGTTCCTGATGGGTCGGGCCCTGCGAGACCGTGAGGACGTTCGTCTCGACGTCGAAGGCCTCGAGCTTCCAACCTTCGATGGTTGAACCGAGCTTATACCAGCGGCGGGCGCTGCGGCTGTCCTGGATGGAGAACAGACCTTCCTTCGCGAGCACCGAGTAGAGGACCAAAGTGCCGTCATGGGCCTTGGACTCCCGCTTACGTTCGCGCTTGGCCTCCTTGGGGTCGAGGACCTCCGCCTTGTGGCTGATCGAGACGCGGACCGAGATGCTGAGCATGCCGTCGGGTTGGACGGTCGGGGAGATGACCAGATCCATCGAAGACTCCGGCTTGCCCTTCGGGTCCTTGGGGTCGGGGCGACCAGCCACGGAGACGCGTGCCTCGGAGCCCGAGATCACGGAGACGGACGGGAAGCTCATCACGTCGGACTTGCCCGTCTTCGGGTCGAGGTGCGAGACGGTGCCACGGACCGTGACGGTGGGCGGGGGCGCGGGCGGGGCGGGAGTCTGGGCGGAGACCCCGAGGGACGTCAGGACGCCGAGCGCGAGCAGGAGGAAGCGGGGGGCCATGGGGGTGAGCATGGTTCTATTTCCCTTATACCCCGTCGCGAGGCAAAAGGTTGCATCCCGCGGGCCGGAAAGGCCTCAAAGACGCTTGAAGATCAGCGAGGCGTTGTGTCCGCCGAAACCGAGGTTGTTCGAGATCGCGACGTCCACCTTGCGGGCCTTGGCGAGGTTCGGGGTGTAGTCGAGGTCGCAATCCGGATCCGGGTTCTCGTAATTAATGGTCGGCGGAATCATGCCCGTATGGATGGCCATGACGCACGCGGCCGCCTCGACGCCGCCGGCGGCACCGAGAAGGTGGCCGGTCATCGACTTGGTCGAGGAGATCGAGATCTTGGGGGCGAGGTCGCCGAAGCAGCGCTTGATCGCGAGGGTCTCGCAGCGGTCGTTGATCGGGGTCGAAGTGCCGTGGGCGTTGATGTAACCCACTTCGGACTTCTCGATACCGGCCTCGGCGAGGGCGCGGTTGAGGCAGAGCGCGAGGCCCTTCCCTTCCTGGTCCTGGCCGGTGATGTGGTAGGCGTCGCAGGTGGCGCCATAACCGGCGAGTTCGCAGTAGATGCGGGCTCCGCGGGCCTGGGCGTGCTCGAGGGACTCGATGACGAGGACCCCGGCACCTTCGCCCATGATGAAACCATCGCGCAGCTTGTCGAACGGACGGGAAGCCTTCTCGGGCGTGTCGTTGAAGTCGGTCGACATGGCCTTCATGTTGCAGAAGCCGGCGTAACCGAGACGCGTGATGGCGGCTTCGGAGCCACCGGAAAGCATGATGTCGGCATGGCCGTCGCGGATGTGACGCAGGGCTTCGCCGAGGGCGTGGGAGCCGGAAGCGCAGGCCGAGACGACGCCGAAGTTGACGGACTTCGCCTGGAACTCGATGGCCACGACGCCGGAGGCGATGTTGGCGATGAGCGAAGGGATCGTGAAGGGCGAGACGCGGGACGGTCCGCGTTCGATGAGGATACGGGCCTGGTTCTCGATGGTCTCCATGCCGCCGATGCCCGAGCCGATGATCACGCCGAAGCGCTCGGAATCGATCTTCGTGACATCGACGTTCGCGTCTTGGATGGCCAGACGGGAGGCGGCGACCGCGTACTGCGTGTAGCGGTCGTTACGCTTCGCTTCCTTCGCGTCCATGTACTTCGCAGGATCGAAGTCGCGGACCTCCGCGCCGACCTTGGACGGGAAGTCCGTCGGGTCGAAGCGGGTGACCCGCGAAATCCCGGAACGACCCTTGATCAGGGCGTCCCAGAAGGTCGCGTTGTCGTGACCGAGGGCCGTCAAGGAGCCGATGCCCGTGACGACTACCCGGCGAGATTTGCGATCGGAGCTCAAGGGGACGGGCCTACGCGAAAAGCCCGGTCAGGTTACTTGGTGGCGTGGGCCTTGATGTGCTCGATGGCATCACCAAGAGTCTTGATACCGGCGGCCTTGTCTTCCGGGATCGTGAGACCGAACTCGTCTTCAAAAGCCATGATGATCTCGACGAGGTCAAGGGAGTCAGCCTTCAGGTCGCCCTGGAAGCTGGCACCGGGGGTGAGCTGCTCGGGGGTGACGGAGAGTTGCTTGACGATGATGTCCTTGACGCGCTGTTCG
>CALQIY020000142.1 GCA_943330755.2 Opitutus sp. GAS368
GTAAGTGAGAATGAAGATAGGCCGCACGGGTGCGCATTCCCAAACGCGGTCGAGATCAACAATGACGCTAAGCATGTAGAAGATGTGACGTAAGGATAGGAAGACGCGGGTTCGACTCCCGCCACCTCCACCATTTAAAGAACGCAGTCCTCAGCCCACGGCCACCCGGTCGTGGGCTCGGCTCGTTCTGCCTATTTCGCCGGCCGCACCAGGACGAGGTGGGAACAGCGATCCGCCGCGATCCACCGGACCGTCCCCGGCTGGCGAGAGACATGGAAGTTATCGATGACGCCGACGAACGACTTCCCCCCGACCTCGGCATAGCCGACGGCCACCACCGCATGGCCCCAGCTGAGTTCAGGTTTCCGCGGCACCAGCACGTTGCACATCAAGAGAGCTGGGCGGCCTTCCGAGATTTCCGTTCGTATCCCCTGGTCGCTGTAACTGACCAGCCGGATATCGACGGGGATACGATACTGGGCGGCATCCGCGCGCAAGCCGGCCACCAAGGCATCCGGAAACGCGCCGGCCAAGGCCATCTTGCCATCGGTATAGCCTTCGGCATCCGCGATGACCGACATGGGCAGGCGGTCGCGCAGCCGGCGCACCAGGCCTTCGTGGCTATCATCGGCCTGCCAATCGAACGTCCCGCGGTTGGACCAATAAGCCATGAGGCTACCACCCGCCGTCGGGACGCACCCGGAAGCTACCGGCTGGCCATCCGCACCCTTGATCGGAAATTGCTGGATCGGCGGCACGCCCGGGAGCGCCTTGGCGACGGCGCCTTCGCACTCCGTCAGGCCTTCCAGCGAAAAGTCCAGGAGTTCACGCCGACCATTCCCCTCCCATACCAGATAGCCCGCCGCTTCACCGGTCGGGGTTTTCAGTTCCGCCCACCAGAAGGGCTGACCGGCCGACGACCATCGCGTGGCCACCGGCTTGACTGGACGAACCGAAGCGACCTGCACCGCCGTGCGCGCCTCGCCCAGCAGGCCCGCGGCCCCGAGTGCCTGGAGGTGCGTCCGTGCCTGGGCCGAAGCCTGCTCCACCGACGTCGGCTGAGGATCGCAACCGGTCAACCAAGCTGCCAGCAGCCCAACCACGATCGCACGCCACGGCTGCATCTCACTTCGCGTCCTTCAGCATCACCAGGTTCGCTTCCGCAAACGCCTCGCCCATCAAGGCGAACGTCTTGGCGCAGCCGAGGTAATGGTAGCCGGCGTTCGAGGCTCCCCGCTTCCATTGCGCCGCCTCGGCCGCGGTGATGAGCTTGGCTTCATACTCCTTCAGGTAATCGCGTTGTTGGGCTTCGGTCATCTTGCCATCGGCGTTCGCCGACTTGGCGTTCTTGTTCCTCAATTCGAAGGCCATCTGCCGGACCTTGTCCCGCTTGGCTTGGATGGCGCCGAGTTGTTCGTCCCAGAAAGGTCCGGTCCGCACCGCGATGACATTGCCTTTGAATTCCGGCAAGCTCGCCGGGGCCGCCATGGCTTCACGGAAGGCGAGGTTGTCGTCGCCCGGATCCTTGCCGCCGACGCCCATGACACCGATGACGAAGGGCATCTTGGGCACCCCGAGGTCTTTGCGGACGTCACGAATGAACGCTGCCATATAATCCGAATACTTGGCGTAGCGATTGGTCGTCGCACCCTTAGGGAGGCGGGGATAGAAGTTCGTGTCGACCATGTCGTTGAAGCCCTGCAGCCAGATGAACCCCGCGATTTCGTAGCCCTGCTTGGGGTCGTAGCTCGGGCAGACCCGCCCAGGGTTGGCCAAGACTTGGCGGACATGCGCGAGCATGAGTCGATAGTAATGGCCCGAGTTCTCCAACGGGTGGCGGTCCTTCTCGAGGTCCGTCGGGGTCCGCGGGTATGGACCAGCGCCGGGCGAACGGAAATCGTAGTTGAGCGACTTACCGCCCCACGCCGCCTTGATCAGCAGCACGGGCTCCTGGTAGGCGCGATCCATGGCCAAGCCGAACGTGTATTCCGGCCCGATCTTACCGCCGTCCTTCGCGGGGTCCTGACGCGAGCCATAACCGGTCGTGAGTTTGCCGAACCCCTCGCCGTTCTTCTCACCGATGCCGGTGAAGTAGGAAATCCACACTCCCTCCCCTTCGGCGGGCGCCTTACCATCGGGCCCCTTCATGCGCTTCAGCAAGGGCGCCGTGGCCGGGTCCTCTCCGATGTAATCGATGGTCTCGACCTTGGCATGCCCCTCCATGTTGGATTGGCCGACGAGGATGAAGACCTTGGTGGGAGCGGCCTGCAGGCCAAGGGCGGCCAACAGCAGACATAGCGAGGGGTAACGCATCCCCGTAGCCAATGGGTAGGCCCAAGGATGGCAAGCCCGGCCCTGCCGCCCGCTTACTTAGCCCTTCACGTACATCTCGACCTTGCAGTCATAACCACCGAGGTCGACTTCCTGACGATACTCCCGGCGCATGGTCTTGTCCGTGGTCTCCAAACGGAGCGGATTCACGAAGATCACCCGACCACCGGGACGGAGGGTCGCGGAGGCGATCCGGAAGAAGTCCGCGAAGAGCCCATGCAGATTAGGCACGCGCACGCGGCGGCCCAAAGGCGGGTTCGAAATGATCAACGAAAGCTTACCCGAGACCAAGGCGGGCACCTCGGAATACCCCCGGAAATCGCCCGTCAAAAAGGTGCTCTTCACACCCTCGAGGCCGGCGGCCGCCCAGTTGTCCTTGGCGATCGCGATGGCCTTCTCGCTCAGGTCGGTACCGATCACCTCTTTCACGCCGCCCAACAAGGCGGTCTCGATGAGTTCCAAGCCCGAGCCACAGAAAGGATCCCAGACGACCTCGTTGGCCTGACGACCGGCCAGCCGAGCCAAGCAGGCCGCGAGCGGCGGGTGTGAGGCGGCGTTGATGGCGCCCTTGCGATAGGTGAGGCGTGGGTCCGGCGAGACCTTCGGACGGAGTTCGGCCAAGGCGGCGGACGGCGCCAGGAAGACATCGACCGACCACGGCGCCTCGCGGGCGTCGTTCAGGATGCGCGGGTTCACCTTGAACGCTTCCGCGGCCACCTTGGCCACGTCGTCGTCATGGTTTTCGCTGCCCGAGAAAGAGAGACGATAACGCCACGAACCATCCGTGAGCGAACCCATGAGGCGCTCGCTCAACGGGGAACCGATGAGTTTAGCCAAGCCGGCGACGGCTTCAGGGCTCTCCGGGTCGCGTACGCGGCCCAAGCCGAAGCCCATGGTATCAAAGCAACGCAACTGATAGAGGTCGCGCAGGCTGAATGGCCCCTTGGCCGCGACCACCACGTGGCAACCGCGGACTTCGAGGACGCGGAACTTCCCGCCGGCGGCATCGCTGGCACGCACCTCATCGGCCAAGACGGCCTCGAGGCCACGCCGGCAGCGCAGGCTGATGCGCAGCGTATCGTAACGATCCAAAATCGCGTCGACGCGAATCGTCGCCGGGCTTTCGCGGCGGGCGACGTTGGCGCGCACCTTCTGCTCGGAGAGCGGCAAACCGGCCGCCCCGGCCCCGACGGCCTTCAAGGTCTCTTCCCCGGCGATCTTTTCCAAAGCCGCGCCCGCCTTCCGCTTCTCGCGGTCGACCGTGCTCGTCTTCAGGATGGTCAAGATCTTCTGCTCAGCTTCGACGTCCTCCCCCAGCTTGGGAATCGCCGCCATCGCGTAGCGCCGGACCTTCTCTTCCGGGTCCTGGAGCAGGCCCTTGAGCCAAGCCTTGACCTGGAGCTTCAGGGCAGGGTCGCTGCAATGGGTGAAAACGACCCCGACGGCCCGAACCAAGGCCACCTGCCGGGCCCGTTCCTTGCCCGTGGCTTGGTTGAACTTGGGAACCTCGACGCCCCAAAGCTGCCCCGGAGGCAATTCTCGGAGCTGTCGGTAGAGGTCGTTATCGGCTTTCATGGCATGAGGTGTCGGGCTGGACCTCGGCAATGTCAAGGGAGACGGACCAAGCCCTCGCCCACCGGCTTGCGAGCATTCCTCAGCAAACCGAACAATTTTGGGCCCGACCGCTGCTCATTTTTCCTAGGAAATCATCAGTTTCGGACGCGACCAAGGTCACCTTGGCTTATTACGACTCGGCCCACCGGGTTTGGTCGGAATTATGCTCGATAAGTTGCCTTTGACAGAGGGGAATTAATGCCCACTAGATTTAGGCGTCCTGCGGACCTCCCAAAGGCACCTAGCACCATTCCACCACTTTTGTCCCGTCTCGCTCACTTTCGCCACCACCAGAAATGAATAATCCCGGACTTCCCGAGAAACAGGGTCTCTACGACCCTCAGTTCGAACATGACGCCTGCGGCGTCGGCTTCGTCTGTCAAATGAAGGGCAAACGATCCCATGATATTATTCAGCAGGCCCTGACCATTCTTGTGAACCTGGATCACCGCGGCGCCTGTGGTTGCGAAGTGAATACCGGCGACGGCGCGGGCATCCTGCTCCAGCTCCCGCATGGCTTCTTCGCCAAGCACGGCCCGGCCAACCTCCCCAAGCCCGGCCACTACGGCGTGGGCATGCTCTACGTTTCGCCCGACGCCAAGATCCGCGCGGCGACCGAAGCGACCTTCACCGACCTCGCCAAGTCCCTTGGCCTCTCCGTCCTCGGCTGGCGCACCGTCCCCGTCGACAACTCCTCCCTCGGCAAGACCGCGATCACCAGCGAACCGGTCGTCCGCCAGGCCTTCCTCGGTCGCCCGGCCGATTGCGCCACCGACCAGGACTTCGAGCGCAAGCTCTTCATCCTGAGCAAGCAGGCCCACCACCAGATCCGCGCCACCGGCAAGGATCAGTTCTATTACGCCAGTTCCCTGTCCTGCCGCACCATCATCTACAAGGGCATGCTCATGCCCGAACAGGTCGGCAAATACTTCCGCGACCTCGCCGAGCCGTCGATGGACACCGCCCTCGCGCTCGTCCACTCGCGTTTCTCGACCAACACCTTCCCCAGCTGGGAACGTGCGCACCCGTACCACTACATCGCGCACAACGGCGAAATCAACACCCTCAACGGCAAC
>CALQIY020000143.1 GCA_943330755.2 Opitutus sp. GAS368
AACCACAACCCGAAGGACATCTTCGGCAAGGTGATGTCCGTGCCCGACGCCACGATGTGGGTCTACTACCGCCTCCTGCTCGAACTCGGCGAAGACGAGATCCGCGGCCTGCAGGCGCAGCACCCGATGGAGATGAAGAAACAACTCGCCACGCGCCTCACGGACAAGTTCCACGGCGAGGGTGCGGGGGCGAAGGAACGCGCCGAATTCGAGAACGTGTTCTCCAAGGGCGGCGTCCGTTCGGACATGCCCGAGTTCGCTTGGGCCGCCCTCTCCGGCGGCGCCGGCGAAGCCGGCATCGTCGACCTCTTGGCTGCCACCAACCTCTTTCCGTCGAAGAAGGAAATCCGCCGTCTCATCGAAGGCGGGGCCGTGAAGATCGGGGATGAGAAGGTCTCCGACCCGGCGCTCAAGGTCGCCCAACCCAACGGCGAGCTCGTCATCCAGGCCGGGAAGCGGACGTTCGTGAAGGTCAAGTAAAGCCGGCCCTGCGACCGCCCCGGCGGGCCTGTGGACAAGTCGGCGAATAATCCGCCGATTATCCCCTTCCCCTGCCCTGACCCCGCGACCTATTATGCGGGACCACGCATGGCCGACCCGGAATCCATCAGTCGCGACTTCGTGCACCTCCACGTGCACACCGACTACAGCATGCTCGATGGCTGCTCGCGCATCGACCGCCTGATGGAACGCGCGTGCGACATGAACATGCGCGCGGTGGCGATCACCGACCACGGCAATCTCTTCGGCCTGTTCGATTTCTGGAACGAAGCCAAGCAGCGCTCCAAGGGCGACGTGAAGCTCAAGCCCTTGCTCGGCTGCGAGCTCTACCTCGTCTGGGACCACGCCCTCACCGACAAGCCGGATCGCCGCGAGCACAAGTACTACCACATGGGCGTGCTGGCGCGGAACTTCAAAGGCTACCAGAACCTCACCAAGCTCGTCTCCGACGCGCACGTCCGCGGGCTCCACTATAAGCCACGCACCGACATCACCCAACTCGCCAAGCATGCGGACGGGCTCATCGGCTTCAGCGGTTGCCTCCAAGGCGTCATCCCGCAGCACCTGCTGAAGGGCGACTACGAAGCCGCGCGCCAGGCGTGCGGTCGCTTCGTCGAAATCTTCGGCCGCGAGAACTTCATCATCGAGCTCATGGACCATGGCCTCGAGGAGCAGAAGCGCATCATCGCCGACCTCCTTAAGCTCGCCACCGAATTCAACCTCCGCGTCGTCGCCACCAACGACGTCCACTACGTCGACGCCTCCGACAACGTCGCGCACGACGCGATGCTGTGCATCCAGACCGGCGCCCGCCTCGCGGATGAGCGGCGCATGAAGTATACGGCGCAGGAATTCTACCTGAAGACCGAGGCGGAGATGCGCCGCGTCTTCGCCGAGGTCCCCCAGGCCATCACGAACACCGTCGACATCGCCGAGATGTGCGATGTGCAGCTGCCCGTCGGCAAGAACCATTACCCGGTCTACATCTTCTCGGAAGGCGTGAAGCCCAAGGTCGCGAAGAAGACGGACGCCATCCTGGACGGCTACGAGAAGCTCAAGAACGGCTTGCTCGTGGCCGCCGGCAAGAAGGGCGATTTCACCATCGCCGAAGACACCCGCCAAGGGATGCGGGCCAACGGCTCGTACCTCCTCGAGGTCGTCAAACTCGGTCTCAAGGAACGCTATGGCGTCGACTACGACGACGCGAAGGCGCAGGCCGACGAAACCATTCCCGGCCCGGGACAGACCAGTCCCGCCGAGCTCTGCCGCCGCGTCGACTACGAGTTGGGCGTCATCGCCGGCACGGGTTTCGTCGACTACTTCCTCATCGTCTGGGACTTCATCGACTGGGCGCGGCGCCAAGACATCCCGGTCGGCCCGGGCCGCGGCTCAGGCGCCGGCTCCATCGTCGCGTACTGCCTGAAGATCACCGACATCGACCCGATCCGCTTCGGCCTCCTCTTCGAGCGCTTTCTCAACCCCGAACGCGTCTCCGCGCCCGACTTCGATATCGACTTCTGCATGCGCCGCCGCGACGAGGTCGTCGACTACGTGCGCCGGAAGTACGGCGCCGACCGCGTCGCCAACATCATCACGTTCGGCACCTTCGGCGCCAAGATGGTGGTCCGCGACCTCGCCCGCATCCGCGACCTGCCCTTCATCGAAACCAACCGCCTGGCCAAGCTGGTCCCCGACGACATCAACATCTCGCTCGAGGACGCGCTCAAGAAGTCCAATGAACTGCGGGCCGAGGTCGGCAGCAATCCCACCGCCGCCAGCATCATCGAGACCGGCCGCGTGATCGAAGGCATGGTGCGCAACAGCGGCAAGCATGCGTGCGGCATGATCATCGCCGACCGGCCGTTGACGGACATCATCCCCGTCACGATGCAGGACGGCGACCTGACGACCCAGTACGCCAAGGACCCCGTCGAGAAGCTGGGCCTGCTGAAGATGGACTTCCTGGGGCTGAAGACGCTCACCGTGATCGACGATGCCCAGAAGCTCGTCCGCAAGCACCGCAAACTGCCGAAGTTCAACATCGAGAAGGTCGGGTTCGAGGACGCCAAGACGTTCGCGCTGCTCAACGACGCCAAGACGGTCGGCGTGTTCCAGCTCGAATCCGGCGGCATGCAGTCGCTCTGCCGGCAGTTCAACATCTCGGCGATCGACGAGATCGTCGCGCTCATCGCGCTCTACCGCCCCGGCCCGATGCAGTTCATCCCGGACTACATCAAGGGCAAGAAGGACCCCAACTACGTCAAGTACGCCCACCCGCTGCTGGAGAAGGTCGCCAAGGAAACCTACGGCATCCTGGTCTACCAGGAGCAGGTGATGGAAGCCGCCCGCGTGGTCGCCGGCTACACCCTCGGCGGCGCCGACATGCTCCGCCGCGCGATGGGCAAGAAGATCCGCGAGGAGATGGAGAAGCAGCGCGACATCTTCGTCGCGGGCGCCAAGGCCACGAACAACATCGAGAAGAAGAAGGCGGAGGAGATCTTCGCGACCCTGGAGAAGTTCGCGGAATACGGCTTCAACAAGTCGCACTCCGCCGCCTACGCCATCCTGTCGTACCAGACTGCCTACCTGAAGGCCAACTACCCGGTCGAGTTCATGTCGGCCGTGTTGACGTCCGAACAAGGCAACGCCGACAAGCTGGCGGAGTTCGTGGCGGAGGTCGAAGCCTTGGGCATGAAGATGCTCGGCCCGGACGTGAACCAATCGGACACCGACTTCACCCCGGTCATCAAGGACAACGCCATCCGCTTCGGCCTGGGCGCCATCAAGGGCGTCGGTGAAGGCGCCGCCCGGGCCATCGTAGCGGAGCGCGAGGCCAACGGCCCCTTTAAGGACTTCTCGGACTTCATCAGCCGCATGGGCGACCAAGCCCTCAACGCCCGTTCGATCGAGGCCTTGGCGCGCGCCGGCGGCTTCGACTTCACCGGCGAGGACCGCCGCCACCTGGTCGACTCGATCGAATCGGTCCGCCGACACTTCTCCTCCGAACGCAAGGAACGCGCCAGCGGCCAAGGCAGCCTCTTCGACATGCTGGGCTCCGAGGATAGCGGCTCCATGAACACCGCCGACCTCATCCTGCGGAAGTCGGACAAGATGCCGAAGTTGGAGATGCTCAACAACGAGAAGCAGCTGCTGGGCTTCTACCTGAGCGGACACCCGTTGGCGGACTACTTCGGACTCGATGAGGCCATCGCCAATTTCAGCACCCCGCTCGACCGCATCACCCTCGACCAGAAGGAGCGTCACATCGTCCGCCTCTGCGGCATCGTCGGCGGCCTCGAGAAGAAGATCTCCAAGAAGGATAATCGCCCCTGGGCCCTGTTCCATGTCGCGACCCGCTCGGTCAGCATCCCCGTCACCATCTTCACCGACGCCTACGATGCCGTCTCGGTCCTGAAGGACGGCGACCTGCCGCTGCTCATGGATGGCGCGCACGTCATCGTCGACGCCCGCCTATCCTACCGCGAAGAGCGGAGCGAGTGGTCCATCAGCGCCCATGCCGTCCAACCGCTGCGGAACGCTCCGGCCATGATCAAGCGCATCCTCTTCGCGTTGCGTCCCGGCCCCGAAGCCGGCGACTTCATGGAGAAGCTCGTCGCCCACACCCGCCGCGTGGATGGCAGCACGCTCGTCCAGGTAGGCATCCTGCAGGCCGACGGCCGGGTCCTCATCGCCGAAGCCGCGCGCGGGATGACGACGCGCTTTGACCCGGTCATCTACGGGCAGCTCGCCAAGCACCCGGCCCTCGCCGGCGTGCAGATCGACCCCTTGCCGCCGAGCCAACCGCCGCAGCGCAAGTACGGCCCGCGGGCCTGATTTGTCTTACTTGGGCAAATCGTCCACCACGGTCCGGACGATGGACTCGACGAACGCGGCCTGCGAAAATGGCCGGGCCTCCGGCGAGATCAAAAAGTCGCGAATTCGCGACTGATATCCGCGGTAGGCGTCATCATCGATGCTACGGAGGTAGGCATCGAGTTCGCCCGGGCCGGCGAAAGCCCTCCCATCGATGAAGCAGCCAGCGGGGACCAGTTCGGCGATTTCCAAGGGACCGACGTAGACCGGGACGCAGCCGGCCCGGAAGCAATCGAAGAGCTTCTCCGTCACATAGCCGGGCAGGTCGCGGCAGTTTTCATGCGCCAAGCAGAACCGCGCTTTCCTTAATAAGGCGACCTTGTCGTCGATGGGTCCGCGCCAGGTGGCATACGGGGAAACCGAAGGCCTGAGCCGACTCCAGAGCTTGCGCAGCTGGTTGCGAACTCGGCCCCAGCGCCCCGGCAGAGCCGCGGGACGCTCCCAGCCTCGGCCATAGAGATGGAAATCTCCGGGGGCGAAACGCTCGTACCACTCCAAGATCCGTACCCGGGCCTGATACTGGTCGCGCGGGTCGACCACCGCTAAGGCCTTATTACTCGCGACAAGGACGCAGAATAAGGGGCGCTCGGCGGGGGCGTTCCA
>CALQIY020000144.1 GCA_943330755.2 Opitutus sp. GAS368
GCATGAAGGTCGAGCCCTCGTCCGTCGCCAAGTACATCGACCAGGGCCTGCCGATCATGTGGGCCATGTTCTCCACCAAGGAGTACAATGAAATAGCCGACGGCCGAACCAAGGAGCGTGAGGGCATGACGGATCCGGTGGCCTGGAAGAAAGCCGTCGCCGATGGCCGCAAAGGTCAGAAGCCACTCCAGCCTAACCGCAACGAAGGCCACGTCTGTATGATCATCGGCTATAACAAGCAGACCGGCGAGGTCGCCGTCTCGGACTCGTGGGGTCCGGCTTTCGAAGAACGCTGGATCATGGGCGTCGAAGCCACGCAGGTTAGCCAGGGCACGATGACGATTATCGGGTTCTGACTTGCGACGCCAGGCGTCGCAAGAGGGGACACGTGGGCATGGTGACACGGGGGCAAGGGAGAGACAGCGTTAGGCGTGTTCTTCGTTCTTGGTTCATTTTTAGCAACGATCTCAAGGTAGGGCGTGGCTCTCCGAGCCCGCCGATGGGTTTCGCACGTCCGTCGGCGAACGGACGGCTCGGAGAGCCGTCCCTACCCAGGGCCGATAGCATAAGTTATTCGGGAAGGTCATGCGGAGGGCGGACGGCTCGGAGAGCCGTCCCTACCTTGGGCCGAAGGCAAGAGGGGCAGGTGGGCATGGTGACATGGGGACAAGGGCACACACTAGAGGCTCGGAGAGCCGTCCCTACCCACGATGCAGGGTTGATGGGGGGAGGGAGGGGCGTAGGATGACGGGCATACCCCCTTCGCCATGCGTAACTATGCCTGCTTCCTCGTGCTGTCCGTGTCTTGGGTCATCCACGCATCGGCCGCTCCCTTGAAGGCCGGGGCGGCGGTGATGGACATCACCCCGACGCAGTTTCCGGTGAACATGCCGGGCGGGCACAGCGCTAACATGGCGACCGGGGTGCATGACCCGCTGAACGCGCGAGCCCTGGTCTTGGACGACGGTAAGACGAAGGTCGTCTGGGTCGTGCTCGATCATCTGAGCGTCCCGCGTAAGGTCACCGCGGAGGCCAAAGAAATCGCGTCCAAGGCCACCGGCATCCCGGTGGAGAACATGCTTGTCTCGGCCACGCATACCCACACCGGGGTGAGCGCCGCCGACGAGTTCGTCGTCGAGGCTCCGGGGGGCCCGAAGCTTTCGGACCGTCAAGTTAAGGCCAATGCTTACCGGCAGGTGATCTTGGACGGTATCTCTCAGTCCATCATCAAGGCCCATGCTCAGTTGCGGCCTGCGTTGGTCGGGGCGGCGGCCCAGCCACTGCCGAGCGAGGTCTTCAACCGACGATGGTATCTGAAGCCGGGCAAGATGCCGCTCAACCCCTTCGGCGAGATGGATAAGGTGAAGATGAATCCCGGGACCTCGCCTGACGTCATCGATCGGCCGGCGGGTCCGACGGACCCGGATGTCAGCATCTTATCGGTCCAGGATACCAAGCGTAAGCCCTTGGCTTTGTTCGCGAATTACTCGCTGCATTACGTCGGCGGCAGCCCCTCCGGCCAGGTTTCAGCCGATTATTACGGAGAGTTCGCCCGCGTGATGCCTTCGCGGCTTCGGGCGGGAGCTGATTTCGTCGCCGCGATGTCGAATGGCACCTCCGGGGACATCAATAACATCCCGTTCGGGGTGACGCGTCCCCCGCGCGAGCCGTTCGAGCAGATCCGGCTGGTCGCCAGCGAGGCTGCGGACGCTTCTTGGAAAGCCTATCAGGAGATCGGTAAGCATCAGGGGGATGTCGTCCTCGGGATGAGGCAGCGCATCCTGACGCTTAAGTACCGCAAGCCGACCAAGGAGCAGGTCCTGTACGCCAAGGCCATCCTTGCCATCAAGGACAAGGACGCGATCGCGCGCCTGCCGGCCCTGGCGAAGAACTACGCCGGTTCGACCATCGCGGCGGCGGATCGTCCCGAAGAGACCCTCGATGTCATCATCCAGGCGATCAAGATCGGCGACATCGTCCTTTGCGCGATTCCCTTCGAGACCTTTGCCGAGACCGGGCTGGAGCTAAAGAAGAAGAGTCCGTTCGGGCGGACGATCGTCGTCGGACTCGGTAACGGCCGACACGGTTATCTGCCGACCCCGGCGCAGCATGAGCTCGGCGGTTATGAGACCTGGTTGGGCACGAATACGGTGCAGAAGGATGCTTCGGAGATCGTGGTGAGGAATTTGTTAGAGATGATGGGGGAGCTCAAATAATCCTGAGGGATTATTTGAGAGTATAGAGTATTGAGTATGGAGTATCGGGGAGGGGCAGGGATAGGCGTGTTCTTCGTTCTTGGTTCATTGTTTTTGCAGCGGTCTCAAGGTAGGGCGTGGCTCTCCGAGCCCGCCGTTGGGCATTGAGAGAATAGGATGTCGATTGAGGTACGCACGTCCGTCCGCGAACGGACGGCTCGGAGAGCCGTCCCTACCTAAACAAATAGGGCGCGACCGGTGTCGCGCCCTGAGCGGGAGATTTTGAGGGGCTTACTTCTTATCGCCTTCGAGCTTCTCTTTGAGCTCGGGATGCTTCTTGAGGAATTCGGCCTTTTCTTCGGGGGTCATCTTGTCGAGGCGTTCCTTCATCTTCGCCCGGAGCTTTTCTTTCTGTTCCGGGGTGAGGTTCTCGCCGCGTTCCTTCAGCTTGGCCTTCAGCTTTTCCTTCTGCTCAGGCGTGAGGTTATCGGCACGTTCCTTCAGGCCGCCCCGGGCCTTTTCGATCTTGGCGGCGACTTCCGGGTGTTCCTTCAGCCAGGCCTGACGTTCCTCGGGGGACATCGCCTTGAGTTTTTCGAGGTGTTCTTTGAGTTCCGGGTGCTGCTTGAGGAATTCTTCGCGACGATCGCCGTCGCGCTTGGCCGGCGCATCTTTGCGGGCGGGCTTGTCGCCTTCCGGGACGGCTTGGGCGGCGGAGGTCGCGATGAGGAGGGCGAGGAGGGAGAGTCCGAGGGTGGAAGTTTTCATGGGGGTTCGAAGATTAAACCCCGGGGAGATGGGGGGAGTTGCGGAGCGCGAACGAGGACCCGCTGGGGCACAGGGACACGGTGACATGAGATACAGCGATACGGTGGTGGGTAGGGCGTGGCTCTCCGAGCCCGCCGCTTAGATGCGCACGTCCTTAGACGAACGGACGGCTCGGAGAGCCGTCCCTACCTAGGGCAGTTTTTTCACGATGAATGGGAAGCTCGGTGGGCGAACGGACGGCTCGGAGAGCCGTCCCTACCCAAGACCGATATCACAAGTTGCCCGGGAAGATCACGGCGCGATCGGCGGGCTCGGAGAGCCCGCCCTAGCTGAGTCGTTGGATGGCCCAGAGGACGCCGGCGAGGGCGATCAGAGCGGAGGCGGGGATGACGACCCAGCGGCGGTACTTGGTCTCGTCTTTGATCCAGAAGGTAGCGGCGATGGCCAAGCCGATGACGGCCAGCTGCCCGAGTTCGACGCCCACGTTGAAGCCGAGCAGGGCGCTGACGAGGGATCCCGCGGGGATACGCTCGTCGATAAGGCGTTGGGCGAAGCCGAGGCCGTGGATCAGGCCGAAGATAAAGACCAGTAGAAGGCGGAACTTTCCGTAGGTAGGCCGGAAGATGTTTTCCAGGGCGATGACCACGATCGACGCCGCGATGATCGGTTCCACAATGTCAGCCGGGGCTGAGACGAAGCCAAGGGTCGCGAGCGCGAGGGTGATCGTATGGGCGGCCGTGAAGGCCGTGACCTGGATCAGAATCGGCTTCCAGGCGCGGCAGAGCAGGAAGAGGCCGAGGACGAAGAGGATGTGGTCTAGGCCTTCGGGTAGGATGTGTTCGAAGCCCTGCTTAAGATAGCTCAGGAAGGTTGCTCCGGTACCACGGTCGGTATCGTGAGTACCGACGCTGCCCGGGGTAGGGCCGGTCGGGGGCTTGGCGGCCAGCCCGGTCAGATCGAAGGTGAAGCTCGATTCGCCTGGGAACATCACCATGAAGCGGGGGTGCTCCTTGCCGTCGACGGAGTTGGTGAAGACCGTGGCGACCTTGTGGCCGGGCAGGGAGCGGACTTTCCAGCCGGTCACGCCGGCGGGGATCTTGGTCTTCCAGCGGCCTCGGGCGACGACGGCGTCGTCCATCTTCATGAGGGGCTTGCCCGTCTCGGCCACGAAGTCGTAGGTGAAGTCCGGTTGGACGCGGCCGATGGGCTCGAGGGTGAATTCGAGATAGGTCGCCACCCAGGCGCGGGTCTTCTTAAGGAGCTCTTCGCGCTGGGCGTCCGTGTAGGTTAGGAACTCCTTCTGCTCCAAGGAGAGGGCCATCTTCGGGCTTTCCGTCCAGTTGCGGGGGTTGATCTCGATGGTGATCTCGGCTTCGCCGCCGGTCTGGAAGGCGCCGCGGACGGGGACGTCAGGGATCGAGTGGGCGCCCAGGACGGCGGAAAATAGCCCGAAAATGGCGATTAACAGGGGGCGGAGCAGGGGGGTCGACCTGGACATGGGTGGACGATGGGTGGGTGACAATAGGGATTCAACCCCGATTGTGGTTTGCCTTCCGCAACTTTCGGGGGAGCATCGGTGTTCTATCCCCGTACCCACACTATGAAGAACATCCTCAGCATCCTCACCGTTCTCGCCCTCGCTGCCGCCGCTCAGGCTGGTTGCGGCGCCAAGATCGCCTCCAAGGGAACCGTCAAGTCCTACGACTCCGAAAAGAAGGAGCTCGTCGTGTCTGTCGCCGGCTCTGACGTGACCTACACCCTCACCCCTGAAACCGAAGGCGCTGACAAGGCTGCCGACCTCAAGGGCAAGTCTGTCGAAGTCAACGTCGACAAGCACGTGAAGTCCAAGGTCCTCTCCGTCGCCGTCGCCGCTGCTGGCGA
>CALQIY020000145.1 GCA_943330755.2 Opitutus sp. GAS368
CAAGCAGGACAGCGACCGCACCGCGGGCCACACCCACACCTTGCACGCCTTCTCGGCGGCCGGCATTCCGCTCAGCGCCGTCGCCCTGACCATGCTGGCCTTCGACTGCCTCATGGCCTTGTCGTACCATTGGTTCTCCACGATGTACGGCGTGTGGTTCTTCGCCCTGTCGATCCGCCTGGCGCTCGCCGCGACGGTCATCCTGACCTACCGTCTCTCGAACGGGGGTTGGTTGGATGGCATCCTCAATCAGGCCCACCGCCACGTCTTGGGCTGCCTGATGCTCGCGTTCACGGTCTTCTGGGCCTACATCAGCTTCTCGCAGTACTTCCTCATCTACACGGCGAACATCCCGGAGGAAACCTTCTGGTACAACATCCGTGAGTTCAATCCCGTCACCGGCCTGAAGAGCGATTGGTGGGGCGTCTCGATGTACCTCATCTTCGGGTTCTTCTTGCTGCCGTTCCTCGCCTTGCTCTTCTACCGCTCGAAGATCGTCCCCGGCCGTCTCCTGACCATCGCGTGCATCATCTTCATCGGTGGCATCGTCGACCTCTGGTTCAACGCCGTCCCCCGCCAGATCGTCGACAAGACCGCGCCGGAAGGCTTCACCGTGTCGCCGTTCCTCTGCGGTGGTCTGGCGACGGACCTCCTCGCGATCGCCGGCTTCGGTGCGATCGTCGTCGGTCTTTTCCTCCGCAGTTCCACCAAGGCCGAAACCATCCCGGTCCACGACCCTCGCATCCTCGAGTCCATCAATTACCATGAGTGAGCATCCTTCTAACGGTCCCCGCCCGCTGCTTCCAGGCCAGGTCAAGTCCTGGCTGGGCGTCGTCGCCTTCGTCCTCGTGGCGGTGGCGCTGTTGGGCTACGCCTTCGTCGCCATCCGTCCGACCACGAATTCGGACCTCGACCGCCGCAACGCCCAGAAGGCGCTGCGGGCCGACACCGAGGCCAAGGCCAAGGCTTTGCTCACCGCTCCGGCGAAGAACGCCGATGGCACCTATCGTCTCCCCGTCGCCGACGCGATGGCGGTGATCGCCGCCAATCCGCAGGTCCTGGCGGACCTCCGTAAGTCCGCGGCGGCCCCGGCCGCTGTTGTCGCTACGGCTGCCTTCGTGAAGGCCGATGATGAGCAGATGAAGCGCGGCCTCGCGGTCTACTCCCGGACCTGCATCGCTTGCCACCAGCCGACGGGCAAGGGGCTCGCTCCGGTCTTCCCTTCGATCGCGGGCGTCCCGATCGTCAACGGCGACGCGACTTTGCCGATCAAGTTCATCCTCCATGGTTTGATGGGCCCCATCACCGTGGATGGCGTCACCTACAACAGCATGATGCCGCCCGTCGCCGGCGTGAGCGATCAAGACATCGCCGATGTCCTCACCTATGTCCGCCAAAGTTTCGGCAACAAGGCCAACCCGGTCACCGCTGACCAGGTGAAGGCCGTCCGTGCCGCCAACGCGGCCCGCACCGCCCCTTGGAACACCGCCGAACTCGGCCTCAAGTAATCCCTTTACAACACGATGAGTCAGGAAAACCCCAATAGCCGTCCGCAAGGGCAGGGCCGTCCGCAAGGTCGCCCCGCCGAGACCGGCGCCCCCCGCATTTCCCGCGTCGACGCCAGCGTCGCCAGCCCCGTGAAGTTCTTCTTCGCTTCGGCCCTGCTCTGGCTGCTCGTCTCCTCGGTGCTCGCGGTGATCACCGCCGTGAAGCTCCACCTCCCGGGCTTCCTCAACGGCTGCGAGTTCGTCACCTTCGGCCGTCTGGACGCCATCCAGCGCAATGTCTTCTTCTACGGTTGGGCGTCCAACGCCTTGATCGGCTTGAACCTCTGGTTGTTGGCGTCCTTGGGGCGCTTCGAGTTCCGCAACGCTTGGATCGCCACCTTGGGCGGTCTGATCTGGAATCTCGCCCTGACCATCGGCGTCGCGTTCGTGCTGCTCGATTCCCAGAATGCCTTCGAACTCTTGGAACTCCCGCGTGGCGTGGCCCCGGCGTTCTTCGTGGCTTTCCTGTTGGCGGCCCTCTGGCCGGCCGTGGCCTTCGCCCGCCGTCCCACGAGCCACGTCTTCGTATCGCAGTGGTATATCCTGGGCGCCTCCTTCGTCTTGCCCGTGGTCTACCTCCTGGCCCAGCTCATGGTGCTCTGGTGTCCGACGAACGGCGTGCTGCAGGCGCTGGTGCACAGTTGGTTCCTCCAGAATTTCCTCTTCCTCTGGTTGGGTGCCTCCGCTTTGGCCGCCGTCTATTACTTCCTGCCCAAGGAACTCGGTACGACCCTCACCGGTTACTACCTTTCGACCGTCGGTTTCTGGACGCTCTTCCTCTTTGCCGGTTGGACCGGCCCGGCGACCTTGCTCGGTAGCCCGCTGCCGCTCTGGATCCAGTCCACGGGTGTCGTGGCGGCCGTGATGTTGCTCATCCCGCTCACGATCACCTCGATCAACTTCTTCGGCACGCTCTCCCGCGATTCGGGTTGGTCCCGCGCCTGGAACAACACCACGCTGCGTTTCGTGGCGTTCGGTCTGGTCGCCTACACGTTGGCCACCGTGCTGCAGATCGTTTTCTCGGCCCGTTCGCTGAACGCCATCGTCCGCTTCACCGCCTTCACCGCCGGCCAGCAGCAGCTGCTGACCTATGCCTTCGTCTCGATGGTGATCTTCGGGGCAGCCTACTTCATCCTGCCGCGTTTGACGGGTGCCTTCTGGCCTTCCGCTAAACTGGTCCACCTGCACTTCTGGTCCTGCGCCGTGGCCGTGGTTGGTTCGGTCGCCGGCTCCCTGGTCTTCGGTTGGTCGCAAGGCGCCGCGCTGGCCGCCGCCAAGCCTTTCGCCGACACCGCGCACCCGCAGGCCGCCCTGCTGAGCTCGGCCTGTGCGGTCCTCTTCCTCATCGGTCACGTCGCCTTCGCGGTGAACGCGTTCGGCATGCTGACCTCTTGCTCATCCTCGACCGACGAAGGTCGCCAAGCCTAATCCGCCCTGTCCATGAAGAACCTTAACCTCATCCTCGCGGGCGTCTTCTTTACCGTCGCCGCTCCGTTTGGCGGCTTGCTCCTCGGCGGTCATGCGCAGTTGGGTGCCCTCGGTCGCGCTCCGGCCGAAGAAGGCGGCCCGCTTTTGCCTGCCTTGGAACCGGGTCTCGCGATCCAAGGCCGCCAGGTCTACCTCCAGCTCGGTTGCGTCGCTTGCCACACCCAGCAGGTCCGTCCGGCGGGTCAGGGTAGCGATATCGCCCAAGGTTGGGGTGCCCGTCCTTCGGTCGCCCGCGACTACGTCCTTCAGCCTCAGGTTGCCCTCGGCAACCGCCGGGTTGGTCCGGACCTCGCCAACTATGGCGCGCGCGCCAAGTCCGACGCCGAAATCGCCGCCCATCTCTCGGCTCCCGCCGCTGGTTCCGCCATGCCGGCCTATGCCTTCCTCTTCAGCCCGGCCAAGGATGGCTCGCTCCAGCCGAATGAGCGTGGTGCCGCCCTCATCGCCTACCTGAAATCCCTTCGCCAGGATTACTCCTCGCCCGAAGCCAAATTGAAGCAGTGAACCCATGAACGACTCTCACCGTCCCAATGACCGTCACCGCCGCCCTCGGGCGTCGTACAACCCAGGCGCCGAAGGTTTCTCCGACGGTCGCCTCGTCGAGGTCCACAACCAACTCGCCAATGACAAGGAAGAGCCATCGGAAGGCTTCTCCTTGTTGCCGGTCTTCGTGGTTTTCCTGTTTTGCGGCTTCGGCTTCTGGGCGGGTCTCTACCTGACCCGCAATTCGGGTGACTTCAATCCCGGCTCCTTCGACCTCGATGCCCCGCGCGCCGTGGCAGATAACGGCCCGAAGGAATTCGAACCCGATCCGGTCAAGGGCGAGAAGCTCTTCGTCGCGAACTGCGCCAGCTGCCACCAAGCCACGGGCTTGGGTGTCGCCGGAGCGTTCCCTCCTTTGGCTGATTCTCCTTGGGTCGCCGGCAACGAGGAGCGCTTGGTCAAGATCATCATCGCCGGTTTGGCGGGTGAACTCGATTACAAGGGAACCAAGTATAACGGGGCCATGCCGAACATCGGTGCCGGCCTCAAGGACGCCCAGGTTGCCCATATCGCCACCTATGTCCGCCAGGCTTGGGGTAATCAGGCCGGTCCGGTGACGGACGCCAAGGTGGCCGAGGTCCGCAAGGCCGTCGGGTCGCGCGGTGCCTACAGCCCAGCCGAGATCCTGCAGGCGCATCCGTTGGAAACCAAGTAAGCCCGTCGCGGCCTACAAAGCAAAAGGCCCGGGGCTTGCGCCCCGGGCCTTTTTATTGGCTTAGCCTTTAAGGCTTAGGCCGTTTGGTGCTTCTTGATGAAGGCGGCGATGTCACCCTTCGGGCGGGCACCGACGATCTTGTCGACGACTTGACCGTCCTTGAAGAGGAAGAGGGCGGGGATCGAAGTCACCCCTAGCTGCGTGGCTAGGTTGCGGTTCGTGTCCACGTCCACCTTGCAGATCTTCACGGTCGCACCCATCTCAGCGGCGAGCTGGTCAAGGACCGGGCCCAACTGCTTGCAGGGGCCGCACCAGGTTGCCCAGAAGTCCACGAGGACGGGCACGGTCGACGATTTAATCGTCGATTCGAAGGTGTTGTTGTCGAGGTTGGTGATCAGTTCGGATGCCATGGAAGGTCTTAGCCCTTGGTCTTGGAGAAGAGCTCCAAGTACAAGAAGACGGCTGCGCTCAAGGAAGCCACAAGGGCGAGCACGTCAACCGCGGCAGCACCTTTGCCGACGTTGCGGTTGCCGGCGGCGCCGGTCGTCGGGGAGACGCGCGGAGCGGGGGCGGCGACAGGGGCGGGAATCGGG
>CALQIY020000146.1 GCA_943330755.2 Opitutus sp. GAS368
TCCGAGTCAAGGTAGCGGATGTAGTCAGGCAGGTAGAATTCGAGGCAGCGAGCGGGCATCCAGAAGAGGTCGTCGTAGTAGTTTAGGACGGGTTCAGTGAATAGGGCGAAGGCCTCGGCGTGGGTTTTCCCGTAGAAGTTCCGGTAGGCTGCTTCTAGGTCGAAGTCCTGGTAGGCCGGCTTGCCGTCGACGAGGGGGATATGGCCGAGCCAATCCTCCTTCGTGGGGATCGGTAATGGGTTCCGCATGCGCTCAGCGCTGCGGTCCGCTGCCGAAGCGCGGTTTAACGTCGATACCCGGCTGCGTGCCGCTGCCGAAGCCCCCGCGGACGTCCGTGGCATACCAAGCTTCGAGTTTCTCGCGCGCCCACGGGGTCTTGCGCAGGAAGGTGAGGCTCGACTTCACCGAGGGGTCGAAGAGGAAGCAGCGGATCGGGATGCGATGGCCCATCTCGTGCCAGCCATGCTTAGCTTCGAGGTATTTAACGATCGTCTCGAGGGTCACGCCATGGAGCGGGTCCCGCGGATGCTGGCGCGGCTCGGTCATCGGGCGCGGCTGGCGTAATCGCGAGCGTAGGCCTCGGCGAAATAGGTCAGGATGACGTCGGCACCGGCCCGGCGGATCGCGAGGAGGGATTCATCGCGCGCGGAGCGCAGGTCGAGCCAGCCTTTTTCGGCGGCGGCCTGCAGCTGGGCGTATTCGCCCGAGACCTGATAGGCCGCAAGCGGAAGGTCGGAGGACTCGCGGAGGTCGCGGATGATGTCGAGATACGCGCCCGCCGGCTTCACCATGAGGAGGTCCGCGCCTTCGGCGGCGTCGAGCGCGGCTTCGCGCAAGGCTTCGCGGCGATTGGCCGGATTCATCTGGTAGGAGGCCTTGGAGATCGCGGCCTCGCCTGGCTTGCGGGCGCTGCCGACGGCGTCGCGGAAGGGGCCGTAGAAAGCGGAGGCGTATTTGGCGGAGTAGGCCAGGATCCCCGTGCCGGTGTGCCCGGAGGCGTCGAGGGCCGTGCGGATCGCGCCCACGCGGCCATCCATCATGTCCGAGGGAGCGACGAAGTCGGCGCCGGCTTGGGCGGTGAACAGCGCCATCTTCACGAGCGCGGCGACGGTACGGTCATTATCGACGTCCGTCCCGGCTTCGTTGAGGATGCCGTCGTGGCCGTGCGTCGTGTAAGGATCGAGGGCGATGTCGGCGAAGAGGACGATGCCGGGGCACTTCGTCTTCACTTCACGGATCGCCCGCAGGGCGAGGTTGTTCGGATTCAGCGCTTCCGCGCCTTCCGCCGTCTTGCGGTTGGGGTCGATCTTCGGGAAGAGGGCGACGCCATGGACCCCGAGGAGTTGGAGCTCCGCGCACTTGGCCGCGAGCTGCGAGAGTGGGATGCGGCTGATGCCGGTGAGGGAACCGATGGGCTCAGCCTGCTCGCCTTCGGTCACGAAGAGGGGCTGGATCAGGTGACGCGGCTCCACGACGGTTTCCGAGAGCATCGCGCGGATGCCAGCCGACGCGCGGAGGCGGCGGAGGCGGATGGGCTGGTTCAGGGAGTCCGACATGGGAAGAGGGGAATAGCCCTTTGGCCAAGTCAGGGCAACGGCGAAGGATTTAAGGGGCCGACCTGACACGCCTGAGGTGTGACAGTTTGTCAATTCGCCCCACTTTGAGCGGGCGCTTCATGGTCAAAACCCCTGTAAATAGGTTTAAACTGGCGTTTTCTCCCTTGGCACAAGCCCTGCCTATTAAACCCACACTCTTAACACCAACCATATGAGCAAAATCATCGGCATCGACCTCGGTACTACCAACTCCTGCATGGCCGTCCTGGAAGCAGGCGAGTCCGTCGTCATCCCTAACTCCGAAGGCGCGCGCACCACGCCCTCGGTCGTCGCTTTCACCAAGAACGGCGATGTCCTCGTCGGCCAGGCCGCCAAGCGCCAAGCCGTCACCAACCCGAAGAACACCGTCTTCTCCGCCAAGCGCCTCATCGGCCGCAAGTACGGTGAAGTGAAGGGCATCGCCGCCAAGCTGCCTTACAAGGTGGTCGAAGGTAAGAACGGCGACGCCGCCATCGAATGCGAAGTCGACGGTAAGCCGCGCGTGTTCGCGCCGGAAGAGATCGCCGCCAAGGTCCTCGCCAAGCTGAAGGCCGACGCCGAAGCCTACCTCGGCGAAAAGGTGACCGAGGCGGTCATCACCGTGCCCGCCTACTTCAATGACTCGCAGCGCCAAGCCACCAAGGACGCCGGCACGATTGCTGGCCTCAAGGTGCTCCGCATCGTCAACGAGCCGACCGCGGCTTCGTTGGCCTACGGCCTCGACAAGAAGGGCGACGAAAAGATCGCCGTCTATGACTTGGGTGGCGGTACGTTCGACGTCTCGATCCTCGAAATCGGCGGCGGCGTCTTCGAAGTGAAGGCGACCAACGGCGACACCGAGCTCGGTGGCGACAACTGGGACGAGCGCATCATCCAGTGGCTCATCGACGGCTTCAAGGCCGAGCAGGGCATCGACCTCTCCAAGGACCCGATGGCCCGCCAGCGCCTCAAGGAAGAAGCCGAAAAGGCCAAGATCGCCTTGTCCTCCTCCAACTCGGTCGACCTCAACCTGCCGTTCATCACGGCCGATGCCTCCGGCCCGAAGCACCTCAACGTCACGCTCTCCCGCGCCCAGATGGAGAAGGTCTGCGACGACCTCTCCGACCGCACGCGCAAGCCGTTCGAGTCCTGCCTCAAGGACGCGGGTCTCTCCATGACCCAAGTCGATGAACTCGTGCTCGTCGGCGGCATGACCCGCATGCCCAAGATCATCGAGATCGCCCGTGGCCTCGCTGGCAAGGAACCCCACAAGGGTGTGAATCCGGACGAAGTCGTCGCGATCGGCGCGGCCATCCAGGCCGGCGTGCTCAAGGGCGACGTCAAGGACGTGCTCCTGCTCGACGTCACCCCGCTGACGCTCTCCATCGAAACGATGGGTGGCGTGGCCACGCCGATGATCGACCGCAACACGACCATCCCGACCAAGAAGTCCCAGGTCTACTCCACCGCCGCCGACAACCAGCCGTCCGTCGAAATCGCCATCCTCCAGGGGGAACGTCCGATGGCCCGCGACAACAAGCAGCTCGGCACGTTCAAGCTCGACGGCATCATGCCCGCGCCGCGCGGCCAGCCGCAGATCGAGGTCACCTTCGACATCGACGCCAACGGCATCCTGCACGTGAGCGCGACCGACAAGGGCACCGGCAAGGCCCAGAAGATCTCGATCTCGGGTTCTTCGGGTCTCTCCAAGGAAGAAGTCGAAAAGCTCCGCAAGGAAGCCGAACTGCACGCCGACGAGGACAAGAAGGCCCGCGAACTCGCCGAGGCCCGCAATCAGCTCGACGCCATGGTCTTCCAGGGCGAAAAGCAGCTGAAGGACAACGGCGACAAGTTCCCCGGCGACGCCAAGACCCGCACCGAGGAGGCCGTCAAGGCCGCCCAGGAGCTGCTCAAGAAGCCTGACGCCACCGCCGAAGAGTTCACGAAGGCCTACGAGGCCATCCTCGCGCCTCTCGGTGAAGCTGCCCAAGCGATGAACGCCGCCGCCACTCCGCAGCCTGATCAGGGCGCCCCGGCCGGTGGTGCCCCCGAAGGCGCCAAGAAGAAGTCCGACGGCAAGGTGGTCGACGGTGACTTCGAAGTCGTCGACGACAAGAAGTAAGCCTGCTCAGCCAGGCGAGACCAAGGCCGGGGTCGCGAGACGCCCGGCCTTTTTGTGCCCGCTTGGCTTCTGGGTTGGAACTTTTCGCTCTTATCATTGTTAAAAAGGAGTACCCCATGAACCGTTCCACCATCATCTTTGGCCTGCTGATCATGTGTGGCGCCGCTTATCTGGCCTCGAAAATCTTCGCCCCCTTGCCCGTTGCGAAGCCCGTCGTCCGCGCCCCCGCCACCCCGCGCACGGTGCCGGCTCCGCAGGCGGTCCGTTCCCGTCCCGCCCCGGTGGTCGCGCCCGTGGTCAACCGGGAGCCGGAAGTCCGGACCGCCCTGGAGACCCGCTTCTCGGAATTGCGGGAAGAGGGCCGCGTGATTCGAGATACGTTGATGAAGTCCGAGCCGAAGGCGAACCAGGCCTACGACAACCTTGGCAAGAATCCCGAGTATCAAGCCCTCGTGGCGCGCCGGCGACTGCTCGAAGGTACCTGGGGTCAGGCGAGCGAGGCCGAGAAGCAATCCATCGTGAATGAAGTGAACGCCATCCGCCAACAGACCGTGGGCATGGTGCTGATGGAGATTTCCCGCTTGAACAGCCAGCCCGTAGCTCAGCCGCAGCAGCTTCAGTTGACGGGTTCGTCTTCGTCCCGGGGCAACACGCCTCAGGCCGCGCCTCAGCCCGCTCCGCCGCCTCCCATCATCTACATGTAAGGGGCGGTCGGGGGATGGCCCATGAACGATACTTGAACAACCGGACGGACTGCCTAGGTGTCTAGGGGTGAATTCCTCGGAGCAACTCTTCCAGCGCGCCCTCGCGATGATCCCGGGCGGCGTCAATTCCCCGGTGCGCGCCTTCCGTTCGGTCGGTGGCACGCCGTTCTTCACGAAGTCCGCCAATGGCGCCCGTCTGACCACGGCCGATGGCCAGGAACTCATCGACTTCGTCCTCACCTGGGGTCCGGCCATCCATGGCCATAACGACCCCGAGATCCGCAACGCCCTCCGCGACGCCCTCGACCGCGGTACCAGCTTCGGGACGCCGAATCCTTTGGAGGTCGAGATGGCCGAGCTCCTGCTCGCCTGTTTCCCGGCCGTGAAGAAGGTCCGCATGACCAACAGCGGCACCGA
>CALQIY020000147.1 GCA_943330755.2 Opitutus sp. GAS368
AAGACGAGCGTGTTGGCGGTACCGAGGTCGATGCCGATGGCTTGCGTGAATAGCCCGGGGAAGCGCTTGAACATCAGATGGGTTGGTTTCCTCTATGAATAACCTATGAATAAGGGAGTCAAACCCCTTTTGCCCAAAGGGTTAAGCGGGGGTTCCGGCCTGCGAATAACCATCGATTAACGGCGGTAGACGAGTCGAACGATGGCTGCCAGGGAATTGCGTCCGTCAAGGGTGACCGTGGGGCGGTAGGGGAGGGGGTTGCCCTGGGCCAGCCGCGGTGCGGATCCTCCGCCAAAAAAAGTAACCGGCCCCCGCCGAAAAAGAGAGGAGTATGGCCAGCAGTGTCCAGAAAACGTTCTGGCGCGCACGCGTGGACGCGGGGTTTAGCGCAACGGTGTCCTCCGCCAGTTGCCGAAGACGTTCGGCATCGGGCGCGTAGGGGGTGGCCCGGTCGTCCTCGTCGGGTTGGCTGTAGTTCAGCCGTAGGATGCGTCCGCGGCACTGCAGCACGGCGTAGAGCGTCGTCTTGTCCTCGAGCCAATAGACCCGATAGCGGTCGCCGACGCGATAGAGGCCGGCGTCTTTGTTGGGGAATTCACGGGCAAAGAGCGAGGCGCTCTGGTGCTTGCCGTCAGGGAGCAGGGGGCATTCGGAAACGAAGATGTAGCGTTCGGTGCCATCCTCATGTCCATGGAGCGTCGCCAAGAGCTTTGCCTGCCGCATCTCAGGCGAGAGGTCGGGGACCTTCTCAAGCATGGTTTTCCGTTTGGCCGTGAATTCCTTAACCCAGGCGCTCTCGGGGTCGGCCAAATACATGCCGCGCGGTATCGGTAGGGTGATGCTTTCGCCGTTCGAGACGATCTCGACGGTGTCGGCGGCGAAGCCGCACGCTGCAAAAGCGAAGCAGGCGATCAGACGACGATACATCGTGGTGCTCGGTTCAGAGGGTGACGCGCCAAACCAGGATCGCACCGCCAAGGGCGATGCGGTACCAAGCGAACGGACCCATGCCTCGTCGCATGATGAAGCCGACCATCCATTTGACGGAGAGGAAGGCGGCGACGGCGGCGATGATCAGGCCCAGGCCGGCGCTGCCCAAGGGGTAGACCTGCGAGAGGGCGGGGCCCATGGCGTAGACCTTATAGAGCGAAGCCGCGGACAGGATGGCCAAGCCGACCAAGAAGGAAAACTCGGTCGCGGCGGCGGCCGAAAGGCCCGCCCAACGGCCACCCAAAATCGTCGCCAAGGAACGGCTGGTCCCCGGGATGAGGGCGACGCATTGGCAGAGTCCGATCGTCAACGACTGCTGCCAACTCAGGCGCAGGACTTCATCGGGCTTGGCCGCGTGTTTCGGCAGGAAGCGTTCGGCGATCAAGATGACGAGTCCGCCGGCGATCAAGGCAAGCGCGACGATCTCGATGCTGAAGGGAATGTATGCCTTGAGCAGGTAGCCCAGCACTGCCGCCGGCAGGAAGGCGATCGCGATCGACCGAGTGAGCGCCAAGGCGGCGGGGTCGAGCCTGAGCAGGCCGAGTCCGAGCTGACGGAGCCGGTCGAAAAAGACGACGAGGACCGCCAGGATGGCGCCGAATTGGATGATGACGATGTAATCATCCGCGACGCGATCCAAGCTGACGGGACGGCCTTTGCGGTCGACCACGCCACGGACGACCTTCTGCGCGTCGTTGTCGACCCCGAGGAGGCGGTCGCTGATGATCATGTGCCCCGTCGAGGAAACCGGGAGGAATTCCGTGACGCCCTCGACGACCCCGGTCACGATCACGCGGGTAGTTGTGAACTGGGCGCGGGCCTCTTCTGCGCTGACCTCATGTGGCTGGTCCGCGGTGGCGGCCATCAGGGACGCGAGTGGTACCCAGAGGGTTAACAGGAGGAGGCGCAGGCCACGCATGCCATCCTAATGGTTGGGAATGCAGGGCAGGGCAAGACCTGCGATGTGTCCTTGTCGCTTGCCCTTCGGATGGCTTCTCGCTTTATCGGGAGACACTTTATGTCGGCCTCCAGCCTAATCCCGACCACCGAGCCTCGCTTCCAGGTTCCCGACGTCCATGGCCGTTTCGGCCAGTTCGGCGGGATGTACGTCCCGGAGACGCTGATGACGCCTTTGCTCGACCTGACCAAGGCCTACGATGAAGCCCGGCGCGACCCGGCCTTCCAGAAGGCGTATGCCGACATGCTGGTGGAGTACGCCGGCCGCCCGACGGGACTGTATTACGCCGAGGCGCTCACCAAGCACTGCGGTGGCTCCAAGATTTACCTGAAGCGTGAGGACATGCTCCACACGGGGGCCCACAAGATCAACAACGTGATCGGCCAAGCCTTGCTCGCCGTGCGTATGGGCAAGAAGCGCATCATCGCGGAAACCGGTGCCGGTCAGCACGGCACCGCGACGGCGGCCGTCTGCGCCCGCTTCGGCCTGAAGTGCGTCATTTACATGGGTGCGACGGACATGGAGCGCCAAGCCCTCAACGTTTACCGCATGCGGCTCATGGGCGCCGAGGTCCGCGGCGTCGAAGCCGGCCAGCGGACGCTGAAGGAAGCCGTCAACGAGGCCATGCGCGATTGGGTCACCAACGTCCGCGACACCCACTACATCTTGGGGACGGCTTATGGCTCGCATCCCTACCCGATGATGGTCCGCGATTTCCACCGCATCATCTCGCTCGAGTCGAAGCAGCAGATGATCCGCGCCGAAGACCGCTTGCCCGACACCGTCGTGGCCTGCGTCGGCGGCGGTTCCAACGCCATCGGGTCCTTCTTCGAGTACCTCGACGAACCCGGCGTCCAGCTGATCGGCGTCGAAGCCGGCGGCCGCGCGATCAAGACCGGTGAGCATGCCGCGCGCTTCGCGGGTGGCCGCCTGGGCGTCTTGCAGGGCTGCATGACGCATATCTTGCAGGATGGGGAAGGCCAGATCGAGGGTACGCACTCGGTTTCCGCCGGCTTGGATTACGCCGCGGTCGGCCCTGAGCACGCTTACTACCACGACAAGGGTCGGATTGAGTTCGCCTACGCGAACGACCAGGAATGCCTCGACGCTTTCCAGCTCTTGTCGCGCACCGAGGGCATCATTCCCGCGTTGGAATCCAGCCACGCCATCGCCCATGGCTGCAAGGTCGCCGCCGACGGACCACGCACCAACATCGTCCTCATCAACCTCTCTGGTCGCGGCGACAAGGACGTGTGGAGCGCTGCGCGCGCGATGGGTGTGGAAATCAAGCTCTGACGCATGGCGGCCACTTCGATGACGGGCTTCGGCCGCGGGGAAATCAACCTGCCGGACCGCCGTCTTTCCGTCGAGATCGCCACCGTCAACCAGAAGAACCTGCAGGTCTCCTGCTACGCGCCGGAGGAATGGTCGACGCTGGAAACGCTGTCCGCCCCGTGGATCCGAGCGCGGCTCGTCCGCGGCAAGGTGACGGTACGCGTGACTTTCGCCGAGGCTGGCTTGAAGGCGGCGACCGCGTGGGATGAAGCGGCGGTGCTGAATGCTTTGGCGGATCTCCGCGCGCTGGCGACCCGCACGGGCGTGCCTTTTGAGCCCGATGCGCGTTTGCTCTTGCAGCTCGCCGAAGGCAAGCGGTCGACCCGCGCACCGCTTCCCGGCCTGGAAAGTTGTGAGGCCGCGGTTGCGCTCGGCTTTGCCGCGGCCTTGGATCAGTTGGTCGCGATGCGTGAGGCCGAGGGACGCGCGTTGGTCGCTGACCTCACCGAGCGGTTGCGCCGCCTTGCCGTCCTCGTCTCGGCCATGGAAGCAGGGGAGAAGGAGGCACCCAAGCGTCATCGCGCCGCGCTGATGAAGCGTCTGCAGGAAGCGGGTTTAGGTCTCGATCCGGCCGATGAGCGTGTCCTGAAGGAGCTCGCGCTCTTCGCCGATCGCTGCGACATCACCGAGGAGGTCGTCCGACTCAAAAGCCATATCCTTCAGTTTACCAATGAGTTGAAGGTCGAGAAAAGTGGCCGAAAACTCGACTTTCTCGTCCAGGAGCTGCTCCGGGAAGTCAACACGGTCGGGAGCAAAGCCGCCGAAATCCCCACAACTCAGGCCGTTTTGGAGGCTAAAACCGAGATTGAGCGGATTCGGGAGCAGGTTCAGAACCTCGAATAAGCTTTTTTGTGGGTGCGGTGTTGCCATGGGGCGTTTCCCATGCCTTTGTCTATCAACACTTACGCACCTCCATGTCCGACAACCTCACCAAGCGGGAAATCGTCCTGAAGATCTTTACGGAAAAGGGCTATCCGCAGAAGCACATCCGCGACAGCGTCCAGCTCACCTTGGATGCCATCAGCGAAGCGCTGCTGTCCGGGCGTGATGTCGAGCTGCGTAACTTCGGTGTCTTCCAGGTGCAGGTGCGCAAGAGCCGCATTGGTCGTAACCCGAACCGCCCCGAGACGGATGTCGTCATCCCGAAGCGCGCGGTCATCAAATTCAAGGCCGGCAAGGAACTGAAGGCCAAGCTCAAGTCGTACAACGTCGAGAAGACGGACGCCAAGCCCGAGCAGCCCCAGCAGTAAGTTCGCCCGCTCCGCGATGTCCGACATTCGAACGCTACCCGGCTTCCGGGAGTTCTATCCCGAAGACCGTGCGGTCCTGGGCCACATCTTTGACGTCTGGCGCCAAGCCTGCCGTCGGTATGGTTTCCGCGAATGGGAATCGCCCGTCTTGGAGCCGCTCGAACTCTTCACGGAGAAGTCCGGCGAGGAAATCGTCCGCCAGCTCTTCAACTTCGAGGACAAAGGCGGCCGACAGGTCAGCCTGCGTCCGGAGAT
>CALQIY020000148.1 GCA_943330755.2 Opitutus sp. GAS368
CCCCTACGAGTTCGCCGGCAAGCCCGTCGACCGCCGAGCTCACTTGTTGACTCTAGTAGCAGCTTAACCATAACACTTAGCCACCCCCTGAAATGCATGACGCTGGACCAAAAACGGAATTATCCCAGGTCTGCACTGCGTGCTGACCTAGCTGCATCTAGGTAGGGGCAAGGCTTCGCCTTGCCCTCCTCCATAGGAGGGCGCGGTAAACCACGCCCCTACCCTTTGATGACCGACGGACGCGACGGAGTTCCGCCCCTACCCTTAAGCTCAACGGGAATGCCGGCCTAGCTGGTAGAAGAATTCCCCGAAGGCCACAAAGAAGCCGCAGAGCGTCACGAGGACTGCGAGGATTCTCCAGACTGGACGGAACCCATGCTTCTTGAAATGCGCATGAAGGAGAATTCCCGTCAGGACTTGAGAAAGTCCGATGGCCAGGCCCTGCGAAAGAGCCGACTCTCACTCCCGGCGGGGCTTCTGCAAAATCAGCTCCTCGCTGAATCAGCCCGTTCGAATGGACAATTCAGTATCGCGAGAAAGGCGTCACGCAACTGTCCGACTCAAGGGCCCAGGGGTTGCAAACACCGCAAGAAAAAAACCTGCTGAACCAACGCGACCATCCCACCCCTGGAAATTAGACTGCCCTGGACCAAAAAACCGTGACTACCCCACGTTCAATTCGTTAAGCCTAAAAAAACAGCAAAGTGCTGCGAGAAAGTCGCACCCTAGGGGAAGTTGATTATGCATGATTAGATAGACAAAAAAAGAACAGGCCACTGCAGCAATGGTGCCCACTTTTTTTCCTTTCGTTATACGCCCTAACATTCTGACCGAAATCAGCATTGAGCCGATTACTACAATGAGTAAACCCCTTGCAGTTGCTATGGCTATTTCTTCCGGAAAAGGAGGCACATTGAAAGGCGCCGCTACACCTGACATGAGGCAAACTAAAAAAGTCCATCCTGCCAAAAACGAAGCTAAAAAACGAGATGTGGTCATGGCGAAACCTTGAGTTGAGATTAATATGCAGTGTTAGATTTATTTAGCCAAATCTGCCTTGGAGGCTCGGATACCACCAGGTCCAACGTAACGCCAACTATGTTTTCTGGGCTCAAGGATGACCCCTTCGCCGTTGTCCCAGCTAACGGTTGCAGTCCCATCCCAGTAAAGTACAATCCAAACATTACTGTCGGGCAACAGAAAGCTGACATCTGTCTGTATCATCGGGCCTTGATTTTGTGCTCCTACATTCCGTGAATATGTTCGATACCTCCACTCAGGCAATATCCCTGGATATGGGCTTAGCTTATTAGATTGGCGCTTAAGTACGTCAGGATTATTAATTATAAGCTCCTCGATATTTCTTGATGAAGTGTCGCTTTGTGCGACGTCGTGAAGGGTTGATAGACCTTCAATGATCTCCGTCCTTAACCTGAGTCTACGATGGTCCATAGGCGGTCGGGGGCCGAATGGAATTAAATAGCAAAGTAAGTATGCTGAAGCCGCTCCTGCTATTGCGCTCCAGCGCGATTGCGCATGTGAACTCATTTTTTGGCCTTATATGCAAAGCACGCGGAGCTATCAGCAGTCTCTGCTTTGTGCAAATTGAAGCCTGCACCACCTGTTTGCCATGGGTCTATGGTAATTCCTTCGTTCACGTCGCATTCTTTGTCACTTAGCCTAGAGAGCTTTGTCCATGCGTGATGGAAAAATACGACATACTCATTCCACCTTTGAACTCCAGTCGCGTTGAAACAGAGCCGATTTTTCTGGGCATACTTATCCAACGTACCAGAAACCGTCTCCATCATTAATTGCCTCCAACCATGACAAGACAACCCATGCCCAAATCGCATGTCACTCACAAGATCACCTCCACATTGACCATTACCCCAGAGATTCCACCAAAGCGGGAGGTTACCAACCGCTGGCATTTCGTTCCCCTTACGCAATTGCGGTTCGATGACACGTTTTGCCGCATTCTTAAGTTCGCGAACTAAATCGGCAGCTTGCGCGAGGCAGTCCTGCCGGGTGCATTTTTGAGATGACCCATCTTGGAGACATACTGTATTTTGCTCGTTTTCGCTTGGACACCTCGCTTCAAGCATTTTCTGGAGCTCACTCCCTGACGCCTCCAACGCGGAATACCAGGCACTCCAAGTGATTGTGGTGTTCCACTTGAGAGTGGAAGTGCTTGTTGCCAGTTTTCCAGGATAACCCCTATCGAGGAATTCAGTTGGGCAAAGGCCATTCGCATCCACAAAAGTCGCAGGAGAATTACTTACAAAGCGCACTTGATTATCGCCTCCGTTTAGTCCGATCGGATCCCGACTCAGCCACCGTCCGAGCACAGGGTTATACCAGCGGTAGCCCATCTGATAAAGCCCAGTGATATCCTCCCTAATCTGCCCCTGGAATCCGACATCCACCCCGGTGGGGCTCTCAGCGACAAAGGTGCCGTCGGGAGCCATGCAGGTCACATCGCCGAAGGCGTCATAGCTGCGGCGTTCCAGGACGTTGCCATCCGCGTCTAGGATGGTTGTGACGCTACCCATTGCGTCAGAAGTTACGTAGTAGTCGGTTACAGGCATCGAAGTTAGAGATAACTTATCCGGCTTGCCTGCACTGCCAACTTCTAAAAGAAAGTAGGGGTTGATAGTCGTAGTTAGGCGCTTCGTCACGCCAACTCCCCATCTAAGGCCAAGAGGGGCTTTTGCAGAATCAGATTGTCCGGATGGGCAATTCCGTATCGCGAGGAACGCGCCACCCAACCGTCTAAGCTGGGGGCTTGGCGGTTACAAACACACCGAGAAATAGACAACCAAGGACTAAAGAACCGTGACTGCTCCAGCCTGCCACTGTCCCATTCAGTTATCGCTGTACCTAATTAACTTTAAGGTTTGGTGGCCAATTCTCGCTGCGACCCAAGTAGCGGAGTAAGGGCCTCATCCAACTTTTTCCAGAAGGCGGTATCCTTGCTAATTGCATGATTATCCCGGAATTGCCGGAGCAGCGTGGCGCCCGTGCCTGACTTAAAGTGCAACGTCAGTGCGGCTGCCCAAAAAAGGGCTTCAGCCCGGGTCATAGATGTATACCGCCTGCCCATGCGAAGGTAGGTGTAATAGGTAGCCGACGCTGGAGTGAGGTGCAATGGCGAGTAGGCCACATCCTTGGTCAGCGTGAAGTCCGGCTGTGGAATCTCATCTTTGCAGAAGGCAAGGATAGCGGCGCGGGCTTGCGTTGAGATGATTGGTGGTTGCAGGCTTTCCCGAAAAAGCCGGTCTCGTTTTTGTGCCCAGAAAGGCGCTGATTCGTATTCAGGCTGTGTTTTCGCGACATGCACCAGCCAGTAGATGCAGGCTTCTTGCCATGGAGAGTTAGATGAGTTCAAAAGCGCATCCAGTCCGAAATCGTCCGAAGGCGGGACGGCTAATTCCAACCTCAGCGACTCGATTAAGGGACGCGGATCGAAGTCGACGGCGGTTGGGCCTGCGTTCCTTAACGTTAGCAGCAGGGAACTAAAGGAAGACTGCCTAAACCGGAAATCCTCCAGCCGTACGTCCTCCCAAGACTGAGCTTCTGCTTTCGAGGTCTGCCCTTTAAGCCAGAGCTGAAAATAGGCCTCTACCTCCTCCGGATCATCAAGAGCCTCGCTTAGGCAGAACAATACGGTCTTAGGTGAAGCCTTCCCTTCTGGCAGTCCAAGTATCGCTTGGAGCTCCGAACTTATAGACCCAAGCCGCTCCACCTGCCGGAAGTCGGCGGCACGAAGCCGACTTCCGACATTATTGACATCCGAAGTGCTCTCAAGGGGTGGTTTATATACCGACGTATTCAACACTGAAGTGCACCCACTTAGTATCGATAAAGCCGCCAACGCAAAAAGGTACCTCATCTTAGAGACTTAGGGAAAACAACTTCCCAGCGGAAGGCCGGGTTCTTGGCTGCCCGAGTTTGCTTCAACTCGTAAGCCCAATTCTTCATGGCCTCAGGACCAGCACTTCCGGAAAACTCCGGGGAATCCACGTGGAATTCAACCCTGCCATTTTTTGTCCGCTCATAAGCATAGACACTTCCACTACCCCCTGCGGCAACTACCGGTACACCAGTGGAGTTTGCGATTGCTTGCGCATTTCCATTAGTAGCCCCGAAGCATGAGAGCAAAGTAATGGAATTAGGCCCCCGGGGACACGGAGTACTCGCCGACCGGGAGATGCACCGAATCTTTTCGCAAATTTGTGCAATACTCCTTTCAGGAAGAGCCGAACCGGTACTAGACATCCTTGCGTGGAATGCGACAGTGAGAGAGCAACCACGATCGAGCACGATGGAAACATCCTTGGTCATGTTGCCGGTGATAACTGAACGCCAATCTGGCGAGTGCTCGAATCCCC
This sequence comes from Opitutus sp. GAS368, assembly GCA_943330755.2. Taxonomy (GTDB): domain Bacteria; phylum Verrucomicrobiota; class Verrucomicrobiia; order Opitutales; family UBA953; genus UBA953. The sequence continues at coordinate 4,395 of CALQIY020000148.1, forward strand.
ACGGGTCTTCGAGGCGCGTCTCTCGACTCTGTGTGGCCGGCCCAATATATCGAGGCAATAGCCTGACGGCACTTAGGAAACGGCCTTCACTTGAGTATTCTTCCGAAACCCCGTCTGATGCCTTTATAAAACCCACGCGCTTATCATTCATTTCCGCATAGCCAGCTAAACCGTAATAATCATAAGCCATCTGGGGCGCGTTTCCCAAAGCACGTGTCAAGTTACTTCCCCCTGATAATCCAATCAGATCTCTGCTCAGCCACCGTCCAAGCACAGGGTTATACCAGCGGTAGCCCATCTGATAGAG
>CALQIY020000149.1 GCA_943330755.2 Opitutus sp. GAS368
CATCCCGGTCATCGCCCGCGTCTTCCAGGTCACGCTCGAAGGCAAGGTCACCGAAGTCATCGCCCCGACCCCGAAGATGCTCAACCCGAACGGCATCGACGTCATGGCCAACGGCCGCATCCGCATCGCGGAATTCTTCACCGGCGACGTACTCGAATACAACAAGGGCAAGTGGAAGACCCTCGCCAAGGGCCACCGCTCCGGCGACGGTATCGTCCACGATTCCAAGGGCCGCTTCTATATCTCCGAAGTCATGACCGGTCGCGTCACCCGCTACGAAGCCGATGGCTCCGCCCCCAAGGAACTTGGCCAGGGCCTCAAGGCCGCCGCCGACCACTTCCTCGACGAGAAGGCCGGCGTCCTGATCGTCCCCGACAGCAAGGCGGGCGAGCTGGTCTTCCTCGCCCTTTAAGGCGGGAAAGGGCCAAGGCTAGAGTCAGGGCTAGGGCCAGCAATCTGGCCCTGGCGAAGCCTGCTCAGTAGGGGTTAATCGACAGAAAATAAAGGTGGTCCGGCGCACAGCGGGCTGGAGTTATCCTATCACCCGCCAAGGATGACTCACCTCAGCGATGCCCCTGCGTTGCCTTACCCTTCTCCCCTTCCTCGCCGCGCTGGCTTTCGGCGCGACGCCGGAAGCGCGTATCGACGAGAAGCATCGTGCCTTCCTCAAGGAATACTGCGTCGAGTGCCACAACGCGGATAAGCAGAAAGGGAAGCTTCGCCTCGACGATATCGCCCTGAAGCTCGACACGGTCCAGCTCGCGGATCGCTGGCAGAAGATCCTGAACCAGGTCAACTCGGGGGAGATGCCGCCCGATGACTCCAAGCAGCCGACCCCGGTCGCGAAAGCTGATTTCCTGGAGATGCTGTCCGGCACGCTCGTCACCGCGCGCAAGACCATCGGCGACGCCCATGGGCAGATCACGATGCGTCGCCTCAACCGACGCGAATACAAGAACACCCTCCGCGACCTGCTCGGCGTGGACATGTCCGTCAACGAACTCCCGGCCGACGGCGGCGCCGGCGCCTTCGACACGGTGGGAGCCTCCCTCTTCATGTCTTCGGATCAGTTCGAGCAATACCTCGCGCTCGGCCGTCAGGCCATCGACGAACATGTCATCCGCTACGGCCGTCAGACGACCGAATTGAAGGTAAGCTACGAGGCCGAAGCTTACGCGAATCCGCGCATCACCAAGTCGTACGCCGACCGCGTCGACTGCCACGAACGTTATGTCGCCTGGACCAAGGCGGTCGATGAGGCGGCGGCCCGCCCTGAAAACAGTACCATCGTCGCGACCCTTGCGGCCGAAAAGAAAGGGAATGCCACCTACCGCTATTACCAGTGGCAGCGCATCCCGGGAGCCCCCAGCCCTGAGAAATTCGGCTACCTCGACGCCATCCACGCCGACGAGCAAGGCAGACGTAATTGGGTGCACTCCGCCCCCCAGCAGCGAGCCTACCTGGCCAACCCCGCGACGAAGACGGGCTCCTTTCTCACTTACGCCGACGTCTTCGCCAACCCCTACCAGCCTTTCAACGTGCCCGGGAACTGGCCGGCCGGCCGCTACACCATCCGCGTTAGCATCGCCGCCACCGCCGATACGCCCAAGTCACGGCATTTCGTCGAGTTCGGTCCGATGCACGGCGCGGTCGCCAGCACGCACGCAGTGACCGGCACGATGGCAAAGCCGCAAGTCCTGGAAATCCCGGTGACGATCACCACCGGGGGAACGCGCGGGTTCTTCCTCCGCGAACGCGGCTCCTTCGACTCCAATGAGCGGGCCCTGCAGATCTTCGGCGAAGCCCTCCGGCGCAACGGCGTCGGGCCGGAGTTCGCCCTGTGGATCGACCGGATTGAGATCGTTAACGGCGGACCGGCACCCGTGACCTTCGATCACCGCGAGACGGAAATCCTCGCCAACCGAGTCGTTGGCGGAACCTATAACGGGTACTACCTCGGGGGTTATACCGTCGCCAAAGCCTACCTCGACTCCGACCGCTCCAAGCCCCCCTCCGCCTTCGGCAAGGGCATCCCTGACGAACAGGAGGCCAAGTTCCGCGTCTCGGTCTTCGAAAAGCACGGCCCGGGCTTCCGACGCTACCTTGAGGACCCGCTCAATAAGACCGGGGCGACGCTGAATATCTTCGAGACGCACAAGGAGGAAGTGATCGCGCTGCCGCCGGATGTCTCGACGGACTGGGATAAGACGAAACGGGATCCTGTGCCGCCTGGTGAATACAAGCTACGCCTCCGGGTCGGCGCCATCGCTGGCACGCCGACCTCACGGCATTACCTGGAGATGGGCAGTCGCACCAAGGATGTCCCCTTCGCTTTCCTGCATACTTACGAAATCACCGGCACGACGGACGCCCCGCAGATCATCGAGGTGCCGGTATCCATCACGGCGAACGGACCGCGCTCATTCGTCTTCCGGGAAAAGCGAGATATCAAAAACGACCAGGAAACATATGAGTCCGCCCGCAAGGCCACCGGCCTAGGCCCCCCGGCCGCCCTCTGGATCGATTGGGTCGAATGGGAAGCCGTCGATGCCCGCCGCAACGGGCTGGCGGTGGAAACCGCGATCCCCGCGCCCCCTGAAGGCGTCAGCGAAAGTGAGTATGCCCGGACGGTCATCGGCCGCTTCGCGACCAGGGCTTTTCGCGGCAAGACTCCCGAGGCGGCCTATGTCGACAAACTCGTCACCCTCTTCGCCAAGCGCCGCGCGGCCGGCGACACCCTGACGACGGCCCTGAAGCAGCCTCTGAGCGTGATCCTGGCCTCGCCCGGCTTCCTCTATCTGCAGGAACCTGGTGCAGAAAAACAGCGCCGCCGTCTCGACGACCTCGAACTCGCCTCCCGTCTATCCTACTTCCTCTGGAGCGCCCCTCCCGACGCCGAGCTCCTGCGCCTTGCCGAAAAAAACACCCTGCACGAGCCCGCCATCCTGAGCGCGCAGGTCGACCGCATGATCGCCGACCCGAAGTCGTCCGCCTTCGTGACCGGATTCACGTATCAGTGGCTCGGGCTGCATCGCCTCGATTTCTTCCAGTTCGATACCAAGCTGCACAAGGATTTCGACGACAGCACCAAAGCCGCCGCCCGCAATGAGGTCTATCAGACCATCGACCACATCCTGCGCCATGGCGACAGCCTCAACCGCCTGCTCAAGAGCGACTACGTGGTGATCAACGGTCTGCTCGCCGATTACTACGGATTGAGCGAGGTGAGCGGTGACGCCTTCCGCCAAGTGAAGCTGCCCAAGGATTCGCCTCGCGGCGGACTGCTCGGCATGGCCGCCATCCTGGCGATGGGCAGCAACGGCCGGGATACCAGCCCGGTCGAACGAGGTGCCTGGATCCTGCGCAAGCTGCTGCACGAACCACCGCCCCCTGCCCCGCCGAACGTACCGCAACTGAATCGCCTCGAAGACAAGCTCCTCTCCACCCGCGAACGCCTCGCCGCCCACCAGGAACAGCCCCAGTGCGCCCAGTGCCACCGCAAGATCGACCCCATCGGCTTCGGACTCGAGAACTTCAACGCCACCGGCAAATGGCGGACGACGGAGACTTACGAGAAGAAGGGGGTCGGCAGTAAGACCTGGCCGATCAGTCCGGCCGGGACTTTCTACAAAGGAGCCAGCTTCAAGGACTACTTCGAGCTCCGCGACCAGATCGCCGCCCACCCGCAGAAGTTCGGCCGCGGCTTCACCGAGGCCCTCGTGGAGTACGGGATGGGGCGTCCTTTCGGATTCCTCGACGAACCGCTCGCCGCGGACATCATGACCCAAGCCCGCTCACAAGACAACCAGATGGCAGCCTTCATCCGCGCGCTCGTCCTCTCCGAAACTTTCCAAACCAAATGAGCCAACCCGACCTCAGCCGCCGTCACTTCCTCCGCGCCGCCGGCACGCTGATCGCCTTGCCCGCGCTGAGCTCGCTCGGCTTCAAGGCCTTCGCCGCTGAGAAACCCTCGACGCAGCCCAAGCGCATGGTCTTCCTGGGCTTCGGCTACGGGGTGACCAATGAGACTTGGTTCCCTTCGCTCAAAGACACCGGAGCTGACTACGCCCTGCCCGCCGGGCTCGCCCCGCTGGCCGAACACAAGAAGGACTTCACACTCGTCCAAGGGCTTTCCAACAAGTTCAGCGACGAAGCCCACTGGGGCAGCACCTTCTGGCTGACGGGTGCGAATCGCTATTCCGAGCCAGGACAGAGCTTCCACAACGGCATCTCCGCCGACCAAGTCGCCGCGGCGAAGCTCGGGATGAACACACGTTACGGCTCCATCCGCCTCGACTGCGCCAATGCGCTGGATTCCGGCCACGGACCCGGCTCGATGGCTTGGGATGCGCGCGGCAAACCCTTGATCGGCCATGAGAACCCCGTCGCCGCCTACCATCGCCTGTTCTCCGACGAGACGATGCCGCTCGCCCAACGCCAAGCCATGCTCGCCGAGCAACGCAGCGTGCTTGACGTGGTCCTCGAAGACGCCGCCCGCGTGCGCCGCGGACTTTCGCGGAGCGACGCCGACAAGCTCGACGAGTACTTCCAGAGCGTCCGCGACATCGAACTACGCCTATCCAAGGACGAACAGTGGCTGGACCGCCCCAAGGCCAAGGCACCCTTCCCTCCG
>CALQIY020000150.1 GCA_943330755.2 Opitutus sp. GAS368
CGACGACTCCATGGTCCAGGAGCATGTCGACCTCATCCGGGGCGCCTTCAACGGCAAGCCGCTGAACGACGCCCGCCAGATCGCCGAGACCAATCTCGCCGTCATCATGGGTCGTATCTCCGCCTACACCGGCGAGATGGTGAAGTTCGACGACCTGCTCAAGCACGAGAAGTCCCCGGATTATAATCTCAAGGCCTCCGTCGGACCGCTCGATTTCGAGAAAGGCACCGTGAAGCTGCCCGCCGAAGTGCCGACGATTCCGGGGAAGGCCTGACGAGGGCGGAGCCCTCGAGGGCTAGGGGCAGGGGTTGGGGTAGGGGTAGGATGTGCCAGGGCGTGGCGTAGCCCCGCCCCTAACTTTGTTCACCATTCGGCGAACGATAAGCTAGCCCTGGCGGACCTTGGGGAGAAGGGCGGCGGCTTCGGACCAAGAGACCTCGTGCGGGGCGCGCTTGGACGAGGCGGCGAGGGCGCTGGTGACCCCGGCGGCTTCGCCCATGGCGACGGCGTTACCGGTCACGCGATAGGACGCGTGGGCGATGAAGTCTCCGCTGATACAACGACCCGCCATCATGAGGCCATCGACGTCACGAGCGATGAGAGCGCGTAGAGGGATGTCGTAAGGCTTCACCTTCACGCCGGCGTTGGAGTAGGCGGCCTTCTTGTTCTCCTCCGCCGTGAGGGCGTGGATGTCCACAGGGAAGGTCGCCCGCACGACGGAGTCTTCCTGACGACGTCCCTCGATCAGGTCATCCTTGGTCATCAAGTAACGTCCCTTGATGCGGCGACCATCGCGGACGCCGATCTGGGCGGGGGTCGCCACGATCTGGGCGCCAGACCAGGCCCCGCCGGACTTACGTAGTTTGCGGACGATATCGTTGACCTCGGCGCGGGCGCGCATGGTCGCTTCCGTGACCTGGGCCGCGTCGGTGGCGTTGATGCCATACTCATGGTTGGCCATCAGGAGCACCAGGTTGTCCTTGATCGGGAAAAGCGAGGCTTTGCCGTAGCTCGGCGTGACGCCGGCGGCCTTGAGCGCCGCCTTGAACTTGTCGGGACCTACATGGCGTCCGTTATTACCCACCGGGTGAAGCTGGTCCGCCAGGGCGCGTCCGTCGTTGACCGTCACCAAGGCGTAGAGGGTCATCGGCTGGCAAGGGCAGGACTGTTCTCGGCCTAGTTCAAACTCGCAGCCCGCGCGGGCGCCCAGATCGCCGTCGCCGGTCGTGTCGATGAAGACCGGGGCCGCCCAAGCCTGACGTCCGGACTTGGATTCCGTCACGATCGCCTTGAGCGTCCGACCATCCCGCTGCGCCGCGACGATACGGGTGTGCAGCTGGATTTTGACTCCGGCCGCGCTGCACAGCTCCTCGAGGATCAGCTTCATCTCTTCCGGGTGGTAAGTCACGCCGTTGACCCCGTCCCCATCGATGGCGTCGCGTTCGCGCAGCCGACGGACGAGCTCCTGATTGAAACCCGGTTTGTCGAAATCGAGCAAGTAGCCCAGCAGTGAAGACGTCCAGACACCGCCGAGGGAGCCATGAGCCTCGAAGAGGCGGACCTTGGCGCCGGCGCGGGCGGCGGAAATCGCGGCCGTGACCCCGGCCGGACCGGCACCACAGACGATCACGTCGCAGTCAGAGACCAGCGGGATATCGCGCGCGGGTTCGGTCAGTAAGCCGGGCTTAGGGCCCGAAGCTGCTTCGAGCTTACTGAGCGCACCCAAGGCGCCGAGGCCGAGAAGCGACGAGGAGAGGAAGCGACGGCGGGAGGACGCGGGGGAATCCATGAGGGGATGTTGAGGCTATGCAGGGAGAGGTCGAATCGAATGGTGTGTCTTTAATCGAAGCAACGTGGCACAAAAAAACCCCTCGTAGGAGGGGCTTAGTCTAAGGCTTAGCCTCAACTTACTGGACCGGGGAGTAGTCGGTCGGAACGAAGAACTCCGACTTCACGCCGTTAGGCTGAGCGATCGTGAGAGAGCCACCGGCCTTCTTCTCCGAGGCTTCCTTGGCGGCGACCCAAGTCGGGTCGGCGCGGAAGGCGTCGAAGCTGGCCTTGGCCGCCGCTTCGCTCTGGTGGTGGAGCAGGTAGATGAGGGTGTTGCCGGCGACATAGGAGTTCTTCGCGCCCTTCTGGTCGGCGGCGAGATTCCAGTAGGTCATGTTCGTCATGCCATGCTTCTCGAAGAGCTTCAGCGTGTGGTCGCGGAAGCGGGAGTTCAGGTTCTCCAGGCGACCCGCTTCGGTCGTGTAGGTGCGGAGTTCGAAGACGCCTTTACCGTAAGACTTAGCCTCGGCCAGCACGGCGTAATCCGTGGCCGTCAGGAAGGCATTCTCAATACGTTCGATCAGCTTGCCGTCTTTCTCGGAGTCCTTGGCGGCAGCCTTCCAGAGCGGGTCAGCGCCGAAGGCCTTGAAGGAGGCGTCACGAGAGGCGCGATCAGGGAACGCGAGGAAGTAGACCAGCTTGTTCTCCTTGTTGTCGACCGGGACGAAATAGCCGAGGTTCGTCATGCCATGCTTGGTGAAGAGCTTGAGCGTGTGGTCGCGGAAGCGGGCATTGAGGGCGTCAAGCTTGCCGGGCTTGGCGTAGTAGACGCGCATCTCAAAGAGGCGGGCATCCGGCTTATCGGCGGCGACGGCAGTCACGGCGAGAAGGCCAAAGGTGAGGAGGGAGAGCAGGGATTTCATGTTATTTGAGGAATTGGGAAAGGTTGTCGCGGGTGATGAGCTGGAAGCGGATCATGGTTTCCTTGGGACAAGGCTGCTTCTTCGCGAGCTGGATCGCGGCGTCGACCGAGCCTTTGCCTTGGCCGACCGCATCTTGGAAGACCGTGGCGTCGAGACGACCTTCCTGCACGGCCGTGAGAGCTTGGGCGATGGCGTCGATGCCGATGACGTAGACATCCTTTTTCATTTTGGCGCGTTCCAGCGCGAGCAGGGCGCCGATGGCCATCTCATCGTTGTGGGCGAAGACCGCCGAGAACTTGCCCTGGTGCGCCTGGATCCAGTTCTCGGTGAGGGCCATCGCCTTGGCGCGGTCCCAGGAGGCCGTCTGGTGGTCGACGAGCTTGAGGCCAGGGTATTTCGCGAAGACCTCGCGGGCGCCGGCTTCACGCTGGAGCTGGGCCGAGGTGCCCATGATGCCATGGAGCATCAGGACGCCACCTTGACCATTGAGCTTCTTGGCGATCGCTTCCATCGCGATGCGGCCGGCGTCGAAATCATTGGAGCCGATGTAGGCGTCACCGGCGGACTTCGTCGTCTGATTGACGAGCACCAGCGGGATGCCGGCTTTCTTGACGTAATCGACCGCCGGGGTGCTGGCTTCAAGTTCGCACGGATTCAGGATGATGGCGTCGACCTTCTGCGCGACGAAGTTCTCCACCTGACTGAACTGCTTCTGGACGTCGGACTGGGCGTCGACCATGACCAGCTTCACACCCGGCTTCGTCTTGGCGTAGTCGACGATGGCCTCGGAAAGCTTCGCGGTATATTCGGCGGAGAGGTCACGAGAAGAGAAGCCGATGACGATCTCACCTTCCTTACGGGCTTCGGCCTTCTTGCAGCCGGCAAGGAACGAGGCGGAGAGGGCGAGGAAGCCGACAGCCAGGAGGGCCGTCGCGGCCGTGCGAGGGGTAAGGCGCATGCCCGAGTTTTACGAACGGGCCTGACGTCGGTCGAGCCAAACCGCACCGACGATGATGACGCCTTTGATGACCGCCTGATAATACGAAGAAACACCCATCAAATCCAACCCGTTGTTGATCACCCCGATGAGCAGGACTCCGAGCAGCGTGCCGGTGATCGTGCCGACCCCGCCAGACAGGCTCGTGCCCCCGATGACCACGGCGGCGATGGCATCCAGTTCGTAGGCTTGGCCGGCGTTGGGCTGCCCGGTGGTGATGCGGGCCGCCAGGACGACGCCGGCGAGGCCGGTGAGGAGTCCGCAGAGACCATAGGCGAAGAGCTTCACACGTTCGACCGGTACGCCGGCGGCGCGGGCGGCGTGCTCATTGCCCCCGACGGCGTAGATGTGTCGGCCGAGGCGGAAGTTACGCAGGAAGAACCAGGCGGCGAAGGCGACGCCCGCGAAACAGAGCACCGGGATCGGGATGCCCTGGAATTCGCCGGCGAGCGCGGTCAACTCATTCGACATGTTCGCGACGGGGCGTCCGCCACTGACGATGAGGGCCAGGCCACGGGCGATAGTCATCATCCCGAGCGTCACGATGAACGGGGCGACGCCACCACGCGTGACGACCACGCCGTTGACGAGTCCGCAGGCCGCTCCGGTGATCAAGCCGACGGCGATCGGGACGAACACGGAATGTTCTCCCGGATGGGCGAAGGTCGCACAGGCGACGCCACTGAGGGCGACCACGGAACCGAGGGAGAGGTCGACCCCGGCGGTGAGCAGGACGAAGGTCACGCCGACAGCGAGGATACCGTTGATGGAGACCTGGCGGGCGACGTTGGTGAGGTTGGCGACGCTCAGGAAGGTGTCGGTCGCCAAAGACAGCGCCAGGCCGACGCCAAGGATGACGAACAGGAGGCCGAAGCGATGGAGCAAGTTGCGGTCGAGGGCG
>CALQIY020000151.1 GCA_943330755.2 Opitutus sp. GAS368
GCCCTCTATGCCGGCGTCAACGATTACGAGAAGAAGATCCCCAGCGGCTTCTACCGCCTCAGCGACAGCGACGGCGACGACCAGCTCGATAAGGTCGAACTCCTTCGCGACATCCAGTCCGGCGGCGACCACGGCGTCCACAAGGTCGTCGTCACTCCCGACCAGAACGGCTTCTACCTCATCACCGGAAATAATTCCGTGAAGACCGAGACCCCGGCGACCTCGCCCGTCGCGCCGCTCTGGGGCGATGACCATCTCCTGCCCCGCATGCCGGACGGCCGCGGCCATAACCGCCACGTGCTCGCCCCGGGCGGCATCGTCTACCGCATCAGCAAGGACGGAAAGACCTTCGAGACCTTCGCCAGCGGTTTCCGCAACATCTACGGCGGCGCCGTCAACCGCGCCGGCGACCTGTTCACCTACGACGCCGACATGGAGTACGACTTCAACACCTCGTGGTATCGCCCTACCCGCGTGAACCACGTCGTCAGCGGCGGCGAATACGGCTGGCGCAACGGCGCCGGCAAGTATCCTGAGTTCTATCCGGACAACCTCCCCGCCACCGTGAACATCGGCCCCGGCTCACCCACCGGCATCGGTTTCGGCTACGGCGCCAAGTTCCCGGCCAAGTACCAGGAAGCCCTCTACATCATGGATTGGAGCTGGGGCAAGATCTACGCCATCGACCTCAAGGCCAAGGGCGCGAGCTATGTCGGCACCAAGACCGACTTCATCGGCGGCGCGCCCCTGCCGGTCACCGACCTGCTCATCCACCCGCAGGACGGCGCGATGTACTTCGCCATCGGCGGCCGCAAGGTCCAGTCGGGCCTCTACCGCGTGACCTACGTCGGCAAGGAATCTACCGAGCCCGTCCTGGCCTCCGTCGCCAAGATCTCCCCCGAAGTCGCCGCCCGCAAGGCCCTCGAGCAGTTCCACGGCAAGCAGGACGCCAAGGCCGCCGACGTCGCCTGGCCGCACCTCTCCTCTTCCGACCGCTGGCTGCGCTTCGCCGCCCGCGTGGTGCTTGAGCACCAGCCTTACGCCGGCTGGAGCGAACGCGCCTTCGCCGAGAAGAACCCCACCGCGCGCCTCGAAGCCTTCCTCGCGCTGGCCCGTCAGGCCGCCAAGTGCCCTTACCACACCGAGCGCGCCGCCAAGCCTGACCCGCGTACCGGCATCGCGCCGACGACCGCGGCGCCCAGCCCGGCGGAAGCCGCCCTGCGCGATCGCCTGCTCGCCGCCCTGCGCGCCGATGATTTTAGCCAGCTCACCTTGGAGCAGAAACTCCTGCACGTGCGTCTGACCCAGATCATCCTGCACCGCTACGGCAATCCGGACGCCGCCGGCGTCGCCGCGATCATCGCCCAATACGACCCGGCCTATCCTTCGGCCGACTTCGGCCTCAACTGGCTCCTCGTCGAGACCCTCGGCCACCTCCAGTCGCCGACCCTCGCCGCCAAGGCCATGGCTTTCGTCGCCAATGCGGGCAGCCAGGAACCGGAACTCGAGGTCATGCGCAGCGTGCGTATGCTCAAGGCCGGCTGGACCCCGGAGCTCCGCGAAAAGCAGCTCGACTGGTTCGTCAAGGCCGCCAGCTACCGCGGCGGCTCGAGCTTCGGCAAGTTCGTCGAGTTCATCCACAATGACAGCCTCGCCACGTTCACGCCCGAAGAGCTCGGCCGGCACGAGAAGCTCATCGCCCTCGCCAAGAACCCGCCCGTGAAGTCCGCGTATGAGAACGTCGGCGCCATGTTCGCCGGCCGTACGCCGAAGAACTGGACGCTCGACGAACTCAGCGCCGCGACCAAGACCGGTCTCAAGGATCGCGACTTCGCCCAGGGCCGCAAGGTCTTCAGCGCCGCCGCCTGCTTCACCTGCCACCGCTTCGGCAACGCCGGCGGCATGACCGGACCCGACCTGACGCTGTCCAGCGGACGCTACAGCCCGCATGACTTCCTGGACCAGATCATCAACCCCAGCAAGGTCATCAACGAGCAGTTCGCGCCGGTCATCGTCACCAAGAACAACGGCGAGACCTTCAGCGGAGTCGTCGTGAACCTCAACGGCGACCGCGTGAGCATCAACACCGACCTCTCCGACCCCTCCCAGCAGGTCTCCATCGACCGCAAGGAAGTGAAGAGCATGGAACTGAGCACTGTCTCGCCCATGCCGCCCATGCTCCTGAGCATGCTCTCGCAGGAAGAGATCCTTGACCTCGTGGCCTACGTCCTGAGCGGCGGAGACAAGGAGAACGCCTGGTTCAAGAAGTAAGCCCTCATGAAGCCCGCGAAGCTACTGCCCCCGATTCTCGCCTACTCGACGGGCTCACTCTACCTCATCGGCGGATTCGTCGAATCCATCAAGCCCGACCGGCCGAGCTTCTGGCGCAAGATCTTCGGTCCGCTGACCTTCGACCTCGGACCCAACGCGACCCAGACCGGCATGATCATGCTGGGAATCGATATCCTGTTGTTCGTCGGACTCGTCCTATACATCAAGCGACTCAAGCGGTTGGAAGCCGAAGAGGCCACGCACGGCAAGGTCACGCAGGAGCAGGGACCGTTTGGACGCTGAGGGGGCGAAGTTAGTTGAGAGGCTGGCGGGAGCGCGCGGGACTCAAAGGGGGCACCATGGGGAAACCGGATAGTTGGCTAGGGTGCATGCATCTTCGGGTCTCAGGCCTCGGCAGCCGGGCATCAGGTACGGGTTGTCAGGTTCGGGTACGGGTTCAGGCCCGAACCTGTACCTGGTGCTGAAGACCCGTAACCGGAACCTGATGGCCGAGACCTGGGACCTGAGAATGAAACATATCCGCAGCATACATCCCGGTCTCCGGTTTCCCTTTGAGCGGATGAACAAGGCAGCGGTCCCGATTCTTTCATCCTTTATCCCCCCTCTTTCATCCTGCATCTTGCTGCCACCCCCATGAGCGTTCGCTTCGCCCTCGCCACCCTGTGTCTGGCCGCCTCGTCGGCGTCCGCCGCCGAACCCGTCGAATTCAACCGCGACATCCGGCCGATCCTCTCGGACAACTGCTTCTATTGCCACGGCAACGACGCGAGCCACCGGAAGGCCAAGCTGCGCCTGGACATCCGGGAGGAAGCGCTGAAGAAGGAGGCCTTCGTCCCCGGCGACGCCGCGGCGAGCGAATTGGTGAAGCGGCTTTTCCTGACCGATCCGGAAGAGATCATGCCGCCGCCCGAATCGCATAAGAAGCTGACAGCCGAACAGAAGGAACTCCTCAAGCGTTGGGTCGCCGAAGGCGCGAAGTACCAGAACCATTGGGCCTACGAAGCGCCGAGCAAAGCGCCCGTACCTTCGACGGACAAGGCGATCGACACCCTCGTCGCCGCGCGCCTCAAAGCGAAGGGCCTCGCGCCGGCCGGCGAAGCCGATCGTCGCACCCTGGCGCGCCGCCTGCACGCCGATCTGCTCGGCCTGCCGCCGACCCCGGAGGAAGTCGACGCCTTCATCCAGGACAAGTCGCCGGACGCCTACGCCAAGCTCGTCGACCGCCTGCTGGCCTCGCCGCACTACGGCGAGCGCATGGCCATCGGCTGGCTGGATGTCGTCCGCTTCGCCGACACGATCGGCTACCACAGCGACACCGCGCGCAACGTCTGGCCCTACCGCGACTACGTCATCCGCAGCTTCAACCAGAACAAGCCCTTCGACCGCTTCACCCTCGAACAGGTCGCCGGGGACCTGCTGCCCGACTCCGACCAGGAGGCCAAGATCGGCTCCGGTTTCAACCGCCTGCTCCTGACGACGGAAGAAGGCGGCGCCCAGGCCAAGGACTACCAGCAACGCATGCTGAACGACCGCGTCCGCGCCGTCGGGGCGACTTGGCTCGGCCAGACCACCGGCTGCGCCCAGTGCCATGACCATAAGTTCGACCCCTTCACCCAGCGGGACTTCTTCACCCTCGGCGCGTTCTTCGCCGACATCCATGAGCCCGACATCGGCCGCCGCGAGGAAGGCATGCTGCTCGCGACGGCGGACCAGGCGACGCGCCTCACCGCACTCGCGACCGAAGTGACCAAGGCCAAGAAGGTCTTCGACGTCGCCGCCCCTTCCCTCGCCGAAGCGATCGTCGCCTGGGAGCAGGAACTGGCCGATGAAACCAAGCCCGCACCGGTGGCCAAGAAGACCAAGGCGAAAGCCAAGCGCAAGGACCCCGACGCCAAGCTCGCCGCCCAGGCCGCGCCGATCCTCAAGAAGCCGGCCGCCAAGCGTTCCGCCGCCGAGAAGAACATCGTTCGCGATTACTATCTCTCCCTGCACCCTGAAGCCCTGAAGGCCGAACGCGACGCCATCGCCCAAGCCCAGATGAGCCATGACGCCTTTCGGGCCGCCATCCCGAAGTCGCTCGTCACCACCAAGGCCGCCGTCGTCCGCACGGTCCGCATCCTGCCGCGGGGCAACTGGATGGACGAATCCGGCGAGATCGTGAAGGCCGCCCTGCCCCACTACCTGCCTCAACCCAAGTTCGAAGGCCGCATCCCTGACCGTCTCGACCTCGCCAAGTGGCTCGTCGCCCGCGAGAACCCGCTGACCGCCCGCGTCGTCATGAAC
>CALQIY020000152.1 GCA_943330755.2 Opitutus sp. GAS368
GCTCCGAACTCATTCACGCTGACCTCGGCTGCCTACCTCTCCCAACGCTTGCCGGAGAGCATCAGGTTACCCAGTGGAAAGTTTCTCCATTGTCCGGCTGAATGGAGGCGAAAGGCTCCTATGTCGTGACGCGGTCCCGACCCTACCTAGTGAAACTTAGGGCAGCAAGTGGTGCTGCCCCTGCCGCGAGAAAATAGGGTATGCCATAAATGGCTGGTAAGTTATTAGGTAGTTAATAGGCATCCCCTATGCGTGTCATCCTGGTCCTGCTGCATATCCTCATTCCGGCGGTGATGTTTTCTCAGGCCGCCGCACCTCAGGCCAAGCCTCAGGTGACGCCGTCGCTCGAGTCGGTGCAACTTCTGGAGGCATTCTTCGGGCGAGGCTGGCCGGGTTCCCGCGCCGATACCCTCAACAGCCTGGCCCTATGGCCTGTCAGCAGGATGCCCGGGCGTTCCCTGCCTTCGGCGGTTGACTGGAAAGTCACCTCGAAGAACTACATCTACCAAGGTCATAAGACCGCCAATGGGTTGGATTTCCGTCTCGGCGATTACCGCGTCAACCAGCTGATCGCCATCACGGACCAGGTGCATGTGCAGCATCTCTGGCTGGGCGTCGATACCCGCGACCCCAAGGCCGAGGCCTACTTCAAGGGCGTCTTGTCCGCCAGGTTCGGTGAACCTCGCACGGTCCGCAACGTCCGGAAGGACCGTCATCCGAAGACGGTGACCACTTGGATCAAGCAGTTCGACGTACCGAAACGCACGATCGCGTATGCGCTGGAGGCGACCTACAGCGAGGAAAGCGAGTACTTCGCGGGGGGCGTCCCGATGAGCATCGTGCTCCACACCTACGATGTCGGCGACATCGTCTCGCTCTTCTTCGACACCTATCTTTTCGCGATGGATGAAGATCAGCTGCGGGAGCGCTTCACCCTTATCGGGCTCAACTTCAGTCGTCAGTCCACGACGCAGATCACTGGGTTCTTCGGCATGAGCGGCGAGGTGACCTGCCATATCGTCGCGGACAGGCTTCATGCCATGCAGGTCCGGTTCCCCGAAGACGCGAGGCCTGACGTGGGCACGCGCATGGTCGTGAGCAGCGGCCGCACCTATTTCCTCGATGCCATGAAGGAGGCGATCTCGACGCGCATCCGGAGCTTCCCGACCAGCTCCATCAACATCCGCGCCCAGGAGACCCCGGCGGTCGGGCTTAATTCCTACCCGGTGGGCAAGCAGTCCAGCCGCTCGGCCCCTGCTCGTAAGGATTCATCGTTGCCGCTCGGTGAGCAGAGTTTCCAGAACGAGACCAAGCTCGTCTGGTCGATGCGCAGCTGGGAAGGCAATTACCTGCTGACTGGCCGCCGCCTCACCGCCTATCCGCCTGGAGTCGACGTCGCCAAGATCCTCGATCCGACGATCGGCACGCTGGCGGGGCTTAGTTCGGCCGAACGGCTTTTCGAAGATATCCCATACATGGTCACTAGGCTCAGCTTCGACCGCTACCGGACTAATCTCCGGAAGCACCCCGAGGGCGGCGTCTACCTCGAGATCCCGATGATCGATCAGGGCGAATCGTCTTATTGCTATCCCGCTTCGATGGCCCGGATCCTTAACTACTACGGACGTAACGTCGACATGCTGAGCGTGGCAAAGGTCGCTGGTTCGGACGCTAAGCAAGGCACCAACATCCCGGGGATCATCGCCGCGCTAGGACGGGCCGCAGCCAAGCTCGAGGTGTACCCCGTCGCCTCGAGCGGCAAGGGCCTCACGAGCTTCGCCAGTTTCATCAAAGAGGCCATCGACAAGGGCCAGCCGGTTCTCTGGCTTTGTAATGTCGATGGTGGCGGACACGCACGGATCATCAACGGTTACAATGCGGCCAAGAGTGAAGTAATCTACACGGATTCCTGGGGGCAGGGACATGAGGCTGATCGCATGCCCTTGACGCAGGCCCACGCCATCACCGACGGATTCTTATCCTTCGTGCCCAAGGAAGTTCAGAAGGCCGTGCGACTTCGCTAAGCTGGGACTGCTGGCAGCAGAAGGCTTATTGCCAGATCGCTCATGACCCTGTCCTCGGAAGGCCGGGCGGGGGTAGGGCGGGCTCTCGGAGTCCGCCGAAACGCGATGAGCGGACGGCTCGGAGAGCCGTCCCTACCTAGGGTTGACGAGAGGCGGGGAACAGGCTCCTTCGACGCATGAGTCCTTACCGCCATATCGTGATCTTCCAGTTCAAGGCCGACGCACCCGCGGAGAAAGTCCGCGGGGTGGTCGAAGCGTTCAAGGCGCTCCCGGGCAAGCTACCGGCGATCAAGGGCTTCGAGTGGGGCACCAACGTGAGCCCGGAAGGCCTCGACCAAGGCTTCACCCACATCTTCACGCTGACCTTCGCCTCGAAGGAGGCCCTCGAGAAGCAATATCTCCACGAGCCGGCGCATCAGGAGTTTGTCGCGATGTTGGGTGGAGTGCTGGAGAAGGCATTGGTGGTGGATTACGTCGCGGCCTGAGCCGCGACGAGGGGACACGTTGACACGGTGACAGGTGGGCAAGGGGATGCATCGCTTCGGGTGGCGGGTGGCGGGACATGAAGTGCAAAAGTGCAAATCGGAGCGAAGCTCCTGTGCAAATGTGCAAAGGTGAAGTCAGAGGTTTCGGAGGGCCTTGGGTAGGGCGGTGATTGCCATCGCCGCCGTTCGAAACCGCCGGAGGGGAGTCGTCGGGTCTTAGTTAGGCCCCAGGCAGCCGGATATCGGTCCGAGAACTGACGTCATGCGCTAACGACCCTGCCGGCATTCCGCGCGGCGCATTATTTCATGATGGCGTCGCGAAGGGGCTGGGTCTTGGCGTCGTTCATGAAATGATCCAGGAAGGCATGGATGTGCGCAATAAACTCACGGTGCTCACGCTCGCTGAGGATGTCGCTGAAGGTGATGTTCAGCCTGAAGATGACGTCGCCGTTTTCATCAAGTAGGATGGTGCTGGTGTTGAAGATGTCATTGAGTTCGTTGACCGCTTTGAGCTTGGCGGGGGTGGATTTACCCGTGCCGTCAAAGGCGAACGAGACGACGATACGATCCAGGCCTTTCGGGTTGTTGACCGGTTTATGGGTGATGTGCAGGCCCCGGTCCGTGATGAGGCTGGCGTCCTCCACGACCCGCGGCTCATAGCCGCACTCCCGAAGGAACTCGGTCACCCGGACCGAGGCGACGGCTGTTGATTTCACCGAGCGAAAGTCGAGGTCGGCGGCATGGGCGCTGAGTGAGCCGAGGAGAAGGGCCAGGAGTGTTTTCATGAGGTGCTTTAATGTATGTGGGTTGGTGTGGAAAGGTGAAGCCGAGGTGGCTCTTCAGGCGCGAGAATCCTCCGTCTTGATGTGAGCCCGCAACTGGTCAGCGCGGCTGCGCCAGCCGGCGTTGACTTCAGGGGGCTTGGCGGCGAGCTCGGCGCATTCGGCCGCGTGGTCGGCGCATTCGGCGGACAGACCGAGGGCGAAGGCGTATTGGGCGAACGTATCCGAGGCTAGAGTCATGGCCTCGAATTCTGCTTCGGCGTAATGAGAGACCCTGATGTAGCCGGTGAGCCGATGCGTCGCCCTAGCTCCGAACAAGGGATGTGCGCCGTAGGCGACGAGCATCAGCCGCCGCAGCGGGTTCAGATAGTTTCGGTCCATCGGATACTTCATATACTCAATCTCTAGGATCCGGATGGTATCGGCGATCGGGTGGCCTTGGAGCGCGAGCCATTCCTGCTCCTGTACGGACGTCTTCCCGGTCCGCAGTTCGGGCAGCGGCTGCTCGGCCGGGTAATCCTGGAACTCGTAGTCCTCGTAGAGGAAGTGGTGCATTATCATGTCGGGCGTAGTCCCTCTATTGTATCACCCGTGTCCAATGGACGCGAGGGGTCGTCGGCAAAGGGTGGCAGCCGTTTCGGGTGGTAGCCCCAGGTGGCCGGTGGCGGGCTTAATCGATTCAGCCCTCGGCGCTTCCAACAGGTGTTCCCAACCGCCAACCGCTTACCGCTAATACCTAGGTTCCCGTATGCCACTCTATGACAGGTCGTCACGTGGACGGACGGCGTATCTTGGGTAGAGTATCCCTACTATGAGTTCCGACCGACGCGACTTCTTGAAGACCCTCACCCTGGGCGGCATCGCCCTCTTCACCGCCGACTGGTTCAAGCTGGTCGACGAAACCAAGGCTGCGTCCGGCGGTAAGATCCTTCCGGCCCTGCCCGGCGAGAAGGTCTCCGGAGAGGGCGACCAGCTCCGGGCCTTCTGGAATGATGCGGAGGGCTGCTTCGAGCTCTGCGTGAACGGGACAATCTACGACGAAGTGCCCGACTTCGACGACGAGGACGAAGAGGAATTCGACTCCAGTGAATTCGAGCAGGACGAGGACGAATCCGACGACGAATTCGAGGAGCGTGTCGAAGCAGCCCGTGAGGAATGGGAAAGCGAACACGGATTCAGCCGAGAAAGGCGTCAGGAGGAGCACGAGTTCGATTGGTACCGACGCAGCTGCCCC
>CALQIY020000153.1 GCA_943330755.2 Opitutus sp. GAS368
ATCGGGGCGCCACCGTCGAGGTGCATCTCCGGAGCATAGGTCCGGAAGCCGAGGGCGGTGAGCAGATTCAGGGTACGCTCAGCTTCTTCCCGGCCGAAATGCCCGAGGTCGCGGGCGCACAGGATATCCAAGGCCAAGCCCACGGCGACGGCTTCACCGTGCGTGAGGCGATGGTTCGTCATCGATTCCAGCTTGTGCGCGGCCCAGTGACCGAGGTCGAGCGGACGCGCGCTACCGAGCTCGAAGGGGTCGCCATTGCCGGCGATGTGACGGGCGTGGAGCTCAGCCGAGCGGCGGACGGCGCGGCCGATGGCGGGGATGTCGCCGGCGGCGAGCAGCGCGGACTCCTTCTCGAGGTTGCCGAAGAAGACCGGGTCCTTGAGCAGCGAGACCTTCACGGCTTCGACGAGGCCGTCGCGGAGTCCGCGGGCATCGAGCGAGGCCAGCAGGCCGAGGTCGTTGACGACCGCTGCCGGTACCGCGAAGGCACCGGTGAAGTTCTTCTTCCCGAACGTGTTGATGCCGTTCTTCACGCCGACGCCGGCGTCGCCCTGACCCAAAGTCGTGGTGGGCATGCGCACGAGACGGACGCCGCGGTGGGCGGTCGCCGCGGCGAAGCCGACGGCATCGAGGAAGGCGCCGCCGCCGATGGCGAGGACGTAGGAATGGCGGCAGATCTTGTCGGCTTCAATGGCGGCGAGCGCGGCCTTGACGACCGCCGAGTCCTTCTTGGCGGCTTCACCGCCCGTCAGCACCAGCGGCGTCCGGGTGAAATGCACGCCCATGGCTTTGCCGTAGGCAGCGATTTCCGCGACGAAGCCCGGACGGGCCGACGCTAGGCCGGAATCCACGATCGGGATGACCTTGGCGCCGGCGAAGAGGTCGGCGAGGACGCGGTTGCCGGACGCGAACGCATGCTCCGTGAAGAAGATGCGGTGGCGGTAGGTCACCGAGAATTCGAGGTCAAGGGAGTCGTCCATAGCCCTGGGGGTGGGTTATCAGAGACCTTACGACCCCTGCGGGCAAGCCCTGTTCCCTCCCGACCCCGCCAATTCCCGCCAAAAAGGCTTAGGTCTGCGGAATCCAGCGACGGAACAGCAACGTCAGGCCGAAACAGACGAGTGGTCCAAGCAAGGCCAGCGCACCGAACGGGACCAAGTTATCTACATGGGTCGGATGGAAGACGACCGAGGCGGGCGCGCCCAACAGCAAGATCGTCCAAAGCAAAGGCCGTCCCAAGACGAGATAATCAAGAAACGGGAAAGCCGCGAGCTGGTCGGACACGCGTCCGGGCACGCCGGCCGGCAAAGGGTGGCGGCGATTGGAATTCCAGAGCCAAACGAGGAACAAGCCCAGCGCCACCCAGGCCCAGACTCCGCAACCCATGGAGTCGTAGCCGGCGAACAAGGCCAAGGGCAAGGGGATGACGAAGAGCGCCCAAGCGGTCCAGCCCGGCGGGGTGCCATCGGTGGCCTCATGGCGCGCGACCCAAGTGAGTCCGAAGGTATGCGCCCAGAGCGTCGCCGCTCCGAGGAAAAGGGCGAAGCCTTGCTTAGTGGCGAGGGTGTGGACGAAACCTTCGCCCGCGATGGCCGCACCGATCACCGGCAACAAGGCGCGGCAGAGCCCCATGACGACCGGAGCCCAGACGACGCCTTTATGCCAGCGGTTATAGACGAGCACACCCGCGACGAGCGTGAGCGCGAGGACCGCGACCGCCACGACACCGAGCAAGTCAGGCACGCTGAGCACGCGGACCGCGATGACGCCCGCCGCGCCGACGAGCAAGAGGCCGAAGCCGACAACCAAAGCCGTGGAGCGTGCGACGGCTCCGGAAGGAATCGGCCGCGACGGACGATGCTGGGCATCCCAGGCGGCATCAAAGGCGTCGTTGAGAATCATCCCGCCGATGTAGATCGCCGAGACGGCCAGCAGGAGCCACGGCAAGGTCCAGAAAACGATGGTTCCGTTGGCCGGCTTGCTGTAGTCGACCATCTGCGGGTACAAGGACAGCGAAGACGACATCCCGTCCCAATAGGTGGCGGCGAGCCAACCGACCATGACCGAGGACCACACCGTCGGCAGGTTTGAGGCGCGGGAAAGGACCAGCCAAGCGCGGAGGTTCATGCGGAAATCACAGGGGCTTCACGCCGGCCTTCGCGAGTTCGGCGAGGGTCCAGCGGTATTCGGCGGCGATCATGTCCGCGACGTCGGCGGTGCGGACTTCCGGCGGGAGGACTTCCCACGTGTACGTTTCGATCTCGAGTTCGCGGCAACGTCCAGGGTTATTGCCGATGACGGCGATGGCGTCGCGCAAGTGGTCGTTCGTGGTCGAGAGTTCGTCGGAGAGGTGATCCGCGTTCACGGGGACGTGGAAGTGCACGCGGAGTTCTTCGAGCGTCCGGAGCTGGTCGATGGCGGCCATGGCCAACGGGATGTCCTTGAAACGCACGATGGAGCCGTCCTTCGCCCGCCCCATGGTCTGGTGCAGGTACACGGGCTCATGCATCTTCGCGAGCCGCGCGAGGGCGACTTCGGTGGGCTTGAGCCGCAGCGCCGAGCTGAGGTGGAACTTGAGCACGGGCGCACCACCGGCGTCGAGCCGCGCGATGGCCTCATGGGCCTGCTCATACTGCAACGCGAAGTGGCAGGTGTCGTACGCGATGCCGAGCGTGCGGTCGACGAGGCCCTTCGACGACTCGTCGGCGCGGAGCTGTTCAAAAAGACGGATGGCTTCGGGCGTGTTCTCGGCATGGCCGATCGGCTCGGGCTCCAGCGCAAGGCGCAACGTGACGCCGGTGCGGTCGCGCAAGCGGTCGAGGTGTTCGCCGCACGCGAGCAGGTTGCGGCGCATGACCTTAAGCTCATCGGCGTTGCGACCGAAACCTTTGAAGGAACCCGGTAGCGTGCTGACGGTGCCGACCTGTTCGGGCGGACCAAACGTGGCGAGGAGGTCGAAGAGCCGCTTGGTGTACTCGAGGCGCGCGGGCTCGCACCAGTCGGGCGCGAAGACGTTGTCCTTCACGGCTTGACCATGGAACGGGCCGAACGGGAACCCATTGATGCCCGCGACGACGCAGTTCTCCTTATCCAGCCAATGCCGGAAGGCCGTCAACGTCGCCGGCTCGGCGAGTTCGGCGGCGGCGCGGTCGCCGAGGCGCAGGCCGAGGACGTACGTCTGGCCGGGGGCGACGCGGTCGCGCACACGCAGGGCGTGGTCGCGCAAGCCCGCGAAGGTCTCCACCCACCCTTCGCCGCGATGGACGTTGGTACAATAGGCGAGGCTGAGGCCGGACGAGAGCTTCACGGTCAGCGCAGGGCCTGCGGGTCCTTGAAATTCGGCGACTGCGACAGGAAGCGCACGGGGTTGCCGTAGACGAGGCTGTCGATGGCGGCGGCGGAGTGACCGCGACGGCGCATCTCCTGCATGGCCTTCGGCACGGCGAGCGGATCGCTGTGCCCCCAATCGCACGCGCTGTTCAACCAGACGCGCTGCGAGGCGAAATTCTCCAGCATATCGACCGCGCGCACGGGCGTGGCCTTCGATTCCGGGTAAAGCGTGATGCCAGCCCAGAAGCCTTGATCGAGGACCTCGCCGATGGTGTGCTCTTCGACGTGGTCGATGATGACGCGCTCGGGCTTCACCTTCCCGGCGGCCTTGAGGACGTCCATGATGAGGCGCGTGCCCTTGCGCTTGTCCTCGAGGTGCGGGGTGTGGACGAGGATCAGCTGGTCGTGCTTCACCGCGAGTTCGACGTGCTTCTCGAGGATGCGCATCTCGTTACGCGTGTTCTTGTTCAGGCCGATCTCGCCGATGCCGAGCACCGTCTTGGCCTTCATGAATTCGGGGATCAGCGCGAGCACGTCGTCGGCGAGCTTCATGTCCTCGGACTCCTTCGGGTTGATGCAGAGCCAGCAGTAATGCGGGAGGCCGTACTTGGCCGCGCGCTTCGGCTCGTGCTGCGTGAGCTGGCAGAAGTAATCGTAGAAACCGTCCGCGGTCTTGCGGTCGAAGCCCGCCCAGAAGGCCGGCTCGCAGATGGCCGCGCAACCCGCCAAGGCCATCGCCTGGTAGTCGTCGGTGGTGCGGCTCACCATGTGGCCGTGGGGTTCGATGTAACGCATGGTGGCGGCTTACTTGAGGCCGGGCCAAACGCCGGAGGCGGCCTTGGTGTCGGCTTTTTCGATCGGGGCGACGGAAGGGTCGCTCCAAAGGTGGAGGATCTGGGCGACGCGGTCGTCGCCGGCCGACAGCAGGAGCGGCAGCGCGGCGCGGAGCCCGCGGACGCGATGGTCTTCGGGGCCGCTGGCCTTTTCGAGGCGATCGAGGAAGGCCGCGAGGTCGAGGAGCTTGTAGCGCGCGTCCATGAAGTGGAGGTCAGCCACTTGGTCGCGGGTCCGGCGAGGCGTGCCGGCGAGGGGGTTGGAGTCGGACATGGGAGACGGATGCCGAAGCACCCTGGTGCGTGTTAGACACCAAGGTGCGGCAGAGGTCCCCACGGGTCAAGCCACCCTGCCCTTTG
>CALQIY020000154.1 GCA_943330755.2 Opitutus sp. GAS368
ACCCGGGGTGTAGGGGCACTTCGTCTGGCCGAGGAAGATCGGGACGAACTGGTTCATGCCGGCGTTCGTGAACAGGAGGTTCGGCGAATCGGGCATCAGGCTCGACGACTGGACGATCGAGTGCTGCTTCGACTTGAAGAAGTCGAGGAACGATTGGCGGACTTGGGCGGAGGTCATGGACGGTAAAGGGGATGGGAAGGGGTCGTTTTAACCCTCTAAAGGGGGAAAAGGGAAGGGTGTTTTAAGGGGATTGGGGATGGGGGATGGCGTTGTAGGGGATTGGGGATGGGTTGCGGGTTGTGGGTTGTGGGTTGTGGAACGCAAAAGAGCAGGCTTGGACGCAGCATGGGTAGGGTGCGCGCGGGGATAGCCACCCCATCGGGATTTCTCCGTCTGTCCGCGAACGGACGCGACGCAGTCGCGCCCCTACCCCAGGCAGGAGAAGGCAAGCGGGTTGCTGTAGGGACGTGACGCGGTCACGCCCTTCGTCATTTCAGGTCCCGCTTTTTCAAACGTCCTCCGATTCCCCCATCCCCGTTGTCTCTTCACTTCTTCCGCGCGAGGATCCAGGCTTCGAGTTCGGTCTCGGCGTACGCTTTGCCCCAGGAGTTATGACCGACGCCTGGGTAAACAGTGAACTTGATGTCAGCGCCTGCGGCCTTGACGGCATCAACCATGGCTCGGCCGGTGGCGAACTTGACCGCGGGGTCAGCGTCACCGTGGAAGGCCCAGATGGGCATGCCCTTGAGCGCCGCAGCCTTGTCCGTCTTGCCGCCGCCACAGATGGGAATGAGCCCGGCGAACCGCTCGGGGTGTTCGACGCTCCAGTTCCAGGTGCCGAAGCCGCCCATGCTGAGTCCGGTCAGCACGACACGCTTCTTATCGACGCGGTAGTCGGTAAGGATTTGGTCGAGGAATTTATCAAGGGTGCCGACGTTCCAGTTGGTGCTGGCCGGGCACTGCGGTGCAACCATCACGTAGGGCACTACACCGCGTTGTTCGAGCGTCTGGGTGAGGCCAGTCTTACGGACGACTTGGACGTCGGAGCCCCGTTCGCCCGAGCCGTGCAGGAACACCACGAGCGTCCACTGCTTGGACTTGTCCTTTTCGTAGTCGGCCGGGAGGTAGACCAAGTAATCGAGTGAGGCTTTGCCGTCGGCGGCCGTGAACTTCTTGGCCGTGGGCGGCAGCTTGGTCGCCGGAGCAACGAAGGCCGGTGCCGCAGCCTTTTCGGATTTCGTTTGGGCGAGTGCGGGCAGGCAGGCGGTGCAGACGGCGAGGAGGGCGAGGAGGCGCATGGGGAAGGAAGGGGATAGGGGGTGGGGACAGGGTGACAAGGGGGCAAGGGGACAAGGCCGTGTAAAAATGCCAACCAATGGGTGAAAGGAGACGAGAAGGAGTAGTTAGCTTGGTGCGTCCCCCAACCCCCAACCCCCAACCCCCAACCCCCAACCCCCAACCCCTAACCCCTCTATCCGCCTCACTTCCCCTTTGGCAGGCGGATTTCGTCGTGGATCCAAAGAAGCGCGGTGATGGCTTCGGCGGCCCAAGGGGCGAGGCGATCGATGAGTTCGTTGCCGTGCCAGGAGACGATTTGGGCTTCGATCTTGAGCGTCGCTTCGCTGCACTCCGGGGGTAGTTCGGGGTCGAGGACGTGTTCGAAGACGAGCTTCTGTTTCACCTTCTTCAAAAGACGCTCTTCATCGCGGAGGAAGTTGGCGACCACGGTCATCGCCTCGGGGCCTTCGGCCACCAGTTCGAAGCGGAGGTAGCCGGCGATGCGGCCCTCGCGCGGCTGGTAGGAGGCATGGAGCGTGCACCAGTCATCCTTGAGTTTCGCTTTGGCGCGGAATTCATCGAGGGCCCGCAACTTTGTCGTCGAGCCGACCACCTTGAGTTGGGCGTTGAGCGCTTTCCAAAGGGGGTACTTGCTCGACATAGGAGGGATTATGACGGGACTGGCCAGGCTTTCAAGTGGCCGCCCTGTCATATTATTCACAGGCCCTCAGCGCGATGCCGGCTTGGGCGGAAGCACGAATTC
The DNA here is from genome assembly GCA_943330755.2 of Opitutus sp. GAS368. Taxonomy (GTDB): domain Bacteria; phylum Verrucomicrobiota; class Verrucomicrobiia; order Opitutales; family UBA953; genus UBA953. The sequence goes on from CALQIY020000154.1 coordinate 2,042, forward strand.
CCCGACGAGGGGGAGGTGGTCCGAGGCCAAACTATTGAGCACGGAGACCTTCGTCGGCTTGATCAGGCTGGGCTTTGTCCAAAAGAAATCGATGCGCGAGGTCGGCTTGTCCGCCGGAATCGTGAAGCCTGACTCGCCAGGGTAGAGTTCCAACCAGCTGTCCTTGAGGGCGGCGGCGAGGAGCGCGTAGGCTGGCCCCTTGGGGGAGTCATTGAAGTCGCCGCAGAGCACGAAGGGTCGGTCGGCGGGAAGCAGCCCGACCGCCGCCAATACGGCGGGAGCTTGCCGGAGGCGCTCATCGTCCCGGCGGTCGGCATCGAGGTGGGTGGTGAGGATCTCGACGTCGCGGTCCTGGAAGCGGATCGTGGCTTGGAGCAGGCCACGTGGTTCCGTCGGTCGACCCTGCGGGAGCACGGTGTTCTTCCAGGCGGACACCGGGAGGGCGGTGAGCAAGGCGTTGCCGTATTCGCCGCCATCCTTTGTCCGGAGGTTGGCGGAGAAGTACGCTTTCCACCCCAGTTGCTGCGCGAGCTCGCTGGCGAGGTCGGCGCGGCGTGTGCGGCTCATGTTGCGGTCGACTTCTTGTAGGGCCGCGACGTGGGCACCGGAGTCCTTGATCAGCTGGGCGATGCGGCCGAGGTCGACCTTGCCATCCATACCCTCGCCGTGGTGGATGTTGTAGCAGAATACGCGCAGCGGCGCGGCGGCGGGGGCGGGGGCCGCGATTCCGGACAGGGTCGCGGCAAGCAGCCAGGCAAGCGACAGGAGGGGCTTCATGGTTCGAAGCTAGGGCGCGCGCCTCGGGGTGCAACCGCACAACAAAAAGGGCGTGCCGAAGCACGCCCTTGGTCGGGGAAGCCGCGCAGGGCTTACTTGCCGGCGGGGAAGGGGTGTTCCTTCAGGATCTCCTCGGGCGTGTACATCGCCGTACGGCCCTTGGTTGCTTCGCGGACCTTCTTCACCTGGGCCGGCGAGACCGGAGGCAGGTTGTTGCCCCAAGACTGACGGACGTAGGTGAGCACCCCGGCGATTTCGTCGTCCTTCAGCATCTGGCCGAGCGGGGTCATCGCGGCTTGGCCGGCGGCGACGTCGCCGTACTGCTTACCTTGGAACGTCATCTTGCCGTACATACCGTTGAGGATGAGTTTGATGGCGCGGTCCGGTTCGCCGTCGATCCAAGGATTCGTCGGGTAGCCGGTCATGCGGGCGAGGGACGGGTAGGTGCCGAAGGTCGGCTTGGTCTTGTCGGGGAAGCTTTCGATGCCCTTGCCGTCGGCCTGGTGGCAGGTGACGCAGAGAGCTTCGCGGAAGTAGACTTCCTTGCCGAGGTCGTAGAGTTTCTTGTCGGCCTTGGAGAGCTTCTTGTCCGTCGGGCCGTAGGTCGTTTCGGCGGGCTTCTTGATCGTCGCCATGTTGAAGTCCTTGCCTTCAGGGAGGGACGACAACTGCTTCATCGTTTCGCGGAAGCAGTAAGCGATGTACTGGTCCTTCTCGTCCTTGACGACGAGGGCGGCGGCGATGGCGCGCTTGGTGTCGGCACCATTGAAGAAGCTGAGGGCGCGGACGGCTTCGAGGCGGACGCGCGGGTGCTCGTCCTTGATGGCGGCTTCGACGATCGCGAGGGCATCAGGGATGCGGTCGCGCTGGTAGCAGACGACGCGGACGGCCTGGGCGCGGGCGTTGTGCTCGGGCGACTTCAGGAGGGCCTTGATGAGGTCGAGGTTGACGACGTTGTGCCACTGGTGGACCCAGAGGGCCTCGAGGATGTGGTGGGCGTCCTCCTTCTTGGTGGCGTCAAACTGCTTCACCCAAGCCTGGGTGGCGGCGATGACCTTGGCGCTGTCGTGCGTGTGCAGTTCGATCTTGGCGCGCTGGCGGACGTTGTCTTCGTGTTCCTTGAGGAGTTCGAGCAGGTTGGCGATCGACTCGCCGTGGATCTTCTTCGGCGTCAGCAGCGGACGGCCGGGGAAGGTGATGCGGTAGAGGCGGCCGTGCTGGTGGTCGCGGTTCGGGTCACGCAGGTGGTGCTGGAGGTGGCCGATGAGCATCTGGGACCAGTCCATGATGTACAGCGAGCCATCGGGGGCGACGGCGACGCCGGAGGGGCGGAAGTTGCCGGCCTTGGTGTTGTCGGTCTTGATCAGGCCCGGCTCGACGGTCGTTCCCTTGATGCCGGAACCTTCTTCGGTCAGCTTCGCGCGGAAGATGCCTTGGTAGGTGATGACGTTCGTGTTGAGGAACGTGCCCTGCCAGTCATCGGGGAAGTGGCGGCTGCTGAGGATGGCCGTGCCCGGGCAGGGGCGCGACGGACGGTTCCACATCTGGGGGTAACCCGAGTGGGCACCGGTGTCGAGGTGGCCGGAGAAGCCTGGTCCGAAGTAGTTGGCGTTGCCGGTGGCGTCGGTGATGATGTCGTTGCCCCAGTAGTCGAAGACGCGGCCGTGCGGGTTGGCGAAGCCGTAGGG
>CALQIY020000155.1 GCA_943330755.2 Opitutus sp. GAS368
TCCCTCACCCGCCTCCTCTGCGTGCTCGGCCTTCTGGCCGCCGCCGTTCCCGCCTTCGCCCATACCGCCGGCGAAGAGCTGTCCTCCGCGGCCTCGGCCTTCCTCGGCTCGCTCAACGCGGACCAGAAGGCCAAGGCGACCTTCGGCTTCGACGACGCCGAGCGCACCAACTGGATCTTCGTACCTTCCGCCCGCAAGGGCCTCCCGCTGAAGGAAATGAATCCCGGCCAGCGCCATTTCGCCCAGGCCATCCTCTCCGTCGCCCTCAGCGGCCGTGGCCACATGAAGGCCGAGCAGATCATGGCCCTCGAACAGCTCCTCCTCGAGATCGAGAAGGGCTCGGGCCCGAAGCGCGACGCCGAGAACTACTTCGTGTCCATCTTCGGCAAGCCGGACCTCAAGGGAACCTGGGGCTTCCGCTGGGAAGGCCACCATCTCTCGCTTAACTTCACCCTCGTCGACGGCGAGCTCGTCAGCTCGACGCCTTCCTTCTTCGCCAGCAACCCGGGCAAGATCAAGGACGACCAACCCGGCCCCGTCGGCTTCGAACTCCTGAAGTACGAAGACGACCTCGGCCGCCAGCTCGCCAAGTCCCTCACCGCCGACCAGCGCAAGCAGGGCTTCCTTAACAAGGATCCCTTCAAGGACATCGTGACCGGCAACAAGCAGAAAGCCGACGGCCTCATCAAGCACCAGGGCATCCCTGCCACGGCGCTCACCGCCGAACAGAAGCAGATGCTCGGCAAGATCGTCTACGAGTACGTCAGCCGCGCCCGCCCGGACTTCGCCGCCCGCGAACTCACGGCGATCGACGCCGTGAAGGACTCCCTCGTGTTCGCCTGGAACGGCGGCCTCGAAGTCGGCGAACCCCACTACTACAGCATCCAGGGCCCGACCTTCCTCTTCGAGATGGCCAACTTCCAGGGCGGCGCCAACCACGTGCACGCTTCGTGGCGCGACCTGAAGAAGGACTTCGCCTACGACCCGCTGCGGGCCCACGCGAAAGAACACGCGGCCGCCAAGTAAGACCGATGAAAAAACCCCGGGCGACCGGGGTTTTTTTGTTTCAAGGGCTAGAGACAGGGCCAGGGCCAGGGCTCGGCCAGAATGAAAGAGAAGCAACCTAGGCATCCTGCACCATTCCTAGCCCCAGCCCTGTCCCTAGCCCTAGCCCTTACTTAGCAATCTTGCCCCACCCAACCATCGTCTCCTTCAGCAGCTCCTTGGGCTCCATCTTGATGCCATAGCCCTGGAAGCCGAAGGGTCCGCGGTAACCGGCGGCGCGGGCCTTAGCCACGAACGATCCGACATCATAGGTGCCACGACCGAGCGGCTGGATGAGCTTATCCCAGCCGAGATTCTGGGTGTCACCGGTGTCGGCGCCATTGATGGTAATGAAGCTCAGACGCGGCAGCGCGTCCTTGATGAGCGGCAGCGGATCGCGCTCGGAGCCTTCGACCTTGAGCCAGTGGCAGAGATTGAAGGTCACGCCTAAGCTCGAATCATCGACCTTGCTGGCGACGCGGACGCAGGTCTCGAACCGCGCACCCCAGAAGCCGGCGTGCGGATAGAGCGAGATCTTTACGCCCTTGGGCTTGGCGTAGGCGACCAGCTGACGGAGCTGTGGCACGACCACGGTGTCGCCGTATTCCGGCGGCATCCTGAGACCCAAGGGGAGCTCCACCTTATTCATCGCCAGCCACAACGTGCCGCCGGTGCCGGCAAGATCGTCGACGGCCTTGGTGAGCTCGGCCGGCAACTGATTCTGGCCGGACGGGAAATCGGCGACGTGATAACCGTTGAAGTAGACGAGCCCCTTGGCCTTGAGCGCATCGGCGTGCGCCTTGGCCGTCGCGGGTCGACCGCCGAGTCCCGCATAGCCGAGCTCGGCCAGCACCTGCGCGCATTCCGTCGGCGCGAGCCGCGCGGCGGTATCCATGGCGAAGAACACCGGCTGGTCCGCGGCGGAGAGCGCCGCAAGGGCGCAGAGATAAGCGAGGAGAGAACGCATGAGATTCAACGGATGGTCACGCCGTGTGCGGCCAGCTCACGGAGGAAGTCCGGCGGCGATGGCGGGCTGATGACGAAATTCTTGAACCAGCCGGTACGACGACGAAGCAGAATCAGCTTCTTGGGATTCACGGTATTCGTCCAATGCTCGTTCCAGAAGCACCAGTCGTGTGCGGCCCACTCGATGTCGCTCAGCGCGACCTTGCGCGCGGTATATCCGTAGACCCGTACCCGCATGTGCCCGGCGTCCACCGTGAACGTCATGCCGCAAAAGATGGCATGGGCGAGGATGACCGGGAAGATCAGGGCCAGGATCAGCGGGAGGAGATAGAGGAAGACCTCCATGGGAATCAGAAATATAGCCCTTATCGGCCCCGCTTAAACCCAAAACCAAGCCCACGCTGGACAGCCCTGCCCTTGCTGGATTGCCTGTGACTATGGCTCGCGCGACGAAGCACCTGAACACGAACGCCCTCTGGGCAGACGTGGGCGTGCGCACCCTCCGCCGCCTCGGCCTCACCCACGTGGTGATCTCGCCCGGCTCGCGCTCGACGCCGCTCGCCCATGCCTTCGCCGAAAGCGCCGGCCTGCACGTGACCGTCGCGCTGGACGAACGCTCGGCCGGCTTCATCGCCCTCGGCCTCGCCAAGGCCACCGGCCAACCCGCCGCCCTGCTCTGCACGTCCGGCACCGCCGCCGCCAACTACCTGCCCGCCGTCGTCGAAGCGCGCCTCTCAGCCACGCCTCTGCTCGTCCTGACCGCCGACCGCCCGCCGGAGCTGCGCGAGTGCCACTCCGGTCAGACGATCGCCCAGAACGGCATCTTCGCCGGCTATCCCGTCTGGGCCGCCGAGGCCGCCGTGCCCGCCGCTGACCTAGGCCTGCTCCGTCACTGGCGCCAGCTGCTGGTCGACGCCTGGCAGCGCTCGCAAGGCCCTCTGGCCGGCCCGGTGCACCTCAATCTGCCCTTCCGCGACCCTCTCGCCCCCTCCGACCCGGAAAAGGGCTTCAAGGCGCCCGCAGGCCTCAATCTCGAGGCCTTCACGGCCGTCCCGCCCTGCGGCGTCGTCCGCCCGACCCTCACCCCCGCCACGGTCGCCAGCCTGCTCCCGAAGACGGAACGCGGCGTCATCGTGGTCGGACCGCATGCCTTCGAGGATCGTGACGAGAGCGCGGCCGCCCTCCGTGAACTTTCGCACCTCACCGGCTGGCCGATCCTCGCCGACGGAGCGGGCACGCTCCGTGGCGACCTTGCCGGCGATGCGTCGCTCGTCTCGGGCTACGATCTCATCCTGCGCGACGCCAAAGCCGCCAAGGTACTCCGTGCGCAGGCAGCCATCTTCGTCGGCCCGCTCCCGACCAGCAAGGTCCTGCGCGCCTGGCTGAAGGAAGGTGACCTTGCCGTCATCCAGCTCGGGCGCGCAGGCGAGAACACCGACCCGACGCATTCGCGCTGGAGCCGCCTTGACGGCCAGCTCGTGCCTTCGGGCGACAAGGTTGCGGCTCAGGCCTCCGCTTACGGCAAAGCCTGGCAGACGGCCCAGAAGGCTGCCGCCAAGAAGCTCACGCGCATCGTGAACGTCGACTGGCCCTTCGAAGGCCGCGTCGTGTCGCTCCTCGACGAAGCCCTCGGCCCGGATGACCGCCTGTTCGTCGGCAGCAGCATGCCGATCCGCGACGTCGAGTGGTTCTACCATCCTCCGGGCCCGGGCCCGGAGGTGCTGACCAATCGCGGCGCCAACGGCATCGACGGCACGGTATCGACCGCGCTCGGCGCTTCGCTCGACGGCAAGCGCACGGTACTCCTCTGCGGCGACCTGACCTTCCTGCACGACAGCAACGCCCTGCTCTCCGCCTACGGCCATCGCGGCGACCTCACGGTCGTCGTGATCAACAACCAGGGTGGCGGCATCTTCAACCATCTCGCCGTCGCGCAGAGCGCCCGTTTCGAACAGCTATGGGGCACCCCGCAGGCGACCGACCTCGGCAAGCTCTGCGCCGCCCACAAAGTGCGTCACGACCTCGCGGAAGGCTGGAGCGACCTGCGACATCTCCTCGAAGTCCGCGGCAAAGGCGTCCGCGTGATCGAATTCCGTACCGACCGCGAAGCCGACGCCGCCTGGCGGAAGAAGTCGTTCCGCTGAAAGCGATGAGCCTCGTCCGCCTCTGCCTCCTGCTCCTCATCAGCGGCGCACTGATTGCGGCCGATAAGCCTGTCGTAAAGAAGGCCTCGACCAAAGGCGACGAGAAGGCGGTCGCACCTGCGGAAAAGGCCGTGCCGCGGACCGAGCTCAAAGCGCTGGTGGCGCCGGGCGCTTCGCTGCGATTTGATTTCCCGGAGCTGACCGTGGACCGCAAAGGCGCGCTGGCAGCCTGTCACCTGAAACTCCCGGCGGGTTATGATGCGGCGAAGAAGTACCCGCTGGTCGTCTGGCTGGGCGGAGGCGAAGGCGGCA
>CALQIY020000156.1 GCA_943330755.2 Opitutus sp. GAS368
GACGGGCTCCTGCAGGGCCTCCAGGATGTGCTGGCTGTTCTCTTCGGAGTGGCCGTGGAACAGCCCCGCGACCACCGCCGCCGCCAAGGCCGCCAAGAGTTGGACGCCGACATAAGCCGCCCCCGCCGACCAGGCCTGTCGACGCCGCACGCAGAAGGCCAAGGTCACGGCCGGATTGTAATGGGCCTGGGAGACCGGGCCGCCCATATAGATGAGCGCAAGCAGGAGTCCCCCGATGATGAAGGGGGCGAGCGGGCCTTGGACGAGGGCGCAAGCCAAGCACAGGAAGAAAGTCGCGAGGCCTTCGATCAGGAGCTTGGGGCGCATGCCCCGAATCTTGCCAACCGTCCGGCCACCTCAAGCCCGGACTACTTCCCTTTCTGCGCGAGCCAGTTCTCCGAGAACTCCGCCATCTGTTCGAACGTGGGCAGCCGGTTCGTGCGGCGACGCATCTCCTTGGCGGCGTCCTCCTGCTGGACGAAGAGTTCCTTCATGGTCTCGTAGAGCGGGGTCTTCTTGTTCTTGTTGTCGACCAACCAAAAACCGACCTGCTTACCGTCGACGACCTCGTTGTTGTAGACCTGCCAGTAGAGGACCAGCGGGGGGCGCCATGACAGGAACTTCGTGAAGATCTCGCGGTTCTTCTCCTCGTGCGCCTTGCCGTCGGCGCCGCACGCGGTCCACGACAACCCGCACTCCCCGATGAAGACGCGCTTCGCGGGCAGGTTCGCCTTCGGCGGCAGTTGGGCGTTGAGCCAATCCAAGGTCTTCGTGACTTCGGCGGCGGGCAAAAGCTGGCAGTCGTAGGCGGAGTAGGAAAGGAAATCGACGTTCAGCTTCGGCACGACGAGGTTGGCCATCCGCTTCTTGCCGTCGACCATCGCGTCCCGGACGCGGTTGACCTCGGCATACGTGTAGACGCGGCACCGCGTGTAGGGCACCTCGGCGCGCGCGTCGTCGACCGCTTCTTGGCGGACGTTGAGCCACTCGACCATGGCCGCCGCCGCCGCGGGGTCGACGTCGGCCTTCGTGTTCCGGTCGGGCAAGAGGTACCAGTCGCCCTCCCAGTGGCCGATGAAGAAGGTCTTGCCGGTCGTGTCGCGGCGCGTGAGCAGGTCCTTGGTAAATGCATACGTGGCGTTGTATTCGCGGCGACGCATCTCCGGCGTGAAGCCCTTGCTCCAATCGGCGTTGGAGCGGAACCACACCAGGTAGTGGGTGAAGGGCATCGCGATGAGCTGGTTGAATTGCGGCCCGGGCGGCACCTGCACCTTGAGGATGCGGGAGCCGAGGCCCTGCACGACGAGCGCGCCTTCGACGATCGGATCTTCCTTCGTGAACTTATACGCCGGCCCGATCACCTGCGTGCCCAACACCTGCGGAAACGCATCCGGCAACTCGGGCACCTGCGGGAGCGGCGGTGTGGTGATCATCCGGGCCGCGCCCTTCTTCTGCGCGACGGCAATCAAGGGGGCCAAGAGAAGCAACCCTAGGAGGAGACGGGAGAAAAATTTCATGGAATGAGCCTTACAGGGGTATGCTTGCAGTATCGTTTGCGGGCGAACTTCCTCAAGCCCGTTCCCACCACACCTATGACTAAACTCACCACCCTCCTCCTCGCGGCCGGCCTCGCCGTCACCGCCCTGCCCTCCTCGCTGCTCGCCGCCGAGCCCGCCGCCGAAACCGAACATGCCGGCGACCCCGACCAGGCGAAGCTCAGCGCGGCCAAGCGCAAGGTCCTCGCGCTCCCCGATATCGCCAGCGCCCAGCAACAAGCCAAGGCCGACCGGGCGATGGCTTCCAAGGCCTCCGCCGAATACAAGCAGGCGCGGACGAAGGCGGCGGAATCCGAAACGGCCTACCGCAAGGCGTTCGACGAGGCGCTCGCGAAAGAAGATCCCGCGGCGGCCGAGATCCAAAAGAAACAACGGGCGGCGTTCCGGGAGAAGATGCTGAAAGCGCGGGGCGAAAAGAAACCCGCGACGACGAAGGAACGGGCCGACGACGAAAGCTGAGCTTCGGCCGCGAGGGACCTAAGCCCACCGCCCGGTGGGCTTATTTTTTGAGCGCCTGCTCGAACGCCGCCCAGATGTCTTCGATGGGCTCCAACCCGACCGACACGCGCAGCAGGTCCGGGTCGAGGCCGGCGCGGCGGATGCCCGCGCGACCTTCCGGCGTGGTCACTTCCGAGAAGTGCGCAAGCCACAGGAACGGGGCGGCCAAGGTGAATTCCAAACCGAAGCTCGGCCCTTTGACCACCTGGAGACGATCGTAGACGGTCCGCAGGTCGGCCTTCAGCTCCAAGGTGATCAGGGAGCCGGGGCCCGCGCCGGGCCGGAGCATGGCTTGATAATTCTGGGCCGTCGCCGTGGTCAACGCCGTGCGCACGCGACTCACCGATGGGTGTTGCGCCAGCCGTTGCGCGAGCACCGTCGCCTGCGCGGAAAGCCGCGCGGTCACCGTCGCCATCTTTTCGATATGCTGCGCCAAGACGAGGGCATCGCTCGCATGCGGCGCATCGACGAACGCGCGCGCGCTGCGGAGCAAGGCCTCGGCGTCCGGACGACCTGGGTTGATCGCCAGGACGCCGGCCATGACGTCGCCAACGCTGGCGGCGTACTTGGTCAGGCTCGAACAAACCACGTCCGCATGCGGCAACACGTCGACGGAAGCCAAGCCGACCGAACTCGGGTCGAGCACCAACTTGGCCCCGTGGCGATCGCAGAGCCGGCGCAAGGCCAAGACGTCGGCGGTCTCCAGTTGCGGGTTGTTGGGGATTTCCGTGAAGACCCCGGCGACGTCACCCTGTGCGAGCAGGCGCTCGACGGCGGCGAGGTCGGTCACATCCGACACGAACTCGTGGCGCGTGTCGGTGGCCTTCTCGAACAAACGCGTGGAGTCGACATAGAGCCAACCCAACTGAATCCAGACATGCTTACCGCGCGGACGCTGCACGGCATTCACCGCCGCGATCCCGGCGGCGACGGCGTTCATGCCGGCCAGCGTGACCAGGATGTCCGCGGGCCGAACGGGGGCGAGGTAGGGAGCCAGGACCGCGCGGATGCGCTCGAGCGCCACCAGCCCCGCGGACGCATCCGCGGCGCGACCCGCGAGATAGGCTTCGGCTTGGCGCGAGGAGATGAGCGCCCCGGTGTGCTGGACGAATTTCGCGAACGGTTCGGAGGCCGGACCTTCCGGCAAAGAAACGAGCACCCAATCACCGACCGTGTCGACGTGCGCGTCGGTCACCTGCGTCCACGCGAGGAGGCGGTCGGCGGCGCGCCGCGAGGCCAAGGGAAAGAGCGACCCCGTGCGCTGAAGTTGGCGGGCGGCCTGTTCCGCGGCTTGCGAGACCAAGGCGTTGCGGACGAAGCGCGGGTAACCGGCGGTGATGTGCCGCCATGTGGCGGGCTCGCGACGCTCGTAGCCCTCGACATCCGCCAAGGTCGGCAAACAGACCACCGTGCCATGCGGCGAGGCCGGCACCGTGGCTCCCAATGGCGGACAAAGCGGCACGGCTTAGAGACCTTCGGGGCCGACTTCGTTCTGCAGGATCTGGTCGAGCGTCTGGCGCCGACGGACGAGGCGGAACTTTTCCTGCGCCTGCAGCAGCACCTCGGGTGCTTCCGGGAACGAGTTGTAGTTCTTCGTGCTCATGCCGGCGCAATAGGCACCCGCGCCACCGATGACGACGAGGTCGCCCGCCGCGGCTTCGGGCAACGCGCGCGTGGCCAAGGTTTCGGGTTCGCCGGGCGCGCAGCTGATCAGGTCGCCCGACTCGCAACAATGGCCGACGACGACGTAATCGCGCACGCGGCCCGTCGGGTTCGTCGGGTACAGGTGCACGGGGTGCTGCGAACCGTAGAGAGAGGGACGCAGGATTTCGGTCATGCCCGAGTCCAGCTTGAGGAATTCCCGCGCGCCGGTGGAGACCACATCCTGCACGCGGCAGAGGACGGCGCCGGCGTTGGCGACGAGGAACGTCCCGGGCTCGATTTCGAGGCGGAGCGGACGACCATGGGTCGTGGCAAATTTTTCGAACGCTTGCTTCACCGGGGCGCCCACGACCTGCGGGTCGGTGCCCTTCTCGGCCGCCACGCGGGCAACCTTATAGCCGCCGCCGAGGTTGAGCGTGACGACGTCGGGGAAACGCAAGACCAGCGCCAAGCTGGCCGCGGAAACTTCCTGCCAGACGACCGGATCGCTCCCGGAACCGATGTGCGTGTGGATGCGGACGACTTTGAGCCGATACTTCGCAGCGATGGCCTGGGCTTGGTCGGCCCACTCATGCCAGATGCCGAACGAGGAATCGGGTCCACCGACGTTCGTCTTGCCCGTCCCGCCGGAACCCCGACCCGGGTTGAAACGGAGGCCCACCTGCTGGCCGGGGAGCTCCTTGCCGATCCGCTCCAACTGGA
>CALQIY020000157.1 GCA_943330755.2 Opitutus sp. GAS368
GCGGGCGCGGATGGCGACTTCCTTGCCGATGCGTCCCATGCCGATGATGCCGATGGTCTTGTCGAGCAGTTCGCGGCCGGTCTTGCGCTTCCAGGTGCCGGCGCGGGTCGAGTCGGTGTGGAAGTAGAAGTTCTTTTCGAGCGCGAGCAGGAGGAGGAAGGTGTGTTCGGCGACGGTCGTGTGGTTGACGCCCGGGGTGAAGAGGAGGGGGATGCCCTTGGCGGTCAGCGTCTTGACGTCGATCTTGTCGACGCCGATGCCGTACTTGGAGACGACCTTGAGGCGGGGGAGGGCTTTCTCGATGACGGCGGCGGTGATCATGTCGTCGCCGCAGATATAGCCGTCGAAATCTCCCATCAGGGCCAGGGTATCGGCCTCATTGAGCGGGCCGCGGGCGGTGACGACTTCCCAGCCAGTCGCGGCGAGCATCTTATGGTGTTCGCCGGGGGTGTCTTGGAAGGAGGTGGTCGTGAGCAGGATGCGAGGCTTCATGGGTGTTATCTAGATGAACCTGCCTCCCTTTCGGAGTCAAAGAAAGTCTAGGGTGGACAGCCCAAAGCCGTGGGTCATTTAGTGCCCTATGCAAGAGGTTACCCCTGCTCCCCGTACGAACTACCGTTGGACGGTCTGCGCGCTCCTGTTTTTCGCCGCGACCATCAACTATATCGACCGGCAAGTCATCGGCCTTTTGAAGCCCGCCTTGGAGAAGGAGTTTCATTGGGATGAGCGCACTTATGCCGCCATCGTCTTCAGTTTCCAGTTCGCCTATGCGATCGGCATGGTCCTCTCGGGCCGCATCATCGACCGCATCGGCCTGAAGAAGGGCTTCATCATCTTCGTCGGACTTTGGAGCTTGGCCGCCATGGGCCACGGCTTCGCGCACCTCTTGCCGGCCTTCAGCCTGCCTTGGATGCAGATCGATGCGAAGACCGGTTTCGCCTTCGTGACCTTGACCGGCGCGGCGGCGGGCTTCGCCCTGATGCGCTTCCTCTTGGGCTTGGGCGAAGCGGGTAACTTCCCCGCCTCGATCAAGGCCACCGCCGAGTGGTTCCCGAAGAAGGAACGCGCTTTTGCCACCGGTATCTTCAACTCGGGCACGAACATCGGTGCCTTGGGCGCTCCCTTGCTGGTGCCGTGGATCGCGGTGACCTGGGGCTGGCAGTGGGCCTTCATCATCACCGGGGCCATCGGCTTCGCATGGGTGATCTGGTGGTACTTCGCCTACCATACCCCCCGCGAGCACCCGCGTATTTCCCAAGCCGAACTCGCGCACATCGAGTCCGACCCGCCCGATGAGCAAGGCAAGGTCAGCTGGCTGAGCCTCCTGAAGTTCCGGCAGACTTGGGCCTTCGCCATCGGCAAGTTCATGACCGACCCGGTCTGGTGGCTCTACCTCTTCTGGATTCCAGGTTTCTTGAACAAGCAGCATGGCGTCGACCTCAAGAACATCGGCCTCCCGCTGGTCGTCATCTACCTCGTGGCGGACGTCGGCAGCATCGGCGGCGGCTGGATTTCCTCTCGCCTGATCCGGGCGGGTTGGACGGTCAACGCCGCCCGCAAGACCGCGATGGGCATCTGCGCGGTGAGCGTCATCCCGATTGTCTTCGTCAACGACGTCGGCATGTGGCCATCCGTCTTGCTGGTTTCGCTGGCGGCGGCCGCCCACCAAGGCTGGTCGGCCAACATCTTCACCACGGCCTCCGACATGTTCCCCCGTAAGGCGGTGGGTTCGGTCGTCGGCATCGGCGGTATGGCGGGTGCCGTGGGCGGTATGCTCCTGGCGTTCGTGGTCGGCGAAGTGCTGCAGCGCACCGGCTCCTATGCGATCCTCTGGTTCATCGCGGGCTCGGCTTACCTGATCGGCCTCGCGATCATCCATCTCTTGGTGCCCCGCATGGAGCCCGTGAAGATGGAAGATATCGCCGAAGCGGAAGCCAAGTAAGCCGCGGCGAATCCTCCCAATGAAAAGGGCCCCGCTGGGGGCCCTTTTGTTTTGGCGGCTAAGGTGGCTTAGCCGGCGACGACGAGGTTCACGATGCGGCCGGGGACGACGATCTCCTTCACGATGGGCTTCCCTTCGAGGAACTTCTGCACGCTTGGGTCAGCCTTCGCCATGGCGAGCAGGGCTTCCTTGGAGGTTTCCTTGGCGACCTTGACGGTGGCGCGGACCTTGCCGTTGACCTGGAAGATGATCTCCACGGTCGATTCCATGAGCTTGGCCGGGTCGAACTTCGGCCAGGCGGCACCGCTGACGCTTTCCTGGTGGCCGAGACGCGCCCAGATTTCCTCGCAGACGTGCGGGGCGAACGGGGCGACCAAGCGCACGAAGGTCTCGACGGTCTCGCGGCGGAGGGCGGGAGCCTTCTCGGCGGCGTTCATCAGGATCATCATCTGGGAGATCGCGGTGTTGAACTGCAGGGTCTCGATGTCCTTCTCGACCTTCTGGATGGTACGGTGCAGTTCGCGGACGAAGTCTTCGGGCTCCTGGGCCTGATCGTTGATCTTCGTCGACGGGCCGCCGGTGGCCTCGTCGACGGACAGGCGCCAGAGGCGCTTGAGGAAGCGCGTGATGCCGGAGATGCCTTCGGAACTCCAGGGCTTGGAGGCTTCGAGCGGCCCGAGGAACATCAGGTACATGCGGAGCGCATCGGCGCCGTGATCCTTGACGATGGAGTCGGGGTTGACGACGTTACCGCGGCTCTTGGACATCTTTTCGCCGTCCTCGCCCATGATGAGGCCTTGGTGGAAGAGCTTCGTGAACGGTTCGGCCGTCGGCAGGACGCCGATGTCATGCAGGAAGCGATGCCAGAAGCGGGCGTAGAGGAGGTGGAGCACGGCGTGCTCGGCCCCGCCGATGTAGAAGTCGGGGCAGCCCCAATACTTGAGCGCGTCGGCCGAGGCGATGTCCTTGGCGTTCTGCGGGTCGAGGTAGCGGAGGTAATACCAGCACGAACCCGCCCACTGGGGCATGGTGTTGGTTTCGCGGGAAGCCTTGACCCAGAGCGGTCCGGGTTGGGCTTGGGACTGCGCGACGGTGGCGCCGCTGGCGACGTCATACCAAACCTCGGTCCATTCGGGTTCCTTCGAGAGCGGCGAATCGCCCGTCGGGGAAGGCTGGTAAGATTTGACCGTCGGGAGCGTGAGGGGGAGTTGCTTCGACGTCAGCGGTACGGCGCAGACTTCCACGCCATTGAGTTGACAGGTGACCGGTTCCTTGGGCAGGAATTCGCGGACCTCGGAGTCGGCCGGGATCTTGGCGTAGTCTTCGCGGGAGACCCAGAGCAGCGGGAAGGGCTCGCCCCAGTAGCGTTGGCGCGAGAAGAGCCAGTCGCGGAGCTTGAAGTTCACGGCGAGCTTGCCTTGGCCCTTCGCGGCGAGGTCGGCGGTGATCTGCTTCTTGGTCTCGGTGGCGGACAGGCCGTTGAACGGGCCGGAGTTCACCATCGGGCCGTCTTCGGTCCAAGGCTGTTCGTTGACGTCGATGGCGTCCTTGGAGCCGACGACCTGGATGATGGGTAGGGCGAACTGCTTGGCGAATTCCCAGTCGCGTTCATCGTGCGCGGGGACGGCCATGATGGCGCCCGTGCCGTAGGTGATGAGGACGTAGTCGGCGGTCCAGACCGGGATCTTGGCGCCGTTGACGGGGTTGAGGGCGTAAGCGCCCGTGAAGACGCCGGTCTTCTTCTTGTCGGCGAGGTCGGTGCGCTCGAGGTCGCTCTTGTTGCGGACCGCGGCCACGTAGGCGTTGACCGCGGCCTTCTGCTCGGCGGAGGTGATCTTCTCGATGAGCGGGTGCTCGGGGGCGATGACCATGTAGGTCGCGCCGAAAAGCGTGTCGGGACGGGTCGTGAAGACCGTCAGCGTGTCCGCATGGCCATCGAGTTTGAAGGTCACTTCGGCGCCTTCGGACTTGCCGATCCAGTTCTTCTGGAGGCGCTTGGTGGAATCGGGCCAATCGACATGGTCGAGGCCTTCGATGAGCTTGTCGGCGTAGGCCGTGATGCGCAGCACCCACTGGCGGATGGGGCGACGTTCCACGGGGTGGCTGCCGCGTTCCGAGCGCGGGCCTTCGGGGGTGTTCTGGACTTCTTCGTTGGCGAGCACCGTGCCGAGGGCGGGGCAGAACCACACGGGCTTTTCCGAGACGTAGGCGAGGCCGTGGCGGAAGAGCTTCAGGAAGATCCACTGCGTCCAGCGGAAGTAGTTTTCGTCGGTCGTGGAGAGCTCGCGGTCCCAGTCGATGGCGAAGCCGAGCATCTGGAGTTGACGGCGGAAGTTATCGATGTTGCGGCGCGTCTGCACGGCCGGGTGTTCGCCGGTCGCGATGGCGTGCTGTTCCGCCGGCAGACCGAAGGCGTCCCAGCCCATGGGGTGGA
>CALQIY020000158.1 GCA_943330755.2 Opitutus sp. GAS368
GGTAAGTCGTTGATGTTCAACTGGAAGGCACGAGTGACGGCCGAGCCGACGCCATCGCTGAAAGTGACCGTGATTTCGGGCAAGGCGCCGTCGTCAAAACCACCGTTAAAAGCAGCGTCCGGGATGAAGGTGTAAGCCCCATTTGCACCGATGGTCAGGGTACCCTTGTTACCGCTGGTATTTGGAATGGTGACCGACTGACCGGCGTTCTTCGTGACGACCACATCGTTGATGGTCAGGGAGTAGGTCGAGACGGTGATCGGGTCGTTGTCGACATCGCTGATACCAGCCAAAACATTGCCGGTCGCAGCGGCACCCGTCGCCTTATTGACGGTGAGGCGAGGGATATCCGTGACGGAGTTGCTATCGGTGTCCGGCTGATCGTTCACCGGGGTAACGGTGAGCGTGAGCGTGCTCGTCGCGTTGAGCGTGCCGTCCGTGACGACGTAGGTGATGAGCGGAACGTTGCCGTTCCAATTGGAAGCCGGGGTGAAAGAGTACGCGCCCGTTGCCTTGGTGACCGTCAGAGTGCCCACCGTGGTACCGCTCAACGTGATCGTGGCGGTCTTCTCGGCACCGCCATTTTCATCGAAGGTACTATAGGTGACGCCGCCGACCGTGAAGCTACGGATGCTTAGGGTATTTCCGTCAACGTCCGAGTCGTTGGTGATGAGATTGCCGGTGGTGGCCGTGTCTTCATCGGTTGACTTGGTGTCCGCGACGGCGACCGGCGCATCGTTGACGGCCGCGATGGCCAGGGTGAGGTCACCCGTATCCGTACCGCCCTTACTGTCAGAGACGGTGTAAGTGACGGTTGGGATAGTGCCGTTCCAATTGCCGAGCGGAACGAAGGTGTAGGCACCGTTGGCGTTAAGTGTGAACGAACCAACGGTGGCGATGACCGCCGTCTCGCCGGCGAGCTTCGTCTGGCCGTCGACCGTGAAGCCGGTGATGGAAAGCGCGTCGTTCTCGACGTCGGTGTCGTTCGACAGGACGTTACCCGTGGCGTTCGTGTCCTCCGTACCCGAACGCGCGTCATCGACCGCGATCGGCGCATCGTTCGTGTTCGTGATCGTGAGGCTGAACTGCGCGTTGCTCGTCAGTTCGGCAGCGCCGGCGACGACCACGTCAGAGATGGTGTAAGAAATCGTCGGGAGCGAGCCGAAGTAATTCACCTGGCCAGCAGCGGCGGTGAACTTGTAGTCGCCATTGGCGCTGATGCGGAGCACACCCTTGGTCGAGCCAGAGACGACGAGGTTGGCTTCGGCGTAGGCGGCCGCATCGGTGGCGTATCCGGTGATCGAATATGTCGTCGATCCGACGACGAACTGCGTGACGCGGAACTCAGTCACCAAGGTCGCATTGTCGGCGTCCGTATCGTTCGAGGTCAAGTTGCCCGTGTACTCGAAGGGCCCGACGTTGATTTCAGCCGTCGAGACGGTGTCATTAACCGCGAGCGGCTGGTTGTTGACGTTGACCTTGAGCGTGCCGACGGATTCCTCGATCGGATCGGCGTTGCCGACGCCACCGTCGTCACGGACGGTGTACGTGAACACCAGCTGGCCGGACCAGTTGCCGTTAGATTCGAACAGATAAGTGCCGTCGTCAGTCGCCGTGAGGTAACCACGGACGGTCGTTCCATCCGCTTCGAGAATCGCCGTGCGCGCACCGTTAGCGCTGATCGTGCGGGTGGTCTGCCCGAACGTGATCGAGAGATTCTTGAGCGTGACGGTGTCGGCGTTCGCATCGGTGATGCCGGCGTCGACGATGATGTTTCCATCGATCTGACCACCGCCTGCCGTCGTGGACATGACGAGTTCGTTCGTGGCGATGCTCGGTGCGGCGTTCGCCAGCAAGCTGCCGTAGACGGTCTGGCCATCGACGAACGTGAAGTTGTGGATCTTGCCCGTGGAATACTCGAGCGTCCAGTCGCCACCGAGTTCGGCCGCACCGGTCTTGTCGACCGAGGCCGCGACGTCGGCGGAGGTGAGCTGGGCGAGGGTGTCGACGAAGGTCTTGCCCGCGGAGCCGGCGGCCAAATCGCAACCGTACAGCAGGATGTCCGCATCGGCGGTGAGCACGCCGGAGATCGCGGCGAGGTCGGCGGAACGGGCCAAGAGCGCGTCCGTGGAATACGTGCGGCCACCGAGGACGAGCTGGCCGTCGCTACCGTGGCTGATGATCGAAACGGAACCGACGTTGGTCAGTTCGGACAACGACTTGGTGATCTGGGCCAGGCCATCCTGGGTCGGATCGAGACGGACGATCAACGCGGCCGGATCGGCCTGCGCGACGAGCTGCTGCCAGCCCTTGACCGATGTATCCACAAACACCACAACGCGTTCCGACGTTTCGACGGCGGCGCCCGGTGCATACGCGGCGGCTTGCGCGGCGGACAAAAGCTTGGCGGCGTCGTCGAGCGACTTCTGGGCTTCGGCGAACTGCTTTTCCGCCGCAAGTTTCTCGGCATAAACCTTTTGGACCTCACTGCGCTCGGGCAGGACGGAGAGCTCGGCGGCGGACACGAGGAGACCACCGTCGAACATGTAACGGGGTTCGAGGGCGCGCAGCCGAAGCTTCGGCCGTTTCAAACGGCGAAGGGCCCAGGGGATGTCCTTGAGAGAAAACTTTTTGTCTGGCATGAAAGTATTTAAGGTAAGAAATAGCCCTCCTGGGGTGTATAACTCAAGCCCAAATAGGGTTTTAATGATTGATGTGCTATGGGGTGAAAACCCTAGGCCTGAAACGGGCCGTTGTTTTTTTGCGCCGATCCGAAGTCGTGCCAAAGCCGTCGCGCGGCGTATGTGCTTGATTGACTAGCCCAAAACCACTTTCGCACCGGCGTCATTCCGACGAGCGAAAGCGTGACAAATCGGGTGCAATTTATCTACGGCCAAAGGACTCAGTCTTTTAGGTCGTTTTTTTGCCTAATTGCTCGTTTTATTTTATTATATGACTGTTTTTGATTTTATTGGATTGAATTTATAAACAACTGATTTGGAGAGTTTTAGGATACACTTTTGGGCCATTAACTACCCGCTCGTCCGACCGCCAGATCGCGCCCTAGAGCTCCCTGAAATGGGGAGCCGGAAGAAAGTTTTACCAATTTATTCACAGTTTTTAGACTATTATCCAGCCACTCTATTCACAATTTCCTGTGATAATTACGACGGATGGGGCAACTCAACCTCATAAACCCTAAATGATTGTTCGAAGATAGCCTTAAGCCAGGGGGTTAGGCTGGGCTGGACAGGCTCCGATCTAGGGGTAGTTTTCGGAGTACCCCACCCCACCCCGCCATGCTGCGCCTCCTCCTCCCCTTCCTGGCCGCTTTCAGCCTCTTGTCCGCCCAGGCCACCCCCCAGACGGGCGGTCCGGACCCGATTCCGACGTCCGGCCCCGGCTCCAAGCCCCTCCGGGTCTTCCTGCGCTCGGGTCCGAAGTCCCACGGCCCGGGCGACCACGACCACCCCTCCTTCCTGCGGGACTGGGTTCCCCTGCTCAACGCCCGGGGTGCTATCGCCAAGGGCGGCGACGTCTTCCCGACCGCGGCCGAGCTCGCCGAGACCGACGTGCTCATCATCCACCGCCAGGTCGGCGGGAACTTCAAGCCGGCCGAACGGGCCCTGATCGACGCCTACGCCCAGCGCGGCGGCGGCTTCGTGGTCATCCACGCCGGCGCCGTGGCCAGTCAAACCGGTAAGCCCGAGGTCGATGACCTGGCCACCGACTACTACCGCGACCTGATCGGCGGCACCTGGCGCAACAAGGTCACCAAGTGGCGCGAAGGCCCGATGCAGCTCAACT
Source organism: Opitutus sp. GAS368 (assembly GCA_943330755.2). Classification (GTDB taxonomy): domain Bacteria; phylum Verrucomicrobiota; class Verrucomicrobiia; order Opitutales; family UBA953; genus UBA953. The sequence continues at coordinate 3,808 of CALQIY020000158.1, forward strand.
TCGTGGACAAGGAACACCCGATCACGAAGGGCATCGCCGACTTCGGCATGAAGGATGAGATCTACTACGACCTCGAGATGCTACCCGGAGTCCACGCCCTCGCCACCGCCCCGACGCCCAAGAAGAAGGGCGATGGGTTCGAAGCGCAGACGCAGCTCTGGACGTATGAGAAGCCCGGCGCGCAGCGCGCCTTCGTCTTCATCCCGGGACACACCTACGTGAATTTCGCGCGGCCCGACGTCCAGACTCTCCTCCTCCGCGGCATCGCGTGGGCGGGGAAGAAGCCGGTGGATACGCTCGCGAAGTAAGCGCGAGCGAATCCACCTAGGGTTGCGGGGTGTGGGTTGAGGGTTGGGGGATGGCAGGAAGGTGCAAAGGTGAAACCAGATTACGGAGTACAGATTACGGAGTACAGAGGGATGGCAGGGGGACGGACGTTGCGCGGCGAACGGACGCGACGCAGTCGCGCCCCTACCCGAGGCAGAGTGAAACGGGAGCGAAACGGGGGACCGGGAACCGGAAAGTTGGTGGGCGGGCGAAGCCCGCAGCACAACCGAGACCCGCAACC
>CALQIY020000159.1 GCA_943330755.2 Opitutus sp. GAS368
CGCCGATCCTCAAGAAGCCGGCCGCCAAGCGTTCCGCCGCCGAGAAGAACATCGTTCGCGATTACTATCTCTCCCTGCACCCTGAAGCCCTGAAGGCCGAACGCGACGCCATCGCCCAAGCCCAGATGACCCATGACGCCTTCCGGGCCGCCATCCCGAAGTCGCTCGTCACCACCAAGGCCGCCGTCGTCCGCACGGTCCGAATCCTGCCGCGGGGCAACTGGATGGACGAATCCGGCGAGATCGTGAAAGCCGCCCTGCCCCACTACCTGCCTCAGCCTAAATACGAAGGCCGGACCCCCGATCGCCTCGACCTCGCCAAGTGGCTGGTCGCCCGCGAGAACCCGCTGACCGCCCGTGTGGTCATGAATCGCCTCTGGATGCAGTTCTTCGGCACCGCGCTCAGCAAGAACCCCGGCGACCTCGGCGCCCAAGGGGAGCTCCCGCCCAACCAGGCTTTGCTCGACTGGCTGGCCGTCGAGTTCGTGGACGCCAAGTGGGACATGAAGCATATGGTCCGCCTCATCGTGAACAGCGAAGCTTACCGTCGCAGCTCCGTGGCGACGCCTGCGCAGACCGCCGCCGACCCTTATAATCGCGAGCTCGCCCGCCAGAGCCCTTATCGCCTGGACGCCGAACTCGTGCGCGACAACGCCCTCACCATCGCCGGCCTGCTCGCGCCCAAGATCGGCGGCCCCAGCGTGAAGCCGTACCAGCCGGACCGTTACTGGGAGAACCTCAACTTCCCCGTGCGCGAATACATGGCCGACAAGGAAGAGGCGCAGTATCGCCGCGGACTCTACGTCTGGTGGCAACGCAGCTTCCTGCATCCCAGCATGCTTGCCTTCGACGCTCCCAGCCGTGAGGAATCCTGCACCGACCGCACCCGTTCGAACATCCCGCAACAGGCGCTCGTGATGCTCAACGACCCGACCTACGTCGAAGCCTCCCGGGCCTTCGCGGCCCGCGTGCTCGCCGAGCAGGGCGACGATGAGGCCCGCCTCACCTGGGCTTGGCGCCGCGCCCTGCAGCGCAAGCCCGAGGCCAAGGAGCTCGGCACGCTCCGCAAGGTGCTCACCGAGCGCCGTGCCGCCTACCGCGCGGACCCCGCCGCGGCCAAGGAACTGCTGAAGGTCGGTCTCACGCCGCCGCCGGCGCAGGCGGACCCCGCCGAGCTCGCCGCCTGGACGCACGTCACCCGCGTGATCCTCAACCTCCACGAAACCCTGACCCGCGACTGATGTCCCCTGCCGAATTCCAAGCCGCGCTCACTCGCCGTGCCTTCCTGGGCAAGACCGCCCAAGGCGTCGGCGGCGTCGCGCTCGCTTCCCTGCTCGGCCCGGCCGCCTACGCGGCGCCCGGCGCGCTGACGAGCCTGCCGCTCCCCCCGAAAGCCAAGCGCGTCATCTGGCTGAGCATGGCCGGCGGCCCCTCCCACCTCGAGACCTTCGACCCCAAGCCCAAGCTCGCCGAGATGCATGGCCAGCCCATGCCCGAGAGCTTCACCAAGGGCCAGCAGCTCGCCCAGCTCCAGGGCCAGAAGCTCACGTGCTTCGGGCCGCAGCATAAGTTCGCCAAGTTCGGACGTAACCAGACCGAGATCTGCGAGCTCTTCCCGCAGATCGGCTCGGTCATCGACGACATCTGCCTCATCCGCTCGATGACCACGGACGCGATCAATCACGACCCGGCGCACATGTTCATGAACACCGGCTCGCAGATCGCGGGCCGGCCCAGCATGGGCTCATGGGTGACCTACGGGCTCGGCGTCGAATCCGAAGACCTGCCGGGCTTCGTGGTGCTGACCTCGCTCGGCAAGGGCGGCCAGAACCAGCCCATCGCCGCGCGCCAGTGGAGCAGCGGCTTCCTCCCCTCCAAGCACCAGGGCGTGCAGCTTCGCTCCAAGGGAGATCCCGTCATGTACCTGACCAACCCGCCCGGCGTGTCGCGCGACGCCCAAGGCGGCGACGTCGACGCCATCGCGGCGCTGAATCTCCATCGCGACAAGGTCGTCGCCGACCCCGAGGTCGCCACGCGTATCGCCCAATATGAGATGGCGTTCAAGATGCAGGCCAGCGTGCCCAAGCTCATGGACGTCTCCGCCGAGGACCCCAAGACCCTCGCGCTCTACGGTTGCGTGCCCGGCGACGGCTCGTTCGCCGCCAACTGCCTGCTCGCCCGTCGCCTTGCCGAACGCGGCGTCCGCTTCATCCAGCTCTACCACAAGGACTGGGACCACCATGGCGGCGTCAAGGACGGCATCGCCTTCAAGGCCGCCGAGATCGACCGCGCCTGCATGGCGCTCATCACCGACCTCAAGCAGCGCGGCATGCTGGACGACACCCTGATCGTCTGGGCCGGCGAGTTCGGGCGCACCCCGATGTCGCAGGGCGGCAGCGGACGCGACCACCACAACAAGGCCATGACCGTCTGGATGGCCGGCGGCGGCATCAAGGGAGGCATCGTCCATGGCCGGACCGACGAGCTCGGCTACGCGGCCGTGGACAAGGTGACCACCGTACACGACCTGCACGCCACCATGTTGCACCAGTTCGGCATCAACCACGAAGCCTTCTCCATCAAGTTCCAGGGACTCGACGCCAAGCTCACCGGCGTCGAACCCAGCAAAGTCATCAAAGAGATCGTCGCCTGATGTTCCCCGGCCTGAGCCAGCTCCATCGCCGTTCGTTCATCGGCAACACCGGGCGCGGCCTCGGCGCCGTCGCGCTGGCGTCGCTCCTCGGCCGCACCGGGCTCGCCGCCGCGCCGGGCGTGCTCTCGAAACTCCCTCTGCCCCAGAAGGCCAAGCGCGTCATCTGGCTGACCATGGCCGGCGGCCCCTCGCAGCTCGAGCTCTTCGACCATAAGCCGAAGCTCGCCGAGATGGACGGCAAGGGCATGCCGGAAAGCTTCACCAAGGGCCAGCAGCTCGCCCAGCTCCAAGGCCAGAAACTCATCTGCCAGGGGCCGCAGTTCAAGTTCGCGAAGCACGGCAAGAACGGCACCGAACTCTCCGAGCTCCTGCCGCACATCGGCTCCGTCGCGGACGACATCTGCGTCATCCGCTCGATGACGACGGACGCCATCAACCATGATCCCGCCCACATGTTCATGAACACCGGCTCGCAGATCGCGGGCCGGCCGAGCATGGGTTCGTGGGTCACCTACGGACTGGGCTCCGAGGCCGAAGACCTGCCGGGCTTCGTCGTGCTGGTCTCGACCGGCAAAGGCCGTTCGCCCCAGCCCATCGCCGCGCGCCAGTGGAGCAGCGGCTTCCTCCCCTCGAAGCACCAGGGCGTGCAGCTCCGCTCCAAGGGCGACCCCGTGCTCTATCTCAACAATCCCCCCGGCATCTCGCGTGCCTCGCAGCAAGGCGACGTCGAGGCGATCAACGGCCTTAACCAGGTCCGTGCCGGCGAAGTGAGCGACACCGAGGTCGCCACGCGTATCGCCCAATACGAGATGGCGTTCCGGATGCAGGCCAGCGTGCCCGGCCTCATGGATGTCTCCGGCGAATCCGCCAAGACCCTTGAGCTCTACGGCTGCCAGCCCGGCGACGGATCCTTCGCCGCCAACTGCCTGCTCGCGCGCCGTCTCGCGGAACGCGGCAGCCGCTTCATCCAGCTCTACCATCGCGACTGGGATCACCACAGCCTCCTCAAGGAAGAACTTCCCCTGCGCGCGAAGGAAGTCGACCGCGCCTGCATGGCGCTGATCACCGACCTCAAGCGACGCGGGATGTTCGAAGACACCCTGATCGTCTGGAGCGGCGAATTCGGACGTACGCCGATGAAGCAGGGCGACAAAGGACCGGTCGGCCGCGACCACCACAACAAAGCCATGTCGATGTGGCTCGCCGGCGCCGGCGTGAAGGGCGGCCTGACCCATGGCGCGACGGACGAACTCGGTTACGCCGCGATGGACAAGGTCTGCACGGTCCACGACCTGCACGCCACCATGCTGCACCAGCTCGGCATCCGGCACGACGCCTTTACGATCAAATTCCAAGGCCTCGACGCCAAGCTCACCGGGGTCGAACCCAGCAAGGTGATCAAGGAGATCCTGATTTAGGGCTAGGGCTAGGGCTAGATAAACAAGTGGTAAAGGTAGGGCGTGGCTCTCCGAGCCCGCCGTTGGGTAACGGACATCAATCGGCGAACGGACGGCTCGGAGAGCCGTCCCTACCAGAGCAGAATCCAAAGGGTGCACCATGGGGGAACCGGATGATTGGCTGGGGGCATCAAAGGTAGGGGCGTGCGGCCCGGGCGCCCGCAGATGACCGGGCCGGTCATCCCTACCCACGACCGCAGCATACATCCCGGTCTCCGGTTTCCCTTTGAGCGGATGAACAAGGCAGCG
>CALQIY020000160.1 GCA_943330755.2 Opitutus sp. GAS368
ACCGGCAAGCACCACCGTCTGATCTTCGGCTTCCTGCTGGTGGTCATCGTGGTCTCCTTCGTCTTCTACGGGTTCGCCGGACGCGGCGCCCTGACCGGCGGCCCCGCCTACATGTACCAGGGCGTCAACCTCAACGACCCCGCCGTCCGTAAGCGCTTCAACGACGCCGTCTTCTTCGGCCAGATGACCGGCCAGCGCATGGACAGCAACGGCCTCGTCCAGCGTGTCGCCGAGCTCGCCCTCGCCGACGCCCTCGGCATCCCCGCCCCTTCCGCCGTCGATATCCGCCGCATCGCCCGCGAAAAGACGGCCGCCGCCGACAGCAAGAGCAACGATGGCCTGAACAAGTTCCTGGAGTTCGCCGGCAAGCAGCTCGACACTTCCGACCTCGACGTCCGCGCCCGCTTCGAGACCTACATCAATGATGCCTGGCGCATCGAGAAAGCCCGGGCAGCCGTCGGTGGCAACGGCCACGTGACCGCCAGCCAGATCAAGCGGATCCTCGACCGTCAGCGCACCAAATGGACCGTCGACGTCGCCACCCTGTCCGCGGCCGGTTTCAAGCCCGACGTGAAGGTCGACGAAGCCAAGGTGAAGGAAGCCTTCATCGCCAACGTCGAAGACTACCGCCTGCCCGCCCGCGTGGCCGTGACCGCCGTGACCATCGCCTCGAACGTCGCCGACACCGCGCCGGTCAGCGACGACGAGATCATCAACATGGGCTATAACCAGGCCGAGAAGTTCAAGTTCGAGACCGGCAAGGTGAAGGAACAGGCCCTGGCCAGACGCGCCGAACTCGAGAAGCTCGTCCGCGCCGAACGCGCCATCACCAACCTCGCTGGCCAGGTCTCCGACGAACTTGCCGAGAAGTTCCCCATCGATGCCGCCAAGGCTGACAGCAAGGAACTTGCCGCCTGGATCAAGGCCAAGAACGCCAAGGTCACCACCCTTCCCGCCTTCGACGTCACCGCCTCGCCCTCCGTCGCCGGAGTCCCCGCCGAAGCCCTCCGCGTGGCCGGCGAACTCACCGAGAAAGAATGGCGCACCGAAGTCTACCGCTCCGAAGCCGGCGCGACCTTCATCCTCCTCAACCAGCGCACGCCGGACCGCCTGCCGACCTTCGACGAAGCCAAGACCAAGGCCGTCGAGGCCTGGAAGAAGTCGCAGTTCAACCGTCTCTTCGCCGAAGAAGCCAGCAAGCTCACGAAGGCCATCCAGGCCGACGTCGCCGCCGGCAAGTCCTTCACCGACAGCGCCAAGGCCCGCCAGCTCGCGCTGACCTCCCCGGAAGCCTTCTCCATCTACGCCGTACCTGAAGCCCTCATCGCCGCCAACGAGAACACCGGCCTGCTGATCGCCGCCGCCGGCGTCGGCAAGGTGACCGCCCCGATCCGGACTACCAAGGGTGACTACGTCCTCATCCGCCCGGCCAAGGCCGACCTGACCAACGATGCCACGAACGCGGAAGAAAGCCGCCGGATCACCGCCCAGGCCTCCATGTACTTCGCAGAGAACCTGGCCAGCGGTCTGGTCAAAGACATCGTCCCCCCGCCCGTCGAGGCCAAGTAAGGGGTCCTAAGGCCCACTGGAACCCCTCCGGAGGCCTCCTCCCGAGGGGTTCTTTATTTGGCCCCGATTACGGCTTTACCAACCCCTACCCCAACCCCTACCCCTTTCCCTATCCAAATGTCCCAGGTCCGCGTCCGCTTCGCTCCCAGCCCCACCGGCTTCTTCCACATCGGAAGCGCCCGGACGGCCCTATTCAACTGGCTCTACGCCCGCCACACGGGCGGAAAGTTCATCCTCCGCATCGAGGACACGGACAAGGAGCGTAACTCCGAGGCCTTCCTGAAGGTGATCTTCGACTCGATGCGCTGGCTCGGCATGGACTGGGACGAAGGCCCCGAGGTCGGCGGCGAATTCGGTCCTTACTTCCAGTCGCAGCGTACCGAACTCTACAAGGCCAAGCTTCAGGAGCTCGCCGCCAAGGGACGCGCCTACGAGAAGGACGGCGCCTGGTGGCTCCGCCTCGAAGGCGCCCGCACCGCCGCCTACGACGATCACCTGAAGAAGGATTACGAGAAGGTCGACGCCGCCCCGATGGTGCTGCACGACATGGTCCGCGGTCAGGTCGCCCGCGTCGAAGATCGCGACTTCGTGATCTTCCGCTCCAACGGCGAGCCGGTCTTCCACTTCGTCAACGTCGTCGATGACATCGAGATGCGGATCACCCACGTGATCCGCGGCGAGGACCACCTCTCCAACACCTCCAAGCACCTCGAGCTCTTCAAGGCCTTCGGCGTCAAGCCGCCCATGTACGGCCATATCCCGCTCATCCTCAAGACCGACGGCCCGGGCAAGATGTCCAAGCGCGACAAGGGCGCCCTCATCGAGGAATACCAGCAGCGCCGCTACCTGCCCGCCGCCGTGCGCAACTACCTCTGCCTGCTCGGCTGGACGCCGGCCGACGGCAAGGAAGTGCTGCCGATCGACGAAATCATCAGGCAGTTCGAGATCTCCGCGGTCCACCAGTCCAACGCCCGTTTCGACGAGCGGAAGATGTCGCACATCAACGCGCAGACGCTCCGCACCCTGCCCGCCGCCGAATTCGCCGCCCTCGCCCGCCCGATCCTGCTCGAGACCAAGGTCATCGACGCGGCGGTCTCCGCCGCCCGCCTCACCGAAGTCCTCGGCATCGTGCAGGAGAAGGTGGTCTCCCTCGAACACCTGCCGGAGTTCATGGGCTTCTTCTTCACCGCCGACTTCAAGAAGGACGAAGGCGCGATGGCCAACCTCACCAAGAAGGGCGGCGATCCGGTCGCCCGCATCCGCGAACTCCTGCCCACGCTCGAAGCCGCCGCCTGGACCGAGCCGGCCCTCGAAGCCGCCTTCGCCGCCGTCGGCGCCGCCCGCGAGCGCAAGCCGACCGACTACTTCGCGCCGGTCCGCTTCGCGACCTCCGGCCAGGGCGGCGGCGCCCACCTCCTCGGCGTCCTGCGCGTCCTCGGCCGCGACACCGCCCTCGCCCGCCTTAAGGCCTTCATCGCCTGACCCGCCATGTCCTCCGAAACCCCTGCGCCGGCGGCCCACCGCCACTTCATCCAGCAGATCATCGACGCCGACCTGGCCGCGGGTAAGCACGCGTCCGTCGCCACCCGCTTCCCCCCGGAGCCCAACGGCTACCTGCACGTCGGCCACGCGAAGTCGATCTGCCTGAACTTCGGCCTCGCCCTCGAATTCAAGGGCCGCTGCCACCTCCGCATGGACGACACGAATCCGACCAAGGAAGAGGTCGAATACGTCGACTCGATCAAGGAAGACGTCCGCTGGCTGGGCTTCGACTGGAATGAGCACTACTACCAGGCCTCGAACTACTTCGAGCGCATGCACGCCGACGCGATCAAGCTGATCAAGCTCGGCAAGGCCTACGTCTGCTTCCTCTCGCAGGACCAGATCCGCGAATTCCACGGCGACGAGAAACATCCCGGCAAGCCGAGCCCGACCCGCGACGCGTCCGTCGACGAGAACCTCGCGGCCTTCGAGAAGATGACCCGCGGCGAGTTCGACGAAGGCAAGGCGGTGCTCCGCGCCAAGATCGACATGGCGTCGCCGAACATGCACATGCGCGACCCGGTCATCTACCGCATCCGCAAGGCCCATCACCACAATACCGGCGACAAGTGGTGCGTCTATCCGATGTACGACTACGCCCACCCGCTCGAGGACGCGTACGAAGGCATCACCCACTCGATCTGCACGCTGGAGTTCGAGGTGCACCGCCCCTTCTACGACTGGCTCCTCCGCACGCTCGACACCCCCGCCAAACCGCAGCAGATCGAGTTCGCCCGCCTCAACCTGACCTACACCGTCATGTCCAAGCGCCGCCTGCTCGAACTCGTGCAGGAGAAGCGCGTGTCCGGCTGGGACGACCCCCGCATGCCCACCATCTCCGGCATGCGCCGTCGCGGCTACACGCCCGCCGCGGTCCGTAAGTTCTGCGAGACGATCGGCATCACGAAGCATAATTCCCTCTCCGACGTCGCCCTCCTCGAGCACGCCGTGCGCGACGACCTTAACAAGACCTCCTCCCGCTTCATGGCGGTGCTGGATCCGGTCCGCCTCGTCATCGAGAACTACCCCGAAGGCCAGGTCGATGAGCTCGACGCCGTCAACAATCCCGAGGACCCCTCCGCCGGCACCCGCAAGGTGCCCTTCTCCCAGACGCTGCTCATCGAGCGCGCCGACTTCATGGAGATCCCGGAGAAGAAGTATTTCCGCCTCACGCCCGGCCAGGAGGTCCGCCTCCGCTGGGGCTACTTCGTGACCTGCACCGG
>CALQIY020000161.1 GCA_943330755.2 Opitutus sp. GAS368
CCGAGGGTCGTCCGTCGGGCCAAGGGCTCGCCGGCGCGGACGACGCAAGCCGCCGAAACCTTACCCGCCACCAGTTCGCCGAGGTCTTGGGTCAGGGCAGGCAAACCTTCCTCACGCAATACCTTCGCAAACTGCTCCGCGTCCCGCTCGATATCGCCAGCGCCCACGAAGGCGACGACGGTATCAGCCCCCGCGGATAGACCCGCCAACAGCGCCGGTAAGCCCGCGCGATCTTCCACCAAACGGAGGGAAGATCCGGCCACGACGGCATCGGAACGACCACCTTCGACGGCGGCCTCCCCCGCGGCATAGACCGGCAAAACAATGGCGTGGTCGGCGACCTGCAAAGCCTGGCGAAACTCCGTCGCGTATTGGCGCGTCCGCGTATGGCGATGCGGCTGGAAGACCACGATCAGGCGGCCGGCATGGGTATCGCGGATCCAGTTCAGCAGGGCCGCGATTTCCGTCGGGTGATGTGCGTAGTCCGCCAAGACCCGGAGCCCGCTGCGCTCGAAGAGGACATCTTGCCGGCGACGGATGCCGCTCCACCGCGCCAAGGGCGCCGCCACAAGCCCACCCGTGATCAGGTGCGTCACGGCCAAGGCCATGGTCGCGTTCGCGCGGTTGAAAGCACCGGCGACCGGCAAGGTCGTCTCCACGGCGGGGAAACGGCCACCGAGCCGGAGCCGCGAGTTCGCATGGTCGCCGGACAAGAAGGCGGCGGCGTAGTCACCCTCCGCTCCGACCCGCCAGACCTGCACCGACAAACCCTGCGTCAGACGTTCCAGCCGCTCATTGCCCGCCGGAATGATCACGGCCGTGCGGGTGCGCTCGAACAAAGCACGGAAGACCCCTTCGAGCGCCGCTTCGTCGCGGTAGTAATCGGGATGATCCCAATCCAAGTTCACGGCGACGGTGACGTCGGGCGAAAAAGCCCCGATGGTACCATCGCTTTCGTCGACCTCCGCCACCACCCAAGGCGAAGTGGCGGAAGCCCGCGCCGGCGGGAAATCCGGGTCGCGAAAAAGCCCCCCGAGGACGTAGCCGAAATCCGCGCCCGCCGAAGCCAACGCCGAGACGAGCATCCCGCAGGTCGTGGTCTTGCCATGGCTGCCGCATACGGCGACGAAGCGACGGCCCGCCACGCTCTCGGCCAACAACTCCCCGCGGCGCAGGACGCGCGCGGCGTGCTGGGTCGCGAGGTCGAGGGCGGGATGGCCCGGCTTGACGGCGCTGGAGCGACCCACGACGAGGGGCGTCCGGCCTGCGGCCCAAGGGTCGCGCAGCAAAGGGATTTCGGCCGTGGCCAGGTGCGCTTCCATCGGACTACCCGTGGCGTCATCCCACCCGGAGACATCGCAGCCCGACCCTTTGAGGTAAATCGCCAGCGGTCCGACGCCCATGCCGCACGCACCGAGCATCCAAGCGGAAGCGGGGGCGCTCATCCCGCCGAAGCGCGCGGAGGGCGCGCGAGTTGGACGGTTTCCTGGAAAAGTTCTTCCCAACGATTCGCGGCATCGGCCAGGGCCAAGGCATCGCGCATTTCGGCCAAGGCCGCATTGTTCGAGAGACGGTCGTAAAGGAGGGTCGCGAGTTGCGGCAGGTCGCGCTCGGGCCAGAGGATCGCCGCGCCTGCTTCCGCGGCGAAAAGCGCATTGGCCGTCTGGTGATCGTCGGCCGCGGAGGGCAACGGCACCAGGACCGCCGGCGTCCGACACGTCGCCAGCTCCGCCAAAGTGCCCGCCCCGGCCCGCGTCACCGCCAAGTCGCTCGCCGAATAGGCGAGGCCCATCTGATGGCAGAAGGGCATGAACCGGACGAGGGAGGTCTCCGTACGCACTTCGCCTTCGCGCCCATTCGGACCGGTCAGGCAAAGGACATGGATGCCGCGCGCGGCAAGTTCGCCCAACTGGCCTTCGACCCAACGCGTCAAGACGTTCGCACCTTGGCTTCCGCCCAAGACCAACAACAAACGCCCCGTGGCCGGGAAGCCCAAGGCCTTGCGGGCGACGTCACGGGATGACGGGCGAACTTCGGCCCGCACCGGAAAACCAGAGTCATGCTGCCGCGCCGCGGCGACCCCCTCGAGCCGAACGCCCGTCGGCAAATGGATGGAGCGCGCAAAACGGGCGATCAGGCGGACGGCCTTGCCGGGCCGACGGTTGGATTCGTGCACGAGCACGGGGATGCCCGACAACCAACACGCGATCGCGGGGCCCACACTCATGAACCCGCCGAAGCAGACCAAGGCAGAGGGCCGGAAACGGCGGGTCAAACGCCAAGCGGACCAGATCGAGCCGAGCAACGCCGGAAAGAAGCGGAGCTTGTTCACCAAGCCCGGACCGAAGCCGCGGCCCCGCCCCGGGACGAAGGTAAACCGGGGATAGTGCGCCGTCATCCGCGCATCGACCGCTTTGCTGCTGACCACGAGGAGGCACTCGTGGCCTTCATCCGTGAGCCGCTGGGCCAGGGCGATGCCGGGGGCGAGATGGCCACCGGTCCCGCCACAGGCTAGCAGCACCCGGCTCATGCGCGCGCCTCCTTGGGCTTGAACGGGGACTGCGCCGCCTCGCGGATGCAATTCAAGATCAGCCCGACCATGCAGGACATGATCACCAGATTCGTGCCTCCGTAACTCAGGAAGGGCAACGAGATGCCCTTGGTCGGGAGCAGGCCGGTGACGACGCCCATGTTCACCAACGCCTGCAGCACGAGGAAGAGCGTGGCCCCCAGGCAGACGTTGAGGCGGTAGAGGTCGTTCGAGAACTGCATCGCCCGGAAGGCCAACCAGAAGATGGTCAAGTACGCCAAAGCCACCAGGACCGTACCGATCAGGCCATGTTCTTCGCCGATGTTCGCCAAGACGAAGTCCGTATGCGCTTCGGGCAGGTAGGCGCGGACTTGGAGCCCGTTGGCGGCGCCCTTCCCCGTCACGCCACCGACGCCGAAGGCGATCATCCCTTCGAAGAGCTGGTAAGCTTCGTTTTCGCGGTGTCCCCACGGATCCATGAACGAAGTGAACCGACGGAAGCGGTTACCCCAATTCAGGATCAGGACCGTGAAGCCCGCGCTGCAGATCAAGAAAGTCGGGATGATGTATTTCCAGCGGACCCCCGAGATGTACATCATCGTGCCGCCCACGGTCGCGCACAACACGATCGTGCCCAGATCGGGCCCCAACGCGATACCGCCGCAGATGGCGCCGATCAGGAGCGAGGGTTTGACGAAACCCTCGCGGCAATCCAACCAACCGGCGGGGGTGAACGGATTATACGGTTCCCGCGAGTTGTAGCGGAAGACGGGTTGGCGGAGATCGATGGTATGTCGCTGCAGGCGCGACAGCATGTCGGCGAGGACGATGACGAGGGCGAGTTTGCCGAGGTCGGAGGCCTGCAGACGGAAGAAACCGAAATCGATCCAGCGCCAGGAACCGTTGACCGTCACGCCGATGCCGGGGATGCGCGCCGCCAGCATGGCGAGCATGGCCGTCCCCAGGATCCACCAGCGGTACGCGCGCAGTCGCTCGAGGTTGACGCGGAAGGCGAGCCAACCGGCCAAGAGCGCGAACGGCACGTACATCAACTGACGTTCGAACGCGGCGGTCCGGTTCTTCGCGCTCAGCGAAATCCCGGCGCTGTATTGATTGACGAGGCCGAAAGCGATCAACGCCACCGCGATCACCGCGATCCAAAAGGCGTGGCTCCCGAGGAATCGGGGGCTCTCCTGTTTGGGCGCGATGATCATGGCGGCGGGACGAGACTAACCTAAGCCGATTACTTGGTCGGGGTCGGAGCCGGAGCGCCGGCATCCGCCGCCGATTCCGCGGTGAAGCGGATGATCTTCAACGGCTCGATGGCCGGCGCCGCGGGCGCCGCCGGGGCGGCCGGCGAGCCGGACGAAGCCTTCGGGGTCGTCGTGGCCTTCGGGGCAGCCTTCTTGGCCGCACCCGGCGCCGGAATCTTCAGCTTCTGGCCTTCACGGATCACCGCGTTGCGGGAAATGCCGTTGGCCGCGGCGAGGTCATCGATGGTGACCTTTTCGCGGGAAGCGATGACGTGCAAGTTTTCGCCCTTCAGCACGGTGTGCGTACCACCGACGCCGACCGGCGTCACGGGGGTCACCTTGGTGGGCTTGGGCGTCGGCAGCGTGGCGACCGGCAGGGGCGCCGGGGTCAAGGCCGGTGCCGGCGTGGCGGTACGGGCACCCGCGGAGTACGCGGTGAGGTCGGGTTCCTTCTCGTAGCCGCTGGTGCTACGGCAGCCGTTGACTCCGACGAGGACGGCGATGACGCAGAGGTGCAGGAGCACGACGGCGCTGACGGTGATGATGGGTCG
>CALQIY020000162.1 GCA_943330755.2 Opitutus sp. GAS368
GGGCTTCCATGATCTCGCGGAGGTCTTTGGCTGCGATCGTGCGCACCCGGGTGCGCCCCGTCTTTTCGAAAGTGACCAGACCCTCGCGTTCCAAGGCGATCAGGGCTTCCCGGACGGGAGCGCGGCTGGTCTGGAAGTGTTCGGCGAGGGTGGGTTCGGCGAGGGCGGAGCCTTGGGGGAAGTGGCCGCTCACGATCTCCTTGCGCAGACGGAGGTGTACGGCCGTCGCTCGGTTGTTCCGCGGGGTACGAGGGTAGGGCTTGGCTTGGGGTGAGGCCATGGGTCTAAAGTGTCGACAGTTTTAAAGCCGACAAGTCCGTAAGCCCAAAGTTCCGAATCTTTTCCCTTCGAATAGCCGACTGGGTAAAAGTCCTCAGACCGTGTCGGGCAGTCCGGGTGAGGCCAGCAAGAGGGCGGGGAGGTAGCTTAGGGCCAGGCTCATCTTGTGGCTATTTCTTCTCGGGGACTTGTGCGGATGCCGACAGGCTGGCGACCGGGATGACCGCGAGCTCATTCGCCACATGGCTCTTGTGGGTGTAGCCGACGTAGAGTTTCCCTTCGTGCTCGATGGCGTAGGGATAGCTGAACTCGGCGCGTTCGCTGGAGACGCCGGGGCTGCCGGGGAAGACGGAGCGCCGGATCACGAAGACCTTGCTGAAGATGGCTTCGCCGGGCCTGCTCACGGCGATGGTCAAGGGCGAGCGTTTGCCGCCGGTGTCGGCGGTGGTGGTGCAGACGAGGTAGCGCTGGCCGGTGCTGAGCGTGCCCGCGTAGGGCTTGCTCGTGGCCATCGGGAGATTCGAGGGCAGTGACGTGCTCCATGTGCGACCGTAGTCCTCGCTGGTGGAGATGAGCGCGAGCGGCTTACCCCCGAAGCGCGAGAGGTTGGTGATCTGTCTGCCTTTGACGATCACGGTGGACTCACCCCAGACGCTGCGCAGCCGAGGGTCGACCGGCAGGACGACCAGGTCCCATTTCGTGAGGTCGTCGCCATGGCTGATCGCCACCGCGGGCGGATCACCGCTGAGAGCATAGCCCTTCGCGGTCCGGATCCCGGATATGATCCAGTTGCCGTCGTCCATCTTCTGCGGCTCCTGCATCGGCCAGAACCCCTCGCCGATCACCATGCCCTTGGTCTGCCACTGGCCGGTGGTCTCATCGAGCACGTAGGCGCGGGTGTGCGTGCGCTGGAAGTTATCGTAGAACGCGCCCATGTAGGCCCAGAGTCTGCCGCCCTGCGAGAGGAAGACGCCGTGGCTCACGCCGAGGTTGCCCTCGCCATGATCCATCACGACCGGCGGACCCCAGGTCTTGCCGCCGTCCTGGCTGACGCGGACATGCGCCTCCTCGGTCGGCGTATTTTCGTCTCCTTTGTTATAGCCGTAGGACGCGTAGAGCCGGCCCTTGTGCCACGCAAGTCCCACGCCGAGCGTCCACTTGGCGCCATCGACGTCGGGAGCCTTCTGCTTGAGGACGTAAAACTCGGCGCCCTGGACCGTGGGCAGGTCGGCGGACTTCGGCAGGACGTTACGCTCATCCCAGAGCGGGGTGTCAGACCCCAGCGGCTTGGGCACATGGGTGGCGGTGACCGGTTGGTAGCTCGTGGCGACTTCCTCCGCGGAAAGAGTCCGAGGTTCGTAGCGCGCCTCATCGACCGCCCCTTCGAAGCATTGGATGGGGCGGTTATTGTCGAAGATGCCTCCGAGCGTGATCGGGGCCTGTGTGGGCCGGACGGGCTGTTTGAGCGCCACCTCGCCGGCCGCTTTCCCATTCAGGTACAACGCCGCTTTGTCCGCGCGGACGGTCAGGGTCGCCAGATACCAGCGGCCCGCCTGTAGTGCTTCCGGGCTCGAGATCGTCGCCCAGCCACCTTGTTGCAGGTAGGCCTTTAGTCGTCCGTCCGTCTCAAGCGTGAGCGACCACTGCCGCTCATTGCGTGAATAACGATTCTTGCCTGCGATGACCTGCTGGCCGGCATTGAGTGCATACGGGTTGAGCCAGGCCGAGAAGGTGAAACTGCCCTCGGCACCATTAAGCGCTGCCGAGTTTTTGAGTTCGATGACCGACAGGCCATCGAGGACGAGCGATTGTTGGCTTACGCCCGGGGCGTCTTGCACCACACCATGAGCGACCAGGGTTTCATCCTTAGGCGTATCCAGCGACCACTGCGCGGCCGTCACGCGTGCGCAGCTGAGGCAGGCCAGAAGGCAGGCGACGGATAGGCCTAGGGGTTGAACGGCTAGGGTGACCATATTAGGGGCGACAAGTCCGTAAGCCCAAAGTTCCGAATCTTTACCCTCCAATCTGCTGCTGGGCGGAGGGCCTTTGGCGGCCAGGCGATGCACCGGGATTTCAAGAAAGTTGCGAGTAATTCCTTAAAAAGCGTCAGTTCACGTCACAACTTGATTGTCCGCACCTTTTACCGCGAGAATCATAAACACTCAAAACCGTATGAAGCCGACATCCCCTTCTGGCTATGCTCGCATCTTTTGTCTGATGGCGTTGATCAGCGTCAGCTACCTCGGTTCGGTGCAAGCCGCGCCGCCGCCCGCCGCCTTCGGGGTGTGGGACCGTGGTTCCTCTTTCGACCCCAAGGATCATCCCTTCCTGAAAGGCCTGGCCTTCAATCAGAAATGGGCGGACCTGGAAAAGAAGCCGGGTGTTTATGATTGGAGTGCTTTGGACGACGCCATGGATGCCGCGGCCAAGAGAGGCCAGTACATCTACCTTTCCTTGGGCGTCGGGCCGGATGCGCCCGATTGGATCTATGGCCAGGGAGTTCCGCGCGTGGTGTGCAAAGACCAGAAGGTCGACTCTTGGCCTGCCTACCCCTTTTATCCGTCGAAGGAGTATAAGGCTCTCTTGGAGAGGTTGGTCGCCGCCTTCGGTAAGCGCATCCGCAGCTATTCTCCGGAGAAGCAGGCACGTATCGCGTTCATCCAGGTCAAGACCGGGTGCACGGGCGACGAATGCGCTTATAAGGGCGACGCCATCGAGAAGAAGTACGATCTGCCGACGAAATCCTCCGCGTGGCGGGAGTTCCGGTTATGGCAGTTCGGCTTGTTCACGAAGACCTTTCAGGGTGAGCCTAACCAGCCTCGGATCGCCCTCATGTTCAATAACGTGACCTCGGACGACGACGAGAGCGGCGGCAAAGGGTATGACGAAGAGTGGAAGTGGGTCACGGAGAACGTGACCGGAGGTATCGCCATCAAGCTTGCCGGTAGTGCGCGCGGGCATCACCTGAGCGGTGAGCGGACCATGATCGAGGCTTGGCAACATCGCTTGGTCGCCTCGGAGGCCGCGCCTTTGTTTGCCAGGTCGGAAATGGACCAGACCTGGCAGCGCGCCATGTTCGCCAAGAATCTACCGATGAGCTTCTACTGGGGCGCCCTCACCGGCCTGCAGAACGGACAGAGCGTGTGGGACATCACCTCCGGGGCGCTGGAGTCCTGCAAGGAGATGGGGTTCGACTACTCCTTTTATTTCTTCAACCGCTATGCGGGCCAGATCGACCCGCGGACGGCCACGGACGCCTTTTGCGCCCTTCATAAGGGTTTGGATGCCGCCGATACCAAGGCCTATCCCGAAGCGAATTTCGGCAAGGCTACGCACAAAAACATCGAGCGCATGGAGAAGATCGTCGCCCCCTATGCCAAGTACGGCGCGGCCGTAGATGATAAGAACGGGCTGACGCTGGGGCAGGTACGGCAACGCGATACGCAGACCGGATTGAACGACGTAGGCTGGGACATCTGGCCGGACAACTACGGTAGATTCCTTTACCAGATCGATGCGGATGCCACTTCGATTCCGCTCTGGCGCGTAGGCGGCCCGATCACTAACAAGTCGCCCATCTATGCCCGGTTCGCCCGCGGTTTCGAGCATGCCACCGGTAAGGACGCCCTTTACTTCAAGCTGCACGACGGCTTCTCCCAAGGCGCCGCTCCGAAGGTCATGACGATGACCGTCGTCTGGTATGATGCGAAGGCAGGCTCGACCTGGAAGCTGGATTACGATGCGGGGAAGCCATCCATGAAGACTGCGTTGACGGTGACGGGCAAGGGCGACAAGCAGTGGCACCATGAGACCGTCACGGTAACGGACGCGGTGCTACGTCAGGGAGGCGCGAAGGGGGCCGATTTCGCCCTCGTGAACACAGACGCCGCCGACGATATCTTCAGCCTCATCGAGGTGCAGCGGGGCAAGTCGGAGAAGCCGGTGATGCTGCCGCCGACTGATTTCAAGGTGTTCGACAAGGCACCGAAGCCCCCCAAGGCGGA
>CALQIY020000163.1 GCA_943330755.2 Opitutus sp. GAS368
GGAGTGCTCATGGGGAAAGGTCCATTTTAGCACCCGGCCGGGGAATCGCTACGCTGGGCGTCTCCTTTGGTGGCACTATCATCTCAACTAACCCCTTGCGGGAGGGGGTGCTTCTGATACGAATGACCCTATGAAAGCCATCCGCGAGAAGGTCGAGCTGCCCGAGGGGCACTCCTTCCGCGTATTGCGTTGGTCGAAGTCGCTCCGGGAGGTCGAATGCATCCTGGGGCCGGGTCGCACTCAGCCGGTCCAAGGGGAGGGGAATCACTGGCACTTCCATAAGGAGATGGAGCTGACCCTGTTCACCGCAGGGGAGGGCACGCGTTTCGTCGGTGATGCCATCGGCACCTTCGCGGCCGGAGACCTCGTCCTGCTCGGCGAACGCCTGCCGCACCACTGGCATACCTCGGGTGCCTCGGGTGGCTTATCGATCCAGTGGCATTTTCCGGAGAGCCATCCCGTGTGGGCGTTTCCGGAGAACCTTGAACTGCGCGATCTCTTCAAGCGGGCTGAGCGCGGCCTGCATCTGCGCGGGCGCACCGCCGCGGCCATCGCCACGCTCATGCAGGATGTCGCTCGCAGTAAAGGTGCGGGCCAGCTCGCGGCGTTGCTGCGTCTACTCGCCGAGGTCGCCGACGCCCCTGAGTCGGACCTCGCGCTGCTGTCGTCGCGCAGTTTCACGCTCAGCGCCGAATCCCATTACCAGAAAGCCATCTCGAAATCCGTCCAGCACCTCGTGGCCAACTTCCGGGACGAGATCCGCCTGGAAGACCTCCTGAAGATCTCCGGACTCAGTCGCCCGACCTTCGCCCGGCAGTTCAAGCAGCACTCCGGTCATAGCTTCAGCGCGTTCGTCAACGAACTCCGCCTGCAGGCGGCCCGCCGGGAGCTGCGGGACAGCGAGCGGAGCGTCTTGGACATCGCCCTGGCCTGCGGCTTCCGCCAGGTGACCTTCTTCAATCGCCTGTTCAAGCGGGAGATGAAGTGTACTCCGGTGGAGTATCGGAGGAAGCAGCGGAAGAAGGGACGATAAGGACTGAGATAGGGCTAGGGCCAGGGCTTGGGCCAGGGATGATATGGGTGCCTCTCCCCGGCCAACTGGCCAACTGTTCAACGGATCAACTCCTCCTAGGCTAAATCCGACACCGGCTTCGCTTATTAATATCGGAAACCTCCTGCCGGTCCCTAGGCTTTACCCATCCCCATGAAGCTCCCCGCTTTCCTTCTGCTGGCTGCCGCCTCCGTATCCTTCGCCGCCGACCCGGCGCTCACGATTTACAACGGCGGTTACGCCGTGGTGCGTGAGACGCTGCCGATCGACCTCAAGTCCGGCGTCAACCAGGTCTCCTTCGCCGGAGCCACCGCGCAGGTCGAAGCCGACTCGGTCATCCTCCGCGACATCGCGGGCAAGGCCGAGTTCCAGATCCTCGAGCAGTCTTATCGCAATGACCCGGTCTCGCAGGCCATGTTGCTGTCACTCTTTGAAGGCAAGACGCTGGAGTTCAATCGCCGTGAGACCAATAAGCCGGACCGCGTCGTCGTCGGCAAGGTCGTGCGCAGCGGTTACGTCCCGGGCGGCAATTACGTCGAACCCATCATCGAAGTGGACGGTAAGCTGCAGTTCTCCCTGCCGGGTGAGCCGATCTTCCCGTCGCTGGGCACCGATAACGTCCTCAAGCCCACGTTGAACTGGAAGCTTAACTCGGCCTCCTCCGGCAAGATTGACGCCGAGGTCGCCTATCTCAGCAACGGCTTCTCCTGGGAGGCCAGCTATAACCTCGTCGCCACGGACAAGAGCGATCTGCTCGATGTCGTGGGCTGGGTCACGATGAAGAACCGCAGCGGCATGACCTTCGCGGACGCCCGGGTCAAACTCCTGGCCGGCGACGTGAACCGCGCGCAGCCGGAATATCCGATCGGGTATGGACGTGGGATGGGGTCGGGCGGGGTGGCCAAGGGCGCCGCGAGAGTCGTCACGGAGAAGTCTTTCGATGAATTTCACCTCTATGCGCTCGGTAATCCGGTGACCCTTCGGGACAAGGAGACCAAGCAGGTCGAGTTCGTGCGCGCCACGGGCGTGAAGGCCGAACACATCTATGTCTTCGAAGGCACCCAGCAGTATGAACGCCGCGGCGCCTCCACGCTTGGCAAGGTCCAGGTCTATCGTGAGTTCAAGAATTCCGAAGCCAACAAGCTCGGCATGGCCCTGCCGAAGGGCAAGGTGCGTTTCTACACCCAGGACGGCGACCGCCAGCTGGAATTCGTCGGCGAGAACCGCATCGATCACACCCCTAAGGACGAGGTCATCCGCGTGCTTACCGGTAATAGCTTCGACCTGGTGGGCGAGCATCGCGTGAAGAGCAGCAAGGAGGATGGCGCCAATCGCACGGCGATTCAGACCGTCGAAATCAAGGTGCGTAATCGTAAGAAAGAGCCCGTCGAGATCCGTGTGATCGAGCACGCCAATCTCGGAGGCAACTGGACGCTCACCACCCAGAGCCAGCCGCATGAGAAGAAGGACGCCACGACCTTCGAATTCCGCGTCCCCCTACAGCCCGACGAAGAGAAGGTCATCACTTACACGATCCGCTATAACTTCTGATGTCCTGACCATTTACTCACCCTAGCATTTCGCTTTCTATCATGAAACTCTCCGCGCTCCTCCTCCTGGCGGCCGCCTCCGTCTCCTTCGCGGCCGATCCGGCGCTCACGATCTATAACGGCGGCTACGCCGTCGTCCGCGAGACATTGCCCATCGACCTCAAGTCCGGCCTCAATCAGGTCTCCTTCGCTGGCGCTACCGCCCAAGTCGAAGCCGACTCCGTCATCCTGCGCGATGTCGCGGGCAAGGCCGAGTTCCAGATCCTCGAGCAGTCCTACCGTAACGATCCCGTCTCGCAGGCGATGCTCATGTCGCTTTTCGAAGGCAAGACCCTCGAGTTCGTCCGTCGCGAAGCCAACAAGCCGGACAGCGTCATCATCGGTAAGGTCGTCCGCAGTGGTTACGTCCCAAGCGGCAATTACGTCGAACCCGTCATCGAGGTCGACGGCAAGCTGCAGTTCCTGCTGCCCGGCAGTCCGATCTTCCCGTCGCTCGGAACGGATAACATCCTCAAGCCGACCCTGAACTGGAAGCTCAACTCGGCTTCCTCCGGCAAGATCAACGCCGAGGTCGCCTACCTCAGCAGGGGCTTCACCTGGGAGGCCAGCTACAACCTCGTCGCCACGGATAAGAGCGACCTCCTGGACGTCGTCGGCTGGGTCACGATGAACAATCAGAGCGGCATGACTTTCGCCGACGCCAAGCTCAAGCTCATGGCTGGCGACGTGAATCGCTTGGCTGAAGGTTACGCCACCGGTGCGGCGGGCGCCATGCCGATGACGGCGAGTGCCGTGATGGCCGACAAGGTCGTCACCGAGAAGTCCTTCGACGAATTCCATCTTTATACGCTGGGCAATCCGGTGACCCTGCGGGACAAGGAGACCAAGCAGGTCGAGTTCGTGCGCGCCACGGGCGTGAAGGCCGAGCGCGTCTATGTCTTCGATGGTCTCTACCAAGGGGGTGGGGTCGGCAAGGTCCAGGTCTATCGCGAGTTCAAGAATGCTGAGGCCAACAAGCTCGGCCTCGCCCTGCCGAAGGGCAAGGTGCGCTTCTACTCCCAGGACGCCGATCGCCAGCTGGAGTTCGTCGGCGAGAACCAGATCGACCATACGCCCAAGGACGAGATCATCCGCGTGCTCACGGGTAATAGTTTCGACCTGGTGGGCGAGCATCGCATCACGAACGAGAACGAGGACGGCGCCAATCGTGTCGCCACGCAGACCGTCGAGATCAAGGTGCGCAATCGTAAGAAAGAGCCGGTCGAGATCCGCGTCCGTGAGCATGCCGTCCGCAGTAACACCTGGACGCTCACCGCCCAGAGTCAGCCGCACGAGAAGAAGGACGCCCAGACTTTCGAGTTCCGTGTCCCGCTCCAGCCCGACGAAGAGAAGGTGATCACCTACACCATCCGCTACACCTGGTAATAAGGTAGGGTCGGCACTGCGTGCCGACCTAGTTGTCCCGGCGAACGGGCTAGGTCGCCACGCAGTGGCGACCCTACCTAGGGATAGCCGTCACTTGCCCCTGGGCCCTCAGCATCTCGGCGAGCTGGCCGAGGTTGATGCGTTGGACTGGCGTCTGGCCGTCGATGGCGAGAGAGGCAGCAGTGGCGCAGGATTGCCCGGCGGTCATGAAGGTGAACTCAATGCGATACGCACC
>CALQIY020000164.1 GCA_943330755.2 Opitutus sp. GAS368
CTCGGACTCGGCGCCGCCGCCAACGCCATGGCGTCGATCCTTTGCTACGAAGCCGAGGCCGCCAAGGGGCCCGTGCGCAACATGAAGGTCATCAGCTTCGAGAACGATATGGATTCGCTCAAGCTGGCCATGACGCATAAGAACCGCTTCGAGTACCTACGTCACTCCGGACCGGACGCCGTGCTCGCCCGTGGCACCTGGCAGTCGCGTCAGTATCCCGGACTCAGCTGGGACCTGCATGTCGGCGACTTCTGGCAACTCGCTTCCAAGGCCTCGGCCGCGCCGGATATCATCTACTACGACTTCTTCTCGCAGAAGACCAACCCCGACTCCTGGGAACTCGAATCGTTCGACAAGCTGTTCTCCTACTGCGATCCCAAGAAGTCCGCGCAGCTCTTCACCTATTGTTCGTCGACGACCATGCGCGTCGCGTTGCTCAACGCCGGCTTCTACGTCGCGAACGGCGAAGGCACCGGCTCGAAGAAAGAGACCATCGTCGCGCTCAGCCCCGGCTTCCCGACCCCCTGCCCTTACCCGCTCGTCGGCCAGGAATGGCTGGAACGCTGGCGCCGGTCCTCGAAGAAATTCCCGGATGGACTCACGCCGGAGCAGCAGGCCGCGGTGGAGAAGAGGATTGAGGGGCATGCACAGTTTTCACAGGGGTGAAAACTGTGCAGGGCTAGAGACAGGGCTCGGGCTAGGGCTAGAAATTGCGGAGGGGATCACCATAAATTGTGCAAAGGTGCAAATCGGAGCGGAGCTCCTGTGCAAAAGTGCAAAGGTGAGCTACAAAACTCAGAGGGGGCAGCAGAGGGAGACCGGATGGTTGGCTAGGGGATACATTTCAGGTCTCGGGTCTCAGGTGACCGGGTATCTGGTTCGGGTCTTCTGGTTCGGGTACGGGTGCGGGTCCTGAACCTGTACCTGATGCTGAATACCCGAACCTGAGACCTGAGGGCCGAGACCTGGGACCTGAGAATGAATCATACCCGCAGCATACTTTCCGGTCTCTGGTTTCCCTTTGAGCGGATTCAATCCCGCCACCTGCCACCCGGAGCTGCCACCCGCAACCCGAGAACGGATGCAACTAGGTCAGCACGTGGTACTGTCCCTACCTCGCTTCAATCATAACTGGCCCTAGCTCTAGCCCTGGCTCTAGCCCTATCTGGATAACCTTCCCTTCAGGCCGCGGATGATATAATCCCTTCGTCTTCCCCAGTGGATTCCACCCCGCCCCAGCCACCCCGCCAGCGTTCGCGTACGCCGGCCGCCCCGCCTCCTCCGCCGCCCGCGGATGAGGTTCCGGCGACCGCCGCGCCTGCGCCGGAACCGGAGCCGAGCAAAGTCCCTGGTGGGATATCGGCTTGGGCGCGTCGCTGGCTGAAGTTCGGCGGCCAAGGCCTGATGGTCTCGCTGCTGATCCACGGCGGCCTACTCTTCCTCGCGACCGCCTGGGTAGTCTCGGTCGCGGTGATCCAGAAGAAGGAGCCGAACGCTTTCGCGACCGGTGCGGGTGGCGGCACCGGCGGCGAGCGCTCCGTGCAGGCGAAGGCCAAGCAGAAGCCGAATACGCCCAAGAGCCTGACGAAGAGCGCAAGCAAGATCACCTCCAAGAGCGCTTCGGCCCAGATCGCACTCCCTGAGATGCCCGACATGAGCCGCAGCGCGCTTGGGGCGCTTGCGGCTTCGTCCAAAGGTTTCGGCGGCGGCTCCGGGGGCGGCATCGGCGGCGGCGTGGGACTGGGTAAGGGCGGCAAGAACTTCACCGGACGCGCCGTGATGGGCATGAAGATCTCCGGCGCCAACATCGCCGTCTACTTCGACAGCTCGCCGTCGATGAATCCGTATTTCGCCGCGGTAGAGAAGCAGATCAAGGAGCAGTTCCCAAGCGCTGACGTGTATCGTTACTTCGGCGTCTTCAACTTCATTCAGGACGGCGAAGTGCTCGGCGCCCGGCCGAACCAGAAGCTGGTCGTCCCGACCGTCGACCAGATCTACATGGATCGACGCGGCGGGAAGCGGGATTCGCCGGCGACGGACCCGGCCAAGCTCAGCCCGGCGGGCCGGAATATGTTCGGCAGCAAGGACGCCCTATTCCGCATCGGAGGCGTCGGCGCCTGGCTCGAAGCCATGCTCAACCAGAAGCAGTACGACGCCATCGTCGTCTTCTCCGACTTCGAGGACGGCATCATCCAGTGGCGCACGATAGGCGAGACCAAGCCCAACATCGTCTTCGACGCGGACCTCCGTCCGCCAACCGACCTAAGGACCGAGGCCGAGAAAGCCTGGGAGGCCCGCTGGATCCGGGGCTTCGCCCAAGCGCAGGATCGGAAGGCCCCGCGGCTTTATCTTTATTCGACGTCCCGGGAGCCGCAGGAAATCTACCGCCGCTGCGTCTCGGCTTCCGGCGGAGATTTCAAGATCGTCACGATGGCGAGGGGTGGGATTTTTCCCTCGCCCGCGAAATAGCGGGCGAGAGGGGACACGTGGGCGAGGGGACATGGGGACGAGGGGCATACACGAGAGGAATCACTAGTTGATCAGTTGGCCGGTTGGCCGGAAAAACAAACTAGAGGCCCGGAGGCTCAGAGGCTTGGTTGACCAGAAGAGGCGGAACTCAAAGGGGGCAGCATAGGGTAACCGGATAGTTGGCTGGGGGCATTAAAGGTAGGGGCGTGCGGCCCGCGCGCCCGCGGATGACCGGGCCGGTCATCCCTACCCAAGACAGAGGCAACAAGGACAGCACGTGGTGCTGTCCCTACCTCGCGACGGGGTCAGGTTCTTTCATCCTTTATCCCTCATCATTCATCCTGCATCTTGCCGACACCCCCATGCGCCTGCTTCGCCATCTTTATGTCCAGGTCCTGATCGGCATCATCCTGGGCGGGATCGTCGGGTATGTCTGGCCAGACTTCGGCGCGCAGCTGAAGCCGCTGGGCGATGCGTTCGTGAACCTGATCAAGATGCTGATCGGGCCGATCATCTTCACCACCGTCGTGGTCGGCTTGGCCGGCATGGGAGATCTCAAGAAGGCCGGCAAGGTCGGCCTACGGGCGTTCGTCTATTTCGAAGTCGTCACCACGCTGGCCTTGGTCATCGGACTCATCGTCGCGAATGTCTTCACCCCGGGCGCGGGCGTCCATGCGGACCCGGCGACCTTGGACACCAAGGCCACGGCGGGCTATGCGCAGGCCGCGCAGGGCCTGAGCTGGGTCGACACCCTTTTGCACATTATCCCCAAGACCTTCGTCAGCGCGTTCGCGGAAGGTGATATCCTACAGGTTCTCTTACTCGCCCTACTGTTCGGTTTCGCCCTGGGGCGACTCGGCGACCACGGACGGCCCGTCATCAACCTTCTGCACGAGATCGCCCGCGTCTTCTTCGGCATGGTCGCGATCGTCTGCAAACTCGCGCCCATCGCCGCCGCCGGGGCTATGGCCTTCACCATCGGCAAATACGGCATCGGCACCTTGGTGAACCTCGGCCAGCTCATGCTGTGCGTCTACCTCACCTGCGGACTCTTCATCTTCGTCGTGCTCGGCGCGATCATGCGGGCGAACGGTTTCAGCCTCCTGCGGACGCTCCGTTACGTGAAGGAAGAACTCCTGATTGTCGCCGGTACGTCGTCCTCGGAGACCGCCCTGCCCGGCCTCATGGAGAAGATGGAAAAAGCCGGCTGCGCCCGGCCCGTCGTGGGCATCGTCGTCCCCGCCGGCTATTCCTTCAACCTGGACGGCACGTGCATCTACCTGACCATGGCCGCGCTGTTCATCGCGCAGGCCACGGATACTCCCATGACGCTCACGCAGCAGCTCACCCTGTTGGCGGTGCTGTTGCTCACCTCCAAGGGCGCGGCCGGCGTAACCGGCAGCGGTTTCATCACCCTCGCCGCGACCTTAGCGACGACCGGCTCGATTCCCGTCGCCGGCATCGCCCTGATCATCGGCGTCGATCGGTTCATGTCGGAAGCCCGTGCCATCACCAATTTCATCGGGAATACTGTCGCCACGCTCGTGATAGCTAAGTGGAGCGGGGAGTATGATGAGGCGAAGGGAGCCACGTCAGTGGCGAGAGAGGCACGCTAGCGCCTACGAGGACACCAGGGCCGAAGGGCTTGTGGGCACGAGAGTGGCAAAGATACCGTGCAAAGGTGCAAATCGGAGCGGAGCTCCTGTGCAAAAGTGCAAAAGTCAGATACTGGGCTCAAAGGGGGCAGCAGAGGGA
>CALQIY020000165.1 GCA_943330755.2 Opitutus sp. GAS368
GAGCGCAAGGCCGCCGCCGCCCGCGAGGCCGTGGAGCGCCAGCGCAAGCTGCAGCAGGCGGCGGAGCTGCGCCGCAAGCAGCAAGAGATCGCGGGCGCGGAAGTGACCGCGATGCCGTCCGCCGCGGCCAAGCCCATGGTGAAGATCGAAGACCTGCCCATCGACGATGACGCCGACATCGAACCCGCGCCGCGCGAAGAAGCCGCCGCCAAGGGCCCGGCCACCGTCAAGGCGGAGAGCGTCACCATCACTCCCCTCAAGGTCGAGAAGGCCGAAGACGAAGCCGCCGAACTTGCGGACGATGCGGCTGCCGAGGATGAAGCAGCGGAGGCCCCGCAGGCCACGCCGCCGAAGCCCCGCGTCCCCGTCAAGCCCATCGAGCCCGCGGGCTCGGGCAAGGTCCTCATCGTGAAGCCCGAGGAGATCGAGCGCGCCAAAGCCTCCCAGCAGCTCAAGAAGCGCGGCGAATACCTTTTCCCTTCCATCAATCTCCTGAACGAGCCCAAGGCGGGCGCGAGCGGTCCCGCGGAAGATTTCCGCAAGCGCGCCCAGGACCTCATCGAGACGCTCAAGCAGTTCAAGGTCGAGTGCGTGCCGGTCGACCCCACCAACGGCGTCGACGTCGGCATCCAGCAAGGCCCATCGATCACGCGTTACGAGATCAAGCCGGCCCCGGGCGTGCGCGTGGAGAAGATCGCGAACCTCTCGAACAACATCGCGATGAACCTCGAGGCCGAGGCCGTGCGCATCCTCGCCCCCGTGCCGGGCAAGGGCACCGTCGGCATCGAGATCCCGAACCGCAACCGCAAGGACGTCCTCCTCCGCGAGATCATCGAGTCCAAGGCCTGGGCGGAGACCGCCATGGAGCTCCCCGTCGTGCTCGGCGTGGACAGCGTGACGAACAAGCCCGTCATCCAGGACCTCGCCAAGATGCCGCACGCGCTGATCGCCGGCGCCACGGGCCAAGGCAAGTCCGTCTGCATCAACGCCATCATCGTCTCGCTCCTCTATCGCTGCACCCCGCAGGACCTGCGCTTCATCATGGTCGACCCCAAGGTCGTCGAGCTGCAGATCTTCAATCAGCTCCCGCACCTCCTCATCCCGGTCGAGACCGACCCCAAGCGCGTGCCTTCGGCCCTCAAGTGGCTCATCGCCGAGATGCAGCGCCGCTACAAGGTCTTCGCCAAGTGCGGCGTGAAGAACATCACCGGCTTCAACGCCAAGCTCGCCAAGGAAGCCGGTTTGCCGAAGCAGGAGGAACTCGTCCTCAGTCCGGAAGAGCAGGCCGCCGCGCGCGAGGCCGCCGAGTCCGTCATCGACGACGGCGTCCGCATCCCGACCGAGAAGCTCCCGTACATCGTCTGCATCATCGATGAAATGGCCGACTTGATGATGGTCGCGGCGCAGGACATCGAGACTTCGGTGGCGCGCATCGCCCAGCTCGCCCGCGCCGCCGGCATTCACCTCGTCCTGGCGACGCAACGGCCGTCGACCGACGTCATCACCGGCCTGATCAAGGCCAACCTCCCGACCCGCATCGGCTTCAAGGTCTCCTCGCAGATCGACTCGCGCACCATCTTGGATCGCGGCGGCGCCGAGACCCTGGTGGGGCGTGGCGACATGCTCTTCGTTCCGCCCGGCAGCGCCACGCTCAACCGCGTGCAGGGCGCCTTCGTCGGCGAGCAGGAAGTCGCCGCCATCGTGGAGTACCTTTGCGAGAAGAACGGCAAGCCGGAGTTCGCCCAAGACGTCGTCGAAGCCATCCAGGAAGCCGCCGAGGGCGGCGAAGGCGGCGGCGAAGGCGGCGAGGATGGCGAAGACCCGCTGGTCGCGCAGAGCTGGGCCATCATCAAGGAGTCTCGGCGGGCCTCGGTCTCGATGCTGCAGCGTCGCCTCAAGCTCGGCTACAACCGCGCGGCCCGCATCATGGACATCCTGCACGACAAGGGCTACGTCGGACCCGAGAATGGCTCGAGCCCGCGGGAAATCCTGGTCGACTGATCGTCCACCGATGAGTTCCACTCGCGTCCTGCTCTGCCTGCTCACGGCCGGGTTGGTCGCTTGTGCGAGCGTGCCCGCGCCGTCCTCCGCCAAGATACGTTTCCCCTTGGACGGTATTCGGGCGGATGGCCTGAGCGGACCGGCGTCCGGGTTAGTCTCGATCGATTACGAGTTCTGCGTGCCCGCGGACCCGCGCGTCTTGGAAGAGATCAAGCGGCTCGACCCCAGCGTGAAGATTTCCTTGGTCGCGCGTGGCCGCATCGGTCGTCGGGAGGGGCAGGCCTTGTGCCTCGGCAATACGCACCAGCCGGCTTGGCGGAGCGTCTTGGAGCGGTTGGCGGCCCGCCCGGACATCGCCGAAATCCGCCGGTGTTATTTTGAATAGGCACAAAAAACCCGGGCTCCGTGCGGAGACCGGGTTGTGGGTGGCGCGTCGCGCGACGAATTACTTCGTGGCGGGGGCCGCCGGCGCGGCCGGGTCGGTCGCCGGAGCCGCCGGGGTGGACTCTGCACCCTTCTTCTTTTTCTTCTCACCCTTTTCCTTCTTCTCGCCCTTCTTCTTCTTTTCAGGTTCAGCCGGGGTGGTGGCCGGAGGGGTCACGGGAGGGGTGACCTTGGTCGGGTCGACCGAAGGAGCGGGGGCCGCGGGATCAACGGCCGGTGCGGGCGCGGTGACGGGGGCGTCGGCCGCGAAGGCCAGGCCGGTGACGAGGAGGAGGGCAAGCAGGGAGGAACGCATTGGAGTGTTCCTATAAAACACCGCGCGAGCCCGTTGGTTGCAGGAAAGCACCCCTTAAAAACAAAAACCCCGGCGGGCCGGGGTTGGGGAGCGGGCGCGCGGCGGGCTTACTGCTTTTGCGGTGCGCCTTCGACCTTCACGCCGAAGACCTTGCCGTCCTTGGGGCTGCCTTCCGGAGCGGCGGGCTTCTTCTTTTTCTCGCCGACCGTTTCGGTTTCAGGGGCGGCGTCTTCGGAGGCCGGCTTCTTCTTGGCTTTGCTGACTTCCTTGGCGGCGGCGGCGGTGCCGGCGACGCCGGCTTCGACGAGCTTACCGGTGGCGGGAGAGGGGGCGGGCGCATCGCCACCGATGCCTTGGAGGCGCTTGATCTCCTCCATGGCCGCCTTGGCGGCTTCGTTGGCGATCTGCGTGGCGGCATCGACCGAGTTTCCGACGATTGCTGCCGGGCTGCCGGCATCAGGCGCGGCCGGAGCCTCTTCGCCTTTCTTTGGCTTGGACTTGTTGCTGGCGGCATCCTTCGCGACGGCGCCCTCGGCGGCCGGGACGGCGTTGCCCGCCGCATCGGTTTGGGTGGATGCCTTGGACGGCTTGGATTTCGCGCTCGGCTTCGAAGCCGTGTTCTTCGTCGTCGGGGTGTTGCCGCTGTTGTTGGCGGGCTGCGTGTTGGTCGCGGCGGCGAGCAGGGCGAGGACGAGGAGGTTCATGTTGATATAACACCAAGCCAGGGGTGAGGTTTCAACCCTTGTCGGGGCGGAAGACGAAGAAGACCGCCCCGAGGATGCAGAAAAACGCCCATAAATAGTCCCATTTCCACTTTTCACCCAGGAAAAGGATCAGGAAAGGCACAAAGACCAGAAGCGTAATGCATTCCTGGATAATCTTCAATTGGGCGACCGAGAGACCACCGGCATGCCCGAGGCGGTTGGCGGGCACCATGATGAGGTATTCCAAGAGCGCGATGCCCCAGCTCACCAAGGCGGCGACCCACCAAGCGCTGGCCTTCATGGTGCGTAGGTGGCCGTACCACGCGAAGGTCATGAATAGGTTCGAGAGCGTGAGCAACGCGACGGTCTGCAGCAAGGTGCGTGGGGCGACGGTATCCATGCCGCCAGCAAAGCCGCGGCCTCGCTCCGAGGCAATCCGTCGCTAGCGAGCCTGACCGTCGAGGGTGAACGTCCGGAGGACGATTTCGCGGCGATTGCGCGTATAGCTGACGCGCAGCACCGCGACGCCGTCTTCGGAGTCGAGCACGGCCGACGGGTAGGAGACTTCCCCTTTGGCGACCGCATCGACGCGGACCAAGGTTGTCCAAGCCGGTTCGTCCGCCGCGAGCAGGACGGCGTCGAGGTGCAGACGATTCCGGCCGGGATTGAGGACGAGCATCGCTTGACCAGAGGGCAGCCGCAAGGCCTCGAGCCCCGAATTGGGATTCGCTTGGCGTGGGTGCGCGGGGCGAAGCGGAGACCACGA
>CALQIY020000166.1 GCA_943330755.2 Opitutus sp. GAS368
ACCGCGGCGGCGCCGAGGGACGGACCGGGCACATCGGAGCGTAGGGCGGATTCACGGACCACGCGGGCATCGTCGATGGTCGCGGGCAGGTCGGCCTGGGCCAGCGCCTGGAAGTGACCCAAGATCGAATTCAACTGCGACGAATAGAGCGCCTTCTCCTCGGCCGTGAGGCTGAGACGGGCGAGCTTCGCGAGGTGGTCGATGTCAAAACCTTCGGCCATGGCGATCAGCTGCGGATGGTCCAGCCGGCGCCCTTCTCGAGCGCGGCGATGACGGCGGCCATGGCGCGGTTCGCCTCTTCGTCGGTGAGCGTGCGGGCGGCGTGGCGCCAGCGGATCTCGAAGGCCACGCTGCGCGTGCCTTCGGGCAGACCCGGGCCGCTGAAGACATCGAAGCAGTTCACCGACTCCAGGGCGAACTCCTTGCCGGCGGCCTTGGCGGCGGCCTGTTGGACGCGGTTGAGCACTTCGCCGGCGGCGGTCGCGGTGGGCACGATCACGGCGACATCGCGCGTGGCGGGCGGGAAGGAGGAGAACGCCTCGAAGCGCGGGATGCGGAGCGCTTCGGCGAAGGCGGCGCGCGGAAGCAGGAACTCGCCGGCCACGATGGAGCCCTTGAGTCCGAGCGAACGCGTCCAGCGGAGGTCGAGGACGCCGCAAGCGCCATCGGCCGAGCGGCCGCGGTCGACCAAGGAAGAAGCATGGCCGGTCTGCCAGAGACCACCCGTGGCGACGCCGAACGACAAGCGGGCGGCCGTCACCCCGGCGAGCGTGGCGACATCGGACAGCAGGCGCTTGGCGCGGAGGACGTCGAAGGCCTCGCGCGACTTCCAGGAACGCACGAGCGATTCGGCCGGGGCGGCGAAGGCCACCGCCAGGAATTCGCGCACCGTGCCATCGGCCTGCGGGCGGAAGACCACGCCGACCTCGAAGAGACCACGCGGATCGGCGTGCACCGACACGTTGAGCGCGAGGGCGGCGGCGAGGCCGGGGACGAGCGATGCGCGGACGTGCGTTTGGTCGGCCGTGAGCGGGTTCTCGAGGGCCAGCTGCGGGGCGGCGGCGGCGCCGAGCGTGCGGGCGACCTCGGCGGCATCGCGCAAGGTGTAGTGACAGCACTCGGTGAAACCGGCGCCGGCGAGACGACCCGCCACCTCACGGGTGAAACCAGACGAACGCGTATCCTCGTCGCCCGGCAGCGGGGCGATCGGGCGGCCCGCGGGCACCTTATCGGTCCCATGGATGCGGATGAATTCCTCGACCAGGTCGATGGGGCGCGTCACGTCGGAACGGAACGACGGCACCAGCACGGAGAAACCCGTGGCGGTCGGTGAGACCGTGAAGCCCAGGCGCTGGAAGGCCTTGGTCACATCGGCATCGGCGATGGCCGTGCCCAACTTCGCGGCCACGTAGCCCGTGGGCAGGGCGATGTTCGCGTCGGCGCGCGGCGGTTGGCCCACGACGACGGCGGGGCCGACCACTTCGGCACCGGTCAGTTCGATGAGCAAGTCCGTCGCGAGACGCGAAGCCAGTTCGACGCCGGCGGGATCGACATCACGCGCGAAGCGGTGGGAAGAATCGGTCGACACGCCGAGACGGCGGGCCACGCGGCGGATTTCGCCGGGCTTGAACCAAGCCGCTTCGAGCAGGACCGTGGTCGTCGCGTTGGTCACGCCGCTTTCGGCGCCGCCCATGACGCCGGCGACGACGAGCGGACGCTGGGCATCGGCGATGACGCAGATCCCCGGCTCCAATTTCACCTTCTTGCCGTCGAGCAGCACGAGCTCCTCGCCCTCGCGGGCGGGGCGGGCTTCGATGCCACCGGCGACCTTGGCCGCATCGAACGCGTGGAGCGGCTGGCCCAGTTCGAGCAGCACCCAGTTGGTGATGTCGACCACGTTGTTGATCGGACGCAGACCCGCGGCTTCGAGGTCACGACGGAGCCAATCGGGGCTCGGGCCCACCTTCACGTTCTTCAGCGTGCGCAGCGTGTAGTAAGGACAGAACTCGGAGGACGAGCGCACGAAACCGAACGCATCGTGGGCGGTGGGCGCGGCGGCGAGCCCGGCGGCCGCCTTCACCGTCAGCGGCTTCAACGGCAGGTCGAGGGCGGCGGCCACATCGCGGGCGACGCCGCGCAGACCGAGGCAATCGCCGCGGTTCGGCGTCACGGAAATCTCGAGCACCGTATCGGGCGCGCCGAACAATTGGTTCAGCGGCGTCCCGAGCGCCGGCTTTTGCGGCGTCAGGATGAGCAGGCCATCCTCGCCCTTGCCGAGGCCCAGCTCTTCGGACGAGCACATCATGCCGGCCGAGTCGACGTCGCGCAGCTTCGAGACCTTGATCTCGAAACCACCCGGCATCACCGTGCCCGGCAGCGCGACCGGCACGCGGTCGCCGGCCTTGAAGTTCTTGGCGCCGCAGACGATCTGGCGCGGCTGGCCATCGCCCACGTCGACGCGGCAGACGCTGAGCCGATCGGCGGACGGGTGCTTCTCGAACGACACGATTTCGCCGACCACCACCAGGGGCAGCGGGGCGAGGCCGAACGTATGGACGGACTCCACCTCGAGCCCCAGCATCGGGAGCACTTCGGCGAGACGATCGGTCGTGACCCCGGTGAGGTCGACGTGGC
Source organism: Opitutus sp. GAS368 (assembly GCA_943330755.2). Taxonomy (GTDB): domain Bacteria; phylum Verrucomicrobiota; class Verrucomicrobiia; order Opitutales; family UBA953; genus UBA953. The sequence goes on from CALQIY020000166.1 coordinate 2,635, forward strand.
GGGAGAGCGCTTGGAAGGAAACTTTCATGGCTTAGGCGAACTGGCGCAGGAAGCGCAGGTCGTTGTTGTAGAAATGGCGGATGTCATCGATGCCGTGGACCAGCATCGCGATGCGTTCGAGCCCGAGCCCGAAGGCCAGGCCGGAGAATTCCTCGGGGTCGAGCCCGCAGAGCTCGAGCACCTTCGGGTCGACCAGACCGCAGCCCATGATCTCGAGCCAGCGGTTGGACAGACGGCCGAGGTTGGGCGAGCGCAGGTCCATCTCGAAGGACGGCTCGGTGAACGGGAAGAACGACGGACGCAGGCGGATTTCGGCGTCGGGCCCGAACGTCTCCTTCACGAAGAAATCGAGCACCCCGCGCAGATCGGCGAGCGTGACGTTGCGGTCGATCCAAAGACCCTCGACCTGGTGGAAGTTGGCGGAGTGCGTCGCATCGACCGCATCGCGGCGGAAGCAACGACCCGGAGCCACGATGCGGAACGGCGGCTTGCGGGAAAGCATCGTGCGCACCTGCACGCTGGACGTGTGCGTGCGGAGGACGAGCGCCTCCTCGCCTTTGCGCGGGGCATCGGCGGAGCGGAAGGCCTTCGGCAGGTAGAGCGTATCCTGCATGTCGCGGGCCGGGTGATCGGCCGGCGTGTTGAGCGCGTCGAAGCAGTGCCACTCCGTTTCGATCTCGGGACCCTCGGCGACCGTGAAGCCCAACTTACGGAACGAAGCCAAGATGCGCTCGCGGGTGCGCGTGAGCGGGTGGAGCGAGCCGGCGGGGGCATCGGGGCCGGTGAGCGTCGCATCCCAGGGCGTGCCGAGGGCGGCGGCGATTTCGGCGTCCTCGACCTTGAGGAGCAGGGCGGCGAGCAACTCCTCGACGGACTTCTTCGCCTCGTTGATGAGCTTGCCCACGACCGGGCGTTCTTCCTTGGACAACGTGGCCATCCCCTTCATCACCGCGGTGAGGGAGCCGTTGGGGCCGACCACGCGCGCCTTGAAGGCCTCCAGCTCGGCACGGGACGTGACGGCGAGGGCCTCCTGCTGGGCGGTGGCGACGAGCTGGGCGAGCTGCTGCTGCATGCCGTTGATTTGTGCGGGGGCGGGGCCAATCGGCAAGCGAAAGCACCCCTCCGAAAACAAAAAGGCCCCGGGTGACCGGGGCCTTCGGGAGACGCTGGGCAGCGCGCTTACTTCAGCGCGGCCTTGGCCTTCGTCACGATGGACTCGAACGCCGGAGCGTCGTGGATCGCGAGCTCGCTGAGGTTCTTGCGGTCGATCGTGATGTTCGCCTTCTTGAGACCGTTGACCAGGCGGCTGTAGCTGATGCCGAGGGGACGGCAGGCAGCGTTCAGACGCACGATCCACAGCTGGCGGAAAGTGGACTTGTTCTTGCGACGATCGCGGTATGCGAACTTCTGCGCGCGCTGGACGGCTTCGAGAGCGTAGACGTACAGGCGGGATTTGTTTCCGAAGTAGCCCTTAGCGGCACGAATGGCGCGACGTTTGCGCGCCTTAGTGGCTGGACCGTTGGTTGCACGAGGCATGTTGGTAT
>CALQIY020000167.1 GCA_943330755.2 Opitutus sp. GAS368
GCCCAAGCCGTCGTGGCACTGTCGGTGTCGGCATAGGCGACGGAGACCTTGGCGTCTTGGGCGAGGGCGAGCGTCTCGGGCTTCATGCGGTGGCCGCCAGTGACGATGATGAGACGCACGCCCATGCTGATAGCCCGGCGATGCACGTCGTCGCGGTCGCCCACGACGATGATGCTCTTGTTGTTCGGGATGCCTTCCGCGGTCGCGGACTTGCCGAAGGACTCGAGTTCCATGGCGGCGACGCGGACGTAGAATTCGTCGACGGCGGTCTGGGCGAAGGCGATGACCTCGGTGCCGCCGATGGAGCGGATGATGGCGTCGATCGAGCTCTGCACCTTGCGCATCGACGTCGCGCGCTTGGGCTTGGGGATGAAGTAGTCGCCGAGCCCGAAGATGGAGACGTAGCCGTCGAGGCGGCCTTCGCGGTCGAGGACCGGCAAGGCGCGGACGTCGTGCAGGTCGAGCAGCTCGAGGGCGCGCGCGCAGGTGTCGTCGACGGACACCACGTACGGGTTACGCTGCATGATGTCTTCGACGCGCGGGGTGACGTCGCCGACGAATTCGGGCAGCGTCGCGCCGAAACGGTTCAGGATCGCGTCGATGCGCGCGTTGGAATTGCCGCAACGTGCCGCGACGTAACCGGGTTGCCCCGATGCTTCCTTGAACGCCGCATAAGCCATCGCCGAGCAGATCGCATCCGCATCCGGGTTCTTGTGTCCGATGATGTAGGTCGGAGCGAGCGGACGGTCGGTCGGGGACGGAATGGGGGGAGGGACGGACATGTGGACTCGGAAGGCACCCGGAGGTGCTGAGAGCACTTCTAGCCGTGACCTTGCGGGGAGGGAAGAGGGAAGTAGCCGGAGGCGAAGGCGACCGCCGGTGCGGTGGCCTCAAATCCGTTCATGAAAGCCCCCGGCTTATCGCCCTTACTGGGCGAACGGGTAGTCGCTGTAACCTTTGGCGCCGGAGGCGTAGAAGGTGCTCTCGTCTGGGGTGTTCAAGGCGAGGCCCTGTTCGAGGCGGCGCGGGAGGTCGGGGTTCGCCAGGAAGGGGACGCCGAAGGCGATCGCATCGGCCCAGCCCGCTTGGATGGCCGCGTCGCCCTGCGGGCGGTCAAAGCCGCCGGCGGTGACCAGCACGCCCTTGAAGCAGTGGCGCAGCTGCTGGGGGCCGACGCCGTCCTTGGCGCCGTGCGCGATGTCCTGGGCGGTCACGCGGGTGACGTGCGCGTAGGCCAGCTCGAGCTTGGAGAGTTCGCCGAGGACGTAGCTGAAGGTGCGTTGCGGGTCGGAATCATGCATGTCGTTGAACACGCCCCCGGGAGAGAGGCGGATGCCGACGCGGTCGGCGCCCCAGACCGAGACGACGGCGGAGGTGACTTCCAAGGTGAGCCGGGCGCGGTTCTCGACCGAGCCGCCGTAACCGTCTTCGCGCTTGTTGGTGCCATCGCGGAGGAATTGGTCGAGGAGGTAGCCGTTGGCGTTGTGGATCTCGACGCCGTCGAAGCCGGCCTGCTTGGCCAGGCGGGCCCCGCGGACGTATTCGGCGACGATGCCGGGCATTTCATCGGTGCGGAGGGCGCGCGGTACGAAGTAGTCGGCCATTTCCTTGCCGGTCCAAAGCTGGCCCTTCGGGGCGATGGCGGAAGGGGCCACCGGGAGTTCGCCGTTCGGCTGGTAGTCGGGGTGCGAGATGCGACCGACGTGCCAGAGCTGCAGGAAGATACGGCCGCCCTTGGCGTGCACGGCATCGGTGACCAGTTTCCAGCCCGCGACTTGTTCGTCGGTGTAGATGCCCGGGGTGTTCGGGTAGCCGTGGCCGCGGGGGCTCACGGTGGTGGCTTCGGCGATGATCAAGCCGGCGGACGCCCGCTGGGCGTAGTATTCAGCCATCAGGGCGGTCGGAACGTTGGCGCCTTCGGCGCGGCAACGGGTGAGCGGCGCCATGAGCACGCGGTTCGGCAGCGTGAGGGCGCCGACCTTGAGTGGGGAGAAGAGGGAGGACATGCTGGGGATAAAAGGGAGATGGTTCTGAAAGGCAAACTGCACGTTGGCCGGGCAAGGGGCGAACAGGTGAGAAGCGGGCAACGAATCCGTTACCCGGCGTTCACGCAGGAAGGCCTAAGGCCGTCCGGACCGTCGCGCTGCCTCAGTGGCCCGAGTGGGACTGGCGCTCGGCTTCGGCCTTCTTGCGGTCCCACTTGTAGTGGCTGTCCGGCAAGGTGCCGCCGAGTTCGTAGAGCTTGGCCTTGTTGTTGACCATCATCTCGCGATTCGTGCCGGTCATCGAATACTGGCTCTGGAGCCAGATGGCTTCTTCCGGGCAAACTTCCTGGCAGAGGCCGCAGTAGATGCAGCGCAGCATGTTGATTTCGAACTCCTGCGGGGCCTTCTCGACGTGGGCGTTACTGGCCGTCGGGGCGATTTCACCCGGGGTGATGCGGATGGCCTTCGGCGGGCAGACGAATTCACACAGCTGGCAGGAGACGCACTTCTCGCGGCCGTTCGGGTCGCGCACGAGCGTCGGGACGCCGCGGTAACCATTGGGGATGGTGGGGCGTTCCTCCGGGTATTGGAGCGTCACCGGTGGGCGCAGCATGTTATCCCAGGTGACCTTGAGGCCAGCGAGGATCTGCGGGAGGTAGGTGCGTTCCGCGAGGGAAAGGGGACGGCGTTCGACGACTTTGATGGCCATGGGTGTGTTTAGCCTTTGACGGCGTACCAGAGGAAGTAGGCGAGGAGGTTGAGGACGGCGACGGGCAGGAGCACGCGCCAGCCGATCCGCATGACTTGGTCATAGCGGAAGCGGGGAATCGTCCAGCGAACCCAGACGAAGAAGAAGAGGAAAGCGCAGAGTTTGAAGAAGAACCAAGCCACGCCGAAGAGGGATGCGATGAGGCCGTCGCCCACGGTCGGAACGCCTGGTGCGAAATGCCAGCCGCCCAAGAACATCACGATGAACAGCGACGAGCCGATGATCATGTGGCTGTACTCGGCGACGAAGAACAGGCCGAACTTGAACGAGCCGTATTCGGTGTGGAAACCGCCGACGAGGTCGGTCTCGGATTCCGGCATGTCGAAGGGGTGGCGATTAGCTTCCGCGAAGATGCAGATGAGGAAGACCAGCGCGGCGACCGGGTGGTAGAAGACGTTCCAGACGCCCTTCTGGGCATCCACCATCGAGACGAGGCTCAGCGCATTGTCTTGGTCGGGCGTGGCGGTGGCGAGGAAGACCGTCAGCACTGACAGCCCCATCGCGAGTTCGTAGGAGATGAGCTGGGCCGAACCGCGGACGGCGCCGAGGAAGGGATACTTCGAGTTGGCGGACCACCCGGCGAGCGCGATGCCGTAGACGCCGAGCGAGCTGATCGCGAACATGAAGAGGACGCCGATGTCGGCGCCGGGACAGAGCGTGATGACTTCGCCGGTCGGTAGGCGACCAAACGGGAGCATGACAATCGCGAGGAGCGCCGGCGCGAGCGCCACGATCGGCGCTAGGATGTAGGTCGTCTTGCGGACGTGGCCTGGTAGTGGGTCTTCCTTAAAGAGGAACTTGAGTCCGTCCGCCGCCGGCTGGATGAAGCCGCCCTTTTGCAGGAACGTGCCAACGAACGGAATCCACGCGATGAGCGGGTGGTTCGTACGGTTCGGACCGACGCGGCCTTGAATCCAGGCGGATGCTTTGCGCTCGAGGAGCACCGCGTAGGCGGCGATCGACATCAGGATGACGATCGCGGTGAGCCCGCGGGCCGCGATGAAGTACCAAGCCTTCGAGAGGAGGAAGTCGTTGAGCAGCTGTTCCATGGTCGGCTTAGGCTTGGGCGACCGGGGCGAACTTCAGCAGTTTACCTTCCGGGAAGGAAAGAGCGGACCAAGCAGCGCCGTCGAGTTGCACGCCGCCCGCAGGGATGAGCGCGCCGTTGAGGCCGGATAGTGCCGGGACGTTGGCGGAAAGGTCGGACCAGATGCTGGTCGCATCGGCGCCGGCGAGCTTCGCGAGCACGAGTAGGTCAGGCAGAACACCGGCCGGGCCGGGGACGGCTTGGGCGAAGGCCTGTAGGCGGAA
>CALQIY020000168.1 GCA_943330755.2 Opitutus sp. GAS368
AAGGCCCGCATCGACAAGATCCTCTCCAATGAGGAAATCCGCACCATCATCACGGCCTGCGGGACCGGCATCGGCAAGCACGAGGGCGACGGCGCCTTCGACGTCACGAAGTGCCGCTACCACAAGCTCGTCATCATGACGGACGCCGACGTCGACGGCTCGCACATCCGCACGCTGCTGCTCACGTTCCTTTACCGCCAGATGCCCGGCTTGATCGAGGCGGGCTACGTTTACATCGCCCAGCCGCCCCTCTACCGCATCAAGCGCAAGAAGCGCGAGCAGTACGTCGACAACGACCCGGAACTCAACCGCATCCTCCTGGAGCTCGGCTCCGAGGACGTGAACCTGCTCCGTCTGCGCGACAAGCACGTCTTCCCCGGCCAGAAGCTCGACAAGATCGTCGAGTCCCTCGCGCGGTTGGAGTCCCTCGGCTCCGCCATCGGTCGGACCGGCTGCCAGCTCGGCGCCTACCTCGACCAGCAGGACCACAAGTCGCACGCGCTCCCGCGCTTCATCGTCCGCACCCGCACCGGCAACGAGGAGACCTACGAGTTCCTCGCCGATACGGACGCCAAGCAGGCCTACCTGCGGAAGGCCGGCGTCGAGGATTTCCTCGCCGACAAGATCGACCGCGAAAAGAAGCTCAAGGACGGCACCGTCGTCCAGGAGCGCGTCAACGTGATCGAGATCTTCGAGAATGATTCCATCACCAAGGTGCTCAAGGAACTCGAAGCCCAGGGGATGGACGTGAAGCAATTCGCCCCCGGCGAGGAGCCGCGTTACAACCTCATCGACGGCTCGACGGCCGAAGAAGCGCCGGCGACCGAAGGCGAAGAGGAGCCCAAGGGCGAGGAGAAGCCCGCCAAGAAGATCGTGAAGAAGGCCGAGCCCATCCCGCTCGGCTCCATCCTCGAACTCATCGGCCAGATTCGCCAGTTCGGCCGCAAGGGCCTGACCATCCAGCGATACAAGGGTCTGGGCGAAATGAACCCCAAGCAACTCTTCGAGACCACGATGGATCCGGCCAAGCGCCGCTTCCTCAAGGTCGATATCGCGGATGCCGCCGAAGCCAATCGCGTCTTCGCCATGCTCATGGGCGAGGATGTGCCTTCCCGCCGGGCCTTCATCGAGGACAACGCGCTCAACACCTCGAACCTCGACGTCTAAGCCCCCACCCAGTCCTCACCCTAGACCTCTTCGACAATGTATTCTGACAAAGAAAAGCTCACGTCCGCCAACATCACGGACATCATGCAGACGGCCTACATCGATTACTCGATGTCGGTCATCGTCTCCCGCGCCCTCCCGGACGCGCGCGACGGCCTGAAGCCCGTCCAACGCCGCATCCTGTACGCGATGCTGCGGGAAGGCCTCGTCCACAACCGCCCGTTCGACAAGTGCGCCGGCGTCGTCGGCGAAGTGCTGAAGAACTACCACCCGCACGGCGACAGCTCGGTCTACGACACGCTCGTCCGCCTGGCCCAGAACTGGGTCATGCGTTACCAGCTGATCGAGCCGCAGGGCAACTTCGGTTCCGTCGACGGCGATCCGCCCGCGGCCTACCGTTACACGGAGTGCCGTCTCTCCGAAGTCTCGGCCGAACTCCTCGCCGACATCGACGAGGATACGGTCGACTTCATCCCGAACTACAAGGAGTCGACCACCGAGCCGACCGTCCTGCCCTGCGCCTTACCCCACCTGCTGATGAACGGCTCGACCGGCATCGCGGTCGGCATGACGACCAACATCCCGCCGCATAACCTGAGCGAACTCGTCGAGGCCACCTGCCTCATCATCGACAAGCCCAGCGCCACCGTCGAGGACCTCGAGAAGATCATCATCGGTCCGGACTTCCCGACCGGCGGCGTGATCAACGGCAAGGAGGGCATCAAGCAGTACCTCCGGACGGGCCGTGGCATCATCCGCGTCCGCGGCGTCGCCCACACCGAGGAGATGAAGAACGGCAAGGAGCAGATCGTCCTCACGGAGCTGCCGTACAACGTCAACCGCTCGTCCCTCGTCAAGCACATCGCCGAACTCTGCTCCGAGAAGATCCTCGATGAGGTTTCCGACCTCCGCGACGAGTCCGACGAGAACACCCGCGTGGTCATCGAGCTCAAGCGCAACGAGAACCCGAAGGTCGTCATCAACAAGCTCTACAAGCACACCAACTTCGAGAACTCGTTCGGCGTCATCCTGCTGGCCCTCGACAAGCGTCGGCCGAAGCAGATGAACATCCGCGAACTCCTCGAGTGCTTCGTCGAGCACCGCCGCGACGTGGTCACCCGCCGCACGCGCTTCCGTCTCCGCAAGGCCGAAGACCGCGCCCACATCCTCGAAGGCTTCAAGATCGCCCTCCGCAACCTGGACGACTTCGTGAAGATCATCCGTGCGGCCTCCAACCGCGACGAGGCCCGCGTCAAGCTCATGGCCAAGTACGGCCTCAGCGAACGCCAAGCCGTGGCCATCCTCGACCTCCGTCTCTACCAGCTCACCGGTTTGGAGCGCGACAAGATCGAGGCCGAATACCGCGAACTGATGGCGCTCGTCGAAGAGCTCCGCAGCATCCTGTCGAGCGAGTCCAAGCTGCTGTCCCTCATCAAGAAGGAGCTGCGCGAAGCCGCCAAGAAGCACATCGGTCCGCGCAAGACGAAGGTGACGGCCCAGGAAGGCGACCTGTCCATGGAGGACATCGTGGCCAACGAGGGCTGCGTGGTCACCGTCTCGCATGCCGGCTTCATCAAGCGCACGCCGGTCGCCCAATACCGCCTGCAGAAGCGCGGCGGCAAGGGCACCAAGGGCGCCGAGCTCTCCAAGGCCGCTTCGGACGAGGACAGCGACTTCATCGAGCACCTCTTCACCGCCAATACGCATGACCATATCCTGTTCTTCATGAACAACGGTCGCGTGTACGTGGAGAAGGTCTACGAGATCGAAGAGGCCAACCGCGCTTCGCGCGGCAAGTCCATCGCCCGTTTGCTGGAACTGAAGGACGACGAGAAGCTGGCCGCCATGGTCTGCGTCTCCAACTTCGAGGAAGGCAAGTTCCTGATGATGTGCACGGCCAACGGCACGATCAAGAAGACCGAGATCTCTAAGTACGCCAACTACCGCAAGGGCGGCATCATCGGCATCAACATCGAGCACGGCGATCGCCTCATCTCCACCAAGCTGACCAACGGCGACAACGAGGTCGTGATGATCTCCCAGTCGGGCATGTCCATCCGCTTCCATGAGTCGGACGTCCGTTCGATGGGCCGCGACACCACCGGCGTCTCCGGCATGCGGTTGGACAGCGGCGACCAGGTGAAGGCGATGGAGGTCGTCGACGAAACCTGCACGCTCCTCGTCGTCGGCATCGACGGCATCGGCAAGCGCACGCCCTTCGACGATCCCGAAACCAAGGAGCCCATCTACCGCAAGCAGTCCCGCGGCGGCAAGGGCGTCATCGCCATCAGCACCGACGTCGGTGTGGCCGGCGCGCTCAGCGTCCAGGAAGCCGACGAAGTCATGCTCCTCACGAAGGGTGGCCAGTCGATCCGCACCAAGGTGTCCGACATCCGCTGCACGGCGGGCCGCAACACCAAGGGCGTCCGCGTCATGCGCCTCAAGGAAGGCGAGTCGCTGCTGGGCATCTCCAAGGTCGAGCGCTCGGACGAAGAGGAAGAAAACGCCGCCAAGCCGCAGGCCTAAGCGGCCCGACCGGGAAAGCAGAAGGGGCGCCGCGCGGCGCCCCTTTTTTGTGCCCAGCTCGGCGGAGCCTCAGGCCTTCTCCAGCGCCGCGATGCACTCCACGTGGCGGGTCTGCGGGAAGAGGTCGAAGGGTTTGGCCGAGATGACCTTCCAGCCGCGGCTGCAGAGGTACTTGAGGTCGCGGGCCTGGGTGTCCGGCGCGCAGCTGATGTAGACGATGCGGCGCGGGTTGAAGGCGTGCAGCTGTTCGAGGAACGGCTCGTCGCAACCGCGGCGGGGCGGATCGACGATGACCGCGGTCTCGGGACCGCGGACCGGCACGTTGGCGAAGATCGATTC
>CALQIY020000169.1 GCA_943330755.2 Opitutus sp. GAS368
CGTCCTTCGGCCTCGCCGGCTTGGGCCTCGCCGGTTGCCGCGAACCGCGCAACCACACGTTGCCTTACAGCAAGCAGCCCGAGAACACCATCGCCGGTGTCGCGACGTACTACGCTTCTTCCTTCCCCGGTGAACTCGCCAACCAGGCGCTGATCGTCGAGACGCACCAGCACCGCCCGACGAAGGTCGAAGGCAACCCGAGCCACGCCGCCAACGGCACCGCATCGTCCAAGCTCGCCCAAGCGAGCGTGCTCGACCTCTACGATCCCGAGCGCGCGCAGGCTTCCCAGGACGCCGCGGGTGCCGTCCTTTCCGTCGCCGCCGTCCGCGAGCTGCTCCGCAAGCTTTCCGCCGAGGCCAAGGCCAACGGTGGCGCCGGCCTCGCTTTCCTCGCGCGTCCGTCGACTTCCCCGACCCGTGCCCGCGTCGTCGCCGCCGTCAAGGCCGCGCTGCCGCAGGCCCGTTTCGTCGAGTACACGCCGGTCGCGCAGAACCGTGCGGATGCCGTCCATGGCGCCCGCGCGTTGCCTGATTACGCCAAGGCCCGCCGCATCCTCAGCCTCGACGCCGACTTCCTCGGTTCGGGGGATGGCGTCGTCGAAGCCACGCGCGCCTACTCCGCCGCCCGCCGCGCCGACACGGCCGCCGAAGCGGACGCGATGGCCCGTCTCTACGTCGTTGAGTCGACCTTCTCGCTGACCGGCGCCGCCGCCGATCACCGTCTCCGCGCCGCCAGCTCGCACATCTCCGGCCTCGCCTTGCTCTTCGCCGCCGAAGTGCTCGCGCAGACGGGGAAGGGGAGCGAAGCCGCCGCCCTGCGCGCCAAGGTCGCCGGCCTCAACGTCGACGAAAAGTGGCTCAAGGAATCCATCGCCGACCTGGTCGCCGCCAAGGGCAAGGCGCTCATCGTCGCCGGGGACCATCTCTCGGCCGACGCGCACCGCGCGGTGGCCATCGCCAACGCCGCCCTCGGCGCCACCGTCCGCTACGTGCAGGTCGCTGCGCCGGCGGCCGGCACGATCGCCGACCTCGTCGCCAAGCCCGCCGCCACGCTCGTCATCCTCGGTGGTAATCCGGCTTACGACGCCCCTTCCGACGTCGACTTCGCCAAGGCCGTCAAGGCCGCGAAGCAGGTCGTCCGCCTCGGCTACCATGGCCCGGCTTACGACGAAACCTCCGCGCTCGTGAAGGAGGCCAAGGGCACCTTCATCGCCGCTTCGCACTACCTCGAGAGCTGGTCCGATGGTCGCACCGTCGATGGCAGTTACGTGCCGGTGCAGCCGATGATCGACCCGCTCTTCCCGACGGTCACCGAACTCGACGTCCTCGCGCCTTTCGCCGGCCTGACGCAGGAGCCCTACGCGCTCGTCCGCGAGACCTTCAATCGCCTGTCCAAGGATGCTTCCGATACCGCGTTCGCCGCTTGGTTGGCCGAAGGCGTTCTCGTGGGCACCCAGTATCCGACCTATGCGGATAGGCTCATGGCTGTCCCGACCGCCGCCTTCAAGGCCCCGGAACTCTCGGCCAAGTCCCTCGAAGTCCGCATCGTCCCCAGCGTGCACGCCGGCGACGGCATGTATGCCAACAACGGTTGGCTCGCGGAAGCGCCGGATCCCCTTTCCAAGACCGCTTGGCAGAACGTCATCCTCATCAGCCCGAAACTGGCGAAGGAGCTCGATGTCGAGCCCGCGGCGATGTTCATCAACAAGATCGGCGCGCTGAACCGCAACATCAACCAGCTCGTCGACGGTCGCCTCATCGCGAAGGTCGCCACGCTCACGGTGAACGGCGTCACGCTGAAGGGCTCGCTCTTCATCATGCCGGGTCTGGCGGATTACACCATCGGCCTGCAGTTGGGCTTCGGTCGGCGCATCGCGGGTCGCGTCGCCACCCGCGTCGCCGAGCGCCTCCAGGGCAAGCTCATCGGCAACGGCTTCGACGTCTATCCCTTCGTCACCTCCGCCGAACCGTCCGTCCGCACCGGCGTCGTCCTCGCCCTCACCGGTGAAAGCGCCCCGATCGCGAACATGCAGGACCACTGGTCCATGGAAGGCCGCGACGTCGTCCGCGAAGGCAACGCCGCCGACCTCCATCACAACGAGAACTTCGCCAAGCTCGGCATCGATGGCCACGCGCCGGCCGTCTACGGCAAGGACGAGAAGATGTCCGCGGCGGAGAAGGCGATCCTCACCCCGCGCGGCAATTCCGCTTACGAGCACCCCAACCACACCGTCGCCCCGAACGTCGCCGTCTGGAAGGGCCACGAAGACAAGTTCCCGCTGCTGCAGCAGTGGGGCATGTCGATCGACTTGAACACCTGCACGGGTTGCAACGCTTGCGTGACCGCCTGCCAAGCGGAGAACAACATCCCCGTGGTGGGTCGCGACCAGGTCCTCAAGGGCCGCAACATGCAGTGGATTCGCCTCGACCGCTACTTCTTCGACGGTCGCGATCAGGCCGGCAACGAGATCCCGACCGATCCGCAGGTCACCTTCATGGGGGTCGCCTGTCAGCATTGCGAAACCGCCCCGTGCGAAACCGTTTGCCCGGCGAACGCCACCGTCCACGACGACCAAGGCCTCAACACGATGGCCTACAACCGTTGCATCGGTACCCGCTATTGCGCGAACAATTGCCCGTACAAGGTCCGTCGCTTCAACTTCCTCGACTTCAACAAGCGCGAGGCCGGCCACTACTACGAAGGCCCGCTCGGACCGGCCAAGCTCCCGAAGGATCCGGCCGACCTCCCGCAGCTCCAGCGCAACCCGGACGTCTCCGTGCGCATGCGCGGCGTCATGGAAAAGTGCACCTATTGCGTCCAGCGCATCCAGGAAGCCAAGATCCAGGCCAAGGTCCGTGCCAAGGATTCGGCCGACATCAACGTCGCGGACGGCGCGATCAAGGTCGCTTGTCAGCAGGCTTGCCCGGCGGAAGCCATCGAGTTCGGCGACATCACCGACCCGAAGTCGCGCGTCTCGAAGGCCAAGGCCTCGACCCGTACCTACGGCGCGTTGACCTACCTCAACACCCGTCCGCGCACGACCTACCAAGCCAAGTTGCGCAACCTCAACCCGAAGATGCCTGGCGCCATCCTGATCCCGCTCTCCCGCAAGGAAATGGCTGGTCGCGAAAGCCACGCTCCGGCGCACGGCGCCCCCTCCCACGGTGCCCCCGCGGCCGATGGCCACGGTCACCAGAAGTAACCCTTAACGCATCCCTGTTCCATGGCTCACGCCCACGATAGCTCCTCGGAGCGCCCTGCAAGTCTGGACAAAGTCCGTCCGGCCGAACTTCCCCGTCCGAAGCTGATCCTCAACGATCGCGGCTTCCACTGGATCACCGACAAGGTGTGCGGCATCGTCGAAGAACCGACCCCCCTCTGGTGGAAGGTTCTGTTCGGCGTCGCGCTCTTCATCGCCTCCTTCACGGGCCTTGGGCTCCTGTACCTCGTTTCGACCGGTACCGGCACCTGGGGTCTGCGTTCGCCGGTGGGTTGGGGTTGGGCCATCGTCAACTTCGTGTTCTGGGTCGGCATCGGCCACGCCGGCACGCTCATCTCGGCGATCCTGTGCCTCCTCCGCCAGAAGTGGCGCACCTCGATCAACCGTGCCGCCGAAGCCATGACCATTTTCGCGGTCATGTGCGCGGGTATCTTCCCGCTCTTCCACGTCGGTCGCGTTTGGTTCGGTTGGTGGCTCTTCCCGTTGCCGAACCAGAACGGCATCTGGCCGCAGTTCCGCTCGCCGCTCGAGTGGGACGTGTTCGCCGTCTCGACCTACTTCACCGTCTCGACGCTCTTCTGGTACATGGGCATGGTGCCCGACCTCGGTACCATCCGCGATCGCGCCAAGACCTGGTGGCGGAAGGCTTTCTACTCCGTCCTCGCCCTCGGTTGGCGCGGCGGCAACCGCCAGTGGAGCAACTTCGAAATGGCCTACCTGCTCCTCGCGGGCCTTTCGACCCCGCTCGTGCTCTCCGTGCA
>CALQIY020000170.1 GCA_943330755.2 Opitutus sp. GAS368
GCCGCCGCCAAGGCCAAGGCGCACAGCACGTTGGAGACGTTGTAGTCGCCGGGGAGCGGCGAAGAGAAACGGGCCGAACGTCCCTGCCAGCCGACGGCGAATTCGGTGCCCGCGAGCGTATACCGGATGTCGGTCGCCCGCAGATCGGCGCCGGCGGACAGGCCGAAAGCCAGCACGGACCCGCGGCGCCGGGCAGCCTCGGCGAGGACCAGGCCGGCGGGGTCATCGACGTTGAAGACGCTCACCCCCGGGACGGAACCGTTGCGACCATCGAAGAGGACCGTCTTGGCGTCCAGATAGGTGGCGAGGTCACCATGGTAGTCGACGTGGTCGCGCGTGAGGTTCGTGAAGCCGGCGGCGGCGAAATGGAAACCATGCACGCGATCCTGGTGGAGCGCATGCGAACTCACCTCGAGACAGGCTCCGGCGCACTCGGCGTCGACCATCTGGCGGAAGAAGGCCGCGAGGTCCGCCGATTCCGGCGTCGTCTTATAAGAAGGAATCGAACGGCGGCCGAGGTGGTAACGGACCGTGCCGACCAAACCCCACTGGCTGCCATCCGCTTGGAGCAGGTGACGCAGCAGCGTCGTGACGGTCGTCTTGCCGTTGGTCCCCGTCACCCCAACCAGCTGGAGCGCGGCCTCCGGATGACCCTGGAAACGGCGGGCCACTTCGGCGAGGACCTTCCGCGGATCGGCGACTTGCGCGGCCGCGACCGCCGGCAAGCCGGTGACGGGCCGAGCCGAAATGACCGCCGCCGCCCCGCGGGCGATGACGTCATCGAGGTATTCGTGTCCGTCCGAGCGCAGGCCGGGCAAGGCGAAGAACAACGACCCCGGCAGGATCCGGCGGCTGTCGGTCACGAGCCCGGTGATCTTCGCCGTCCAATCGCCCGAGCGACCCAGGACGGGAAGGCCCTGGAGCAAGGTTTGGAAGGAAGGGCGGTCCATCGGCGTGAAGTGGGTCTGGCTAGGCGCGGGGTTCATCGACCGGCGAGCGCCGCCGCATCGGCGGTGGGATTGAGGTTGCCCGCGGTGGTCGCGACGACGCCGGCGTTAGCCTTCGGGATGTTCAGCCACTTGATGCATTCCAAGGCCACTTCGCGGAAGATCGGGGCCGACACCTTGCCGCCGTACGCCACGCCTTCGCCATGCGGCTCGTCGATGATGACCGTGATCGCCAATTTCGGGTCGTTGACCGGGAAGAAGCCCGAGAACGAGGCGACGTGATGCGTGTTCGAATACTTGCCGTTGATGATCTTCTGCGTCGTGCCCGTCTTGCCCGCGACTTCATAGTCGGGAATGTCCGCGATGGGGGCGGTGCCGCCCTTGCCGCAGACGGCGCGGAGCAACGTCGCCATGGACGCGGCGGTGCTCGCCGTGATGGCCCGGCCCTTCGAGCGCGGCGGATAGTTCAGCACGACCTGCTTCGTCTTGGGGTCGTCGATGCGGAGCACCAGCTGCGGCTGCATGAGCAACCCCTCCGCGGCGACGACCGACATCGCGTAATGCATCTGCATGGCGGTCACGCTCACCGAGTGTCCCATCGGCACGCGGGAGACCGTCAGGCCATCCCACCGGGCGGGAGGAATCAGCATGCCGCTCGTCTCGGCGCCCGTCAGCAGCCCCGTGTTCGCGCCGAAGCCGAAGGAACGGATCAGCTTGTCGAAACGCTCCTCACCGAGGCGCTCCGCGTAAAGCATGCCGATCTGCACCGTCCCGCGGTTGGAGGATTCGCGGACGATTTGCCGGACATCGACGGCGCCGAGGGCGTGCGAATCCGCGGGCAAGGAAACCATCCGGCCTTTGTACGGCACGGACGCTAGCCCGCAGTCGTAGACCGAATTGGGGGTGATGAGGCGCTCTTCCAGCGCACCCGAAACCGAGACGATCTTGAAGACCGACCCCGGTTCATAGATATCGGACACCGCACGGTTGCGCTGGCTATCCATCGGCGCCAGCTTCGGGTCGAAGAACTTGTTCAGGTCGAAGGTGGGCCAATTGGCCAAACCGAGGATGCGGCCGGTCTTCGGTTCGCTGACGATGATGATGCCCGACTTCGGGGTATACTCTTGGGCGGCCTTCTCCAAGGCGACCTCGCAGGCGTTCTGCACCAGGCTGTTGATCGTGAGGACGACGGTACTGCCGTCGATGGGCGCGACTTCCCGGAGGCGGTTGCTGGCGATTTCCCGCCGGCGGCCATCCCGCTCGGATTCGATCCAACCCTTCTGCCCCTGCAGGAAGCCATCCAGCGACTTCTCGATGCCGACCGACGGGACCATCTCCTTGTTGACGTACCCGACGACGTGCGCGGCCAACTGCCCTTTCGGGTAGTTCCGGCGATACTTGAGTTCGGACCGGAGCGCCTTGAGCTTCAGTTCCTGGACCTTCTTCATGGTCGCCTCATCGCATTCCCGCGCGAGGACGACCCAGCGGACCCGACGTTCGACGCCTTCGTCATCGACGCGCGGCGGCGGATTGAAGGCGGCCTTGATCGTGGCCAAGGGCAGACGCAGGACGGCCGCCACCTCGGCCGCCCGTTTATGGTCGTCCTTATGGAGTGACTCCGGGTCGACGCCGATGTCCCAAACATCCTCGGACACGGCGAGCAGGTTATCCTGCGAGTCCCTGATCTCCCCCCGGCGACAAGCCTGCTCCTGGAAAACATAGCGCCGCTGGAGCGCCTCCGCCCGCAAGCTAGGGGCGTCGATCCAATGGAGCCAAACCAGGCGACCGACGACAACGAGGAAACAAGCGGACACGACCCAGGCGAGCGAACGGAAGCGCAGTCGCCTGGCGTGCGGAAGGGTCATCGCGAGCCGTTTCCTCCCTGCCCCGTCGTCGGACGGAACGCGATGTTGAGAGCCGTCACGCGTGGGCTCGCAGTATTCTTAAGAGGGACCACGGCGGTGACCGTGGGAGCAAGGCGGAGGAAGGTGACCTGTTCGGGCGCCGGGGGCTTGAGGTCTTCGCCGGCGATCTGCTTGAGTTGCAGGCTATCCTGCGTCTGGTCGCGGGCGCGCTTCAAGGCGTCCAGTTCCTTCTTGGATTCGGTGATGCTGCGCTCCAGGCGTTGGATGCGGGCGCCGACATCATCGCTGCGCAGGCGCAGCTTCATGATATGGATCGCCCCAACGGCGGCGGCGGCGAAGCTGGCGGCGAGCAAGGTACCGATCAGAAAGCGACGGGGGTTCATGCGTCGGTGCGGCGCAGGGCGCGGAGGCGGGCCGAACGGCTGCGCGGGTTGCGGTGTTGCTCCTCGTCGGAAGGCTGGACGGCCTTGCGGGTCAGGAGGGTGGCGTGGCTGATGCGCTCGTCTTGGAGGCGGTTGTCGTCGCGGTCGACGGGGCGACCGGCGACCTCGTTCATGTAGCGCTTAACCATCCGATCTTCGAGGGAGTGGAAGGAGATGACGGCCAAGACGCCGCCCTGTTCGAGCTTGGCGAAGGCCTTCGGCAAGGCGGTGGCGAGGGCGCCGAGCTCATCGTTGATGGCGATCCGGACGCCTTGGAAGGTCTTGGTCGCCGGGTGCGGACCGCGGGGACCGGGGGGCGGCGGGGCGGCTTCGGCCACGAGTTCGGCGAACGATGCCGTGCGGGCCAGGCGACCCGACCCGCGGGCGGCCTCGATGGCGTTGACGATCCGGTACCAGCGCGGCTCCTCCCCGAAATCGCGGACGGCCTGTTCCAATTCACGGCGGTCGGCGCCTTCGAGGAAGTCGGCGGCCGTCCGGCCCCGGCGCGTGTCCATGCGCATGTCGTTCGGGGCGTCGAAGCGGAAGGAGAAACCGCGTCCAGCGTCGTCCAGCTGATGCGAGGACACCCCAATGTCCATCAACACTCCAGCAAAACGACCCTGGACGCGGTCAAGGTCACGGAAATTTTCGGCGTGGAAACGCAGCCGGGAGCCGTACTTGGCCAACAAGGGCGCGGCCCGTTCGCC
>CALQIY020000171.1 GCA_943330755.2 Opitutus sp. GAS368
CTAAAAAGGAGCCCGGCATTTGTCACTTTCTAACAACCAGCACAGGACGGTAGCTCAATTGGCAGAGTAGCGGTCTCCAAAACCGTTGGTTGGGGGTTCGACTCCCCCCCGTCCTGCCACCTTCCACTTCAAACTCCTTCACCCACACCCATGTTCGGCCGCCTCCGCACTTTCTGGAACGAGACTCTCACCGAGGTCTTCGTCAAGGCAACATGGCCGTCGCCGAAGGAGCTCGTGGATTCCACCCTCGTCGTGATCGCGGCGGTCGCCCTCCTGGGCGCCGTCGTTTTCCTCTGCGATTTTTCCCTCTCTAATTTCGTGCAGTTCGCGACCCAACTGGTCCGCTAAGTCCCCATGTCGAACACCTCTTCCGATTTCCGCTGGTACACGCTCCAGACCCTCTCGAACAATGAGAGCAAGGTGAAGCGCACCCTCGACCGCACCATCAAGGAAGAGGAGATGGGTGACTTCGTCGCCGAGATCCTGATGCCCGTCAAGACGGTGAAGGATTTCCGCAACGGCAAGAAGCGCGAGAGCGAGATGAAGCTGTACCCGTCGTACCTCTTCGTCCGCGCCCGTCTCTTCGACGACGAAGGCAGCCTCCTCGAAGGCCCTTGGAATTTCCTCAAGAAGACCGATGGCGTCATCGGCCTCATCGGCGGCATGAATCCGGTCCCGCTCCGCCAGGAAGAGATCAACACGATCATCCAGCAGATGGCGGATGCGGCCGACAAGGTCGTTCCGAAGGTCAGCTTCCACGTCGGCGAGCGCGTCAAGATCACCGATGGTCCTTTCGCCAACCTCTCCGGCAACATCGACACCATCGACGCCGACCGCGGTCGTCTCCAGGTCTCGGTGGATATCTTCGGTCGCTTGGCGCCCGTTGAGCTCGAGTTCTGGCAGGTCGAACGCGATGACCGCGAATAATCCCTCTTTCAACTAAACCCACTCATTCTACACAACCATGGCTAAGAAAGTCGTCGGCGAAATCAGGCTCCAGCTCCCCGCAGGTGCCGCTAACCCTGCTCCTCCTGTCGGCCCCGCTCTGGGTGCCAAGGGCGTCAACATCATGGCGTTCTGTAAGGAGTTCAATGCCAAGACCAAGGACCAGGCTGGCATGATCCTGCCGGTCATCATCTCCGTCTATCAGGATAAGTCCTTCACGTTCATCCTGAAGTCCCCGCCCGCTTCCGTCCTCCTCAAGAAGGCCGCGAAGATCGAGAGCGGTGCCGCCGTGCCGAACCGCGATAAGGTTGGCAAGGTCACCAAGAAGCAGCTCCTCGAAATCGTCGAGCTGAAGAAGAAGGACCTCAACGCCATCAACCCCGAGAACGCCGCCCGCATGATCGCCGGCACCGCTCGCTCGATGGGCATCGAAGTCGTCGGATAATTTTCACCCAAACCTAAACCCAACTACCCACTGCATCCCGCAGGAGACCAAAAGTCGCTATGAGCAAAAAACCCAGCAAGCGCTACCGCGCCGCCCAACAGGTCGCCGACCTGAAGGCCAAGTATGACGTCAACCAGGCCGCCGAGATCATCAAGAAGATGCCCGGCACCAAGTTCGACGAAACCGTGGAGATCTCCGCCTTCCTGGGCGTCGATCCCAAGCAGTCGGACCAGATGGTCCGCGGCACCGTCTCCCTCCCGAATGGTTCGGGTAAGAAGATCAAGGTCCTCGCCTTTACCGAAAACGCCGCCGAAGCCCTCGCCGCTGGCGCCGACTACGCCGGCCTCGCCGACCTGATCGCCAAGGTCAACGGAGGCTTCCTCGACTTCGACGTCGCCATCTCCACCACCTCCGCGATGAAGGACGTCCGTCAGGTCGCCCGCGTCCTCGGTCCGAAGGGCCTCATGCCGAACCCCAAGTCCGGCACCGTTTCCGACGACATCCCGAAGACCATCAAGGAAGTCAAGGCAGGCCGCGTTGAGTTCAAGATGGACAAGACCGGCAACATCGTGGTCGTCGTCGGCAAGAAGTCCTTCACGGCGCAGCAGCTCTCCGAGAACGCTGCCGTGGCCCTCGCCGCCCTCGTCAAGGCCCAGCCCGCTGGCTTTGCCGGCGGTCGCTTCATCAAGTCCCTCACCCTCAGCGCGTCGATGAGCCCCGGCGTGAACATCGACCTCAAGCCCTACACGGCTGCCGTCGTCGCCTAATCACCCAACCCTCACCGAAAGCACACGAACATGCGCGCTGAAAAACAATTCCTCGTCGACGAAGTGGCCGCCCAGTTGGCCACCTCGAACTACCTCCTGATCGCTAACTTCACCGGCGTCACCGTCGAAGACGCGACCAAGGTGCGTACCCAGCTCCGTGAACACGGCGCCGAGTACCACGTCGTGAAGAACAGCATCCTCACGATCGCCGCCAAGCAGGCGAACCTCCCCGACTTCTCGCAGCAGCTCGTTGGCCACACGGCCCTCGTGACCGGCGGCAAGAACCCTACGGGCGTCGCCAAGGTGCTCGTCACCTTCTTCAAGGACTTCTCCAAGCTCGAAGTGAAGGCCGGCGTCTTGGACTCCAAGATCCTCACCAAGGCGGAAGTCGAAGCGCTCTCCAAGCTGCCTTCCCTCGATGGCATCCGCGCCCAGCTCCTCTCG
Organism: Opitutus sp. GAS368; assembly: GCA_943330755.2. Classification (GTDB taxonomy): domain Bacteria; phylum Verrucomicrobiota; class Verrucomicrobiia; order Opitutales; family UBA953; genus UBA953. The sequence continues at coordinate 2,602 of CALQIY020000171.1, forward strand.
CTGCTCTCCACCCCGGCTTCCTCGCTCGTCCGCCTCTTGGACGCGAAGCGCCAGAAGGACGAGACGGCCGCCTAAGACCCTTTCCCCGCAAACGCTGGTCCATGTGGATCAGTGGGCGCGGGGGGAAACCCAAAACCAAAAACCAACACACATCCAAAGAATACCGGTTAGGGGCCTCGTGCTCTCAATTGTCCTCTCGTAGGACGCTAACCGTTCAAGGAACCAAAGTACCATGAGCAACATCACCAAAGAACAAGTCATCGAGTTTTTGAGCGCCCAGAGCGTCCTCGAAATCGCCGGCCTCGTTAAGGAACTCGAAACCAAGTGGGGCGTTTCCGCCGCCGCTCCGGTCGCCGTCGCCGTCGCTGGTGCCGCCGCCGCCGCTCCTGCCGAAGAGAAGACCACCTTCGACATCATCCTCAAGGCCAAGGGTGCTACCCCGATCAACGTCATTAAGGAAGTCCGCGCCATCACCGGCCTGGGCCTCAAGGAAGCCAAAGACCTGGTCGACGGCGCTCCGAAGCCCGTCAAGGAAGGCGTCTCCAAGGACGAAGCCAAGGACATCGAGGCCAAGCTCAAGGCCGCCGGTGCCGAGGTCGAAGTCAAGTAACCTTACCTACGCGCATTAGCGCGTTCTGCCAAGCGGGGAGGGGAGTGGCCCTCCAGGGTCACCCCCTCTCCCTCTTGTTTTCCCCCGGCCGCCTGAACCGTCCCCTTCAGGCAAACACCACACCAGCCACTCTCGAGAATCCTCCACGTCATGTCGCAAGCTCGCAATAACTTCGGTAAACTCAGCGAAGTCATTCCTCCGCCGAACCTCATCGAGAACCAGATCTTCTCGTTCAATGATTTTCTGCAGTTGGACACGAACGCCCCTGCCCGCAACAACCTCGGTCTCGAGGCGGTCTTCCGCGAGGCCTTCCCGGTCGAGAGCAACAACGGCAACTTCCGCCTCGAGTACCTGGAGTACGCCTTGGTCCTCCCCAAGTCCACCGAGCTCGAGTGCATCCGCGAAGGCACGACCTACGCGATCTCCGTGATGCTGAAGCTGCGCCTCCGCGAAAAGGGCGCCTTCAAGGACGAAGAAATCCTCATGGGCGAAGTCCCCATGATCACCGACCGCGGTTCCTTCATCGTCAACGGCGCCGAGCGCGTCGTCGTCTCCCAGCTGCACCGCAGCCCGGGCATCTGCTTCGAAGAGTCGGCCCACACGAGCGGCAAGACGCTCCACGCTTTCCGCATCATCCCCGACCGGGGTACCTGGATCGAAGTCCAGTTCGACCAGAACGATC
>CALQIY020000172.1 GCA_943330755.2 Opitutus sp. GAS368
CGTGGAAAGGCCAAGACCTTTCGTCTGGTATCGCCGCCTGGGACAAGCTCGCCGCCGAAGCCGACCCCGTGCTCGCGCTCAACGCCCATTCGACCCTCCTGGCGATGGAAGCCACGCCGAAGGGCGATAGCCCTTTCACGGCGCGACATCAGGCGCGTTACTCGCCGGAGGCCATCCTCGCCGAGCAGCGCACGGACGTTTTGGCCCGCCTGATCGAGCGTGAACTCACCGAGCCGCTGGTTCACCGTAATAATTCCTTGGTCAAGTATCCGCGCCACTTCGGTTTCATCGCGTCGTGCGAGGAACAAGAGACGGCGTTGCTGCAGTTGGCGAGCCAGCCGCGCGGTCAACGCGTCCGCTTGGCCCTCGCTTCATCGCTCCCGCACCTCACCGTGCCGATCCGTGCGCTCGTCGCTCAGCATCTCCTCCGTTACGAGCAGGACAGCACGGACCATAACCTCCCACTCCTCGTCTGGACCGGTATCCGTGAACTCCCGCTCCCTGCCTTGGTCGATGTCGCGCACGTCTGCCGCGTCCCGCAGGTCAGCAAACTCATCGCCCGGCGCTTGGCCGAAGCCTCGGATAAGCAGCCGGAACCCTTGAATGACCTCTTGGCCGGTGCGGCTGATATGCCGGATGGTCACGCCCCACTTGTCGCGGGCTTGGTGGAAGGGCTCAAAGGTTGGCGTAAGGCGAAGAAGCCCGCCGCGTGGGATAAGTTTGTCGCGTCGATACCTTCTACTGACATCGCCACCCTTGAGGCCGTCCGCCAACTCAACGTGTTGTTCGGCGACGGCTTGGCCTTGGAAGCCGTACGCAAGATTGCCTTGGATGAGAAAGCCCTCACCGAGCAGCGCCGTGTCGCTTTGTTGGCGCTCATCGAGGCCAACGACTCGAACCTCCGGGCCGATTGCGAGAAACTCCTTTCCGTCCGTGGCGTTGCCATGGAAGCCATACAGGGCCTCACGAAGTTTGATGACCCTGCCGTCGCGAAGAAGATCCTCGCCCGCTATCCTCAGCTTTATCCGCATGAGCGCCCGCAGGCCATCATGGCACTCGTCTCGCGTCCGAAGTTCGTGCGGGAACTCCTCGCTGCGATCGCCGAAGGCAAAGTAGCGAAGTCAGACCTCGGGTCTACCGCCGCGCGGCAGATCCGTGGCTTCAACGACGCAAAGTTAACGGCACAGCTCGTGGCCGTGTGGGGTGAAGCGCGGGAGACTCCGGCGGATAAGCTCCAGCTCATCGCTGAACTCAAGGCGCGACACACGGCGGACTTCTTGGCGAAGGCGGATCTCGCGCAGGGCAGGGCGCTCTATGCGGGCGTGTGTGGTCAGTGCCACAAACTCTTTGGGGAAGGCGGCGCGATTGGGCCGGACCTCACGGGCAGCGGACGACGTGACCTCGATTACTTGCTGCAGAACATCGTGGATCCGAACGCCGTCGTAGACGCTGCGTATTACCTCAACACCCTCACCATGAAAGACGGCCGCGTCCTCAGCGGCATCGTCGGAGCGCAGACCGAGCGCACGCTTACCCTGCGTTCGATTGGACAAGAAACCACGCTCGATAAGACTGACATCGCGAAGCGCGACACCCAGCCCATCTCGCTCATGCCCGAAGCCCTCCTGCAGGCCTTTTCCCCCGAGCAACAACGCGACCTCTTGACCTATCTGATGAAGTGATTCTCCCACAAAAGGGGTCAGGCCGTTCGCGGCCCGCGCTGTTAGCTAGGAAGGCCTAAATGGGCCTCTAAACTAACAGGGCCGCGCACTAACGGCCTGACCCCTTTTGTGGGCTGTTCCCCGAGCAGCAACGTGATTTCTTGGCCTATCTCGCGTCCGAAACCGGGACGAAAGCAGGGAAATAGCTCACCCCTCGTCGGACTGCTTCGGGGCGAGGCCGGCGTGGGGACGACCGGCGGCGTGGGCGGGACGGTAGTCGGCGAGCCAAGCCGGTCCAGGGCCGGCGCCACGGTTGGAGGTGTCGTGGCGGTGGGTGATGCCCGTGATTGCTTCGATCAGTGCCTCGAGTTGGCCCCAGAAATCGACGGCCTCCAGCAATGGGTTCACCAGGTTCGTGACTGGGCAGTAGTAGGTGTTCTTCGGATCCGTATGGTGCAGGGCGTGGTGGCGCGGCGTCTGCAAGACTCGGATGTCCTGGAGGAACGCGACGACCGGCCCGACCTCGCCGCGCGTCATGTGCGACCATTTATGGACCTGGTTGGCGTTCACGCTGATGACGACGAAGAGCACGACTTGCCAGTTCAGGCAATCCAGCCAAGCCGCCGCGCCGAGCAGGAGCGCGCCGAGCAGGAGTAGGTCCCAAGAGCTCTGCCACCAGCTCAACTTTGTGAAGAAGCGCGGGTAGTGGTGGTGGACGATGTTCGGTTTGACCAAGAGGGGGCCGACCACGGGGGTGTTTTCGCTGCCGTAGGCATCTTCCAGCCAATGCACCACGCCGGCGACGAAGTCGGCCAACAAGACGACCCCAAGGGCTTGCAGGAGAATAAGAACAGCGGTTTCCATGTTTTTGGTCCCACCATGATACGCCTTCCCGCGGAAACCCGTTAATCGATAAACTTGATAGGAGGTATCGACTAGAGCGGGGAAAGGTCATTGCGCTCGTGCTCACAATGAAGAGAATACCCCTATTCCCGGCCATGAACGTGCATCACCTTGAGCTGTTCTATTACGTCGCGAAACATGGCGGCATCAGCGCCGCCGTGCGTCACATCCCTTACGGGATCCAGCAACCCGCCGTGAGCGGGCAAATCGGCGCCTTGGAGGCCGACTTGGGGACGCGCCTGTTCGAGCGCAGCCCGTTTCGCCTGACATCCGCGGGCCGCAAGCTCTACGCGCACATCGAGCCTTTTTTCGCGGGTCTGCCGGTGTTGGCTGGGCAATTGCGTGACGAGGAGCGCCCGGAGCTGCGGCTCGGCGCCTCCGAACTCGTCCTGCGGCTGCATATCCCGACCGTCACGCGGCGTTTGCGCGAGCGCCACCCACGTCTCCAGCTGAGCCTCCGCTCCGGTTATCAGGTCCAGTTCGAAACCTGGTTACGCGATGGCCTCATCGACCTCGCCATCGTGCCGATTGACCAGAAGCCCGGTGTGCGGCTCGGTCAATTGAGACTCGCGCGCGTGCCGCTCGTCCTGCTGATTCCCAAGAAGTGCTCCTGCAAGCAGGCGGCGGACCTCTGGAAGCAAAAGAAGCGGCACGAACCCTTGGTCTGCTTGCCGGCCGCCAGCAGCGTCACCCGTAGTTTCCAGCGCGACCTGCGTAAGCTCGGCGTCACGTGGCCGCAGGCGGTCGAGGCTACCTCCATGGAGATGGTCACCAGTTATGTGGCCAACGGGGAGGGCTGGGGCGTGAACCTCGCGATCCCGGAAGCCATCGAGCACCCCGAAGTCCGCGCCTTGCCCTTGCCCTGTTTTGCGCCGATGGAAATTGGCCTCCGCTGGAATGGCGAGCCCTCGCCTTTGTTGCGCGACGCGATCGCGGCTTTCCAGCAGTATACCCGGGAGACGTGGCCTGACTGGGTGATCGAGGACGCCCTCCCGCCCCAGAAGAAGCGGAAGTAAAGCGAGGGGTTCCCTTCATTGGCTTTGCGGCGCTTTTCTGTTAGGTAGGGCGTCTATGAAGAGACCTAGGAATGAGTCACGGTTGCGCTCAGTTCGCGCCTTTACACGGCCATCAACTGCAGGTCTCAAAAGTGAGCTAATGGTATTCCGTTCGCTCATGTTTAGATATAGTAAGGCCTTAGCCTGTTTAGCCCGCTAACCCTTCGTAGCATCCTGACGAGCGAGGGTTAAACCCAAGAAGCGCCGTAAGTA
>CALQIY020000173.1 GCA_943330755.2 Opitutus sp. GAS368
AGCTGCGCAATTTCGAAGACCGCGCCTACATTTACCCGTCAGGCAACCAGATGCCGGAACCGAAGCCCGAGTTGAGGGCGTAAGGATAGGGGATGGGGGATGGGGGATAGGGGGTGGCTAGGGTTATCACTGCGTGCTAACCTAGTTGGGTCTTCTTTGGGGTTCGGCTGCCCGTGGTTGCCGAAGGGGGCGACGAAGGCACCGGAATTGTCCCGGTTCCCATGCCCCCGTTGCTGTGCTCGCAAGGTCGTGCCGCCGTCCCGGCCCTACCTGGAAAAGCCCAAAAACAGAGCGAACCAGAAGGTTATTCTGGTTCGCCGCTCAAAGTGGTGGGCCCGTAGGGATTCGAACCCCAAACGTCTGATCCGTAGTCAGAAATGATATCCATTTCACCACGAGCCCGTTCCGAGACGATTGAAAGAACCATCCCGGACCCGAAAGGCAAGGAATTTTTCGAAAGCCTTATTTTTGGGCCCGATGGAGGGCGACCGTCCCGAACAGCATGCTTTCGTGGTTAACCTCGGCAAATCCCGCGTTTTTCAGTTCTTGCGACAGGCCAGCGGCATCGGGGAAGCCCGCGATGCTGGTGCCGAGGTACCGGTAGGCGCCGAAGTCACCGGTAAGGATCCCCGCCATGATTGGTGAGATCAAGCGGACGTGGACGAAGTGGAAGGGGGCGAACCAGGCGGACGGTTTCGAAAACTCCAGGATGAAGACCGATCCGCCGGGCTTCACGACGCGGTGGAGTTCGCGCAAGCCGCGGGCACGGTCCTCGAAGTTGCGCACGCCGTAGGCGATGGTGACCGCATCGCAGGCGTCGTCCGCGAGCGGGAGGTTCATGCAGTCCCCCTGACGAAACTCGGGAGCATGGAGCGGGGATTTCGCCGCGCGCTGGCGGGCGACGTCGAGCATCGGCTCGCAGAAGTCGTACCCGGTGACTTTACAGTCCTTGGGCAAAGCGGGAAGGAGCTCGAAGGCGACGTCGCCGCTGCCGGTGGCGAGGTCGGCAACCTGCTTGGGCTGGGTGGCGACGACGGCCTGAATCAGACGGTTACGCCAGCCGACGCAGAGGCCGAAGCTGAGCACGCGGTTGGCGAGGTCATAGCGCGAGGCAATGCCTGAGAACATCTGACGGACTGCATTGCCTTCGGCCATGGGCTTACCATCCGCACAAAGCGCAGAAGGTCAAGTGGACGGGAGGAGGGATAGTGATAGGGGATGGGTGGTAGGGGATAGCGGTTTGGGTATAGGGGATAGCGGTTAGCGTTCTGGGGATGGGGGATAGCGGTTGGGGATAGCGTACTGGGGATGGGGGATTGAGAAATGAGGTAGGGACGCGACACAGTCGCGTCCCTACCCAGACTCCGCCGAACCCCCATCCACTAACCAACCCCCAACCGCTATCCCCTAACCGCTATCTCCTGTGCCCTAAACAAACACCCCTCCGCCCAGGAGGACGCGGTCTTGGTAGATGGCCACGACTTGGCCGGGGGCGAGGCCGCGTTGGGTTGACTGGAAGCGCAGTTCGACGGTGCCGTCACCGAGCGGTTTATAGTGCGTCGCCACGGCCTTATCGCGATACCGCACCCGCGCGAGGATGTCCTGTTCGCCTGCCAGCGGCTGGTTGATCCAGGTGAAATTCGCCGCGTGGGCCGAATCGGTGTAGAGCCACTTGGTCTCCGGCAGGTCGAAGGCCACGTGCAGGGTCTGCGTGGCGAAATCCTTCTTCACGACGACGAAGTATTTCTGGTCGGTGTTGGAGGGAAGGCCGATGCCTTTGCGTTGTCCGATGGTGTAGCGGTGCAGCCCGCGGTGCTGGCCAATGACCTTGCCCGCGGCATTCACGATCGGCCCAGGGGCATCGGGGATGTGCCTCTCCAGGAAATCTTGCACCGGTACTTGCCCGAGGAAACAGATGCCTTGGCTGTCCTTACGGGCGGCGTTCGGCAGCGCGGCGTCTGCGGCGAGGCGCCGTACTTCGGGCTTGGTGAGTTCGCCGATCGGGAAGAGGGCCTTGGCCAGTTGGTCTTGGCGCAACAGCGCGAGGAAGTAGGACTGGTCCTTGTTTTGGTCGAGGCCCTCGAGCAGGTCGAACGTGCCGTCCACGTTCGCCCGCCGGCGGGCATAGTGGCCCGTGGCGATGGCATCGTAGCCTTCGGCGAGGGCGCGGCGGAGGAAGACCCCGAACTTCATCTCGCGGTTGCAGACGATGTCGGGATTGGGCGTTAACCCTCGGCGGTAGCCGTCGACGAGGTATTCGACGACGGTCTCGCGGTAGTCCTTCACGAGGTCGATGACCCGGAAGGGCAACCCGAGGTGGGCAGCGACGGTATGGGCATTCCGAACGTCGTCTTCCCAGGGACATTCGCCGGGGAAGGGGAGTCCTTCCTCGTTCATCCAGGTCCGGAAGTAGGCGGCATGCACCTCGTGCCCCTGTTGCTTGAGCAGCAGGGCGGCCACGGCGCTGTCGACGCCGCCGGAGAGGGCTACGAGAATCTTGGACATCCACGGCAAGGTTAGGGTCGCCCGGGGCTCGGGGGCGAGAATGGAAAGCCGGGCACCCCACGGCCGACCCGCGGGTTTTCGGGCTTTTGGCGGGGGCCGGCGGGTTGGGAATGCTCGCTCCTTGCCTCCGATGCCTGACTTGTTTTGCTGGAGGGATGCGCTTTGGTCTCCTTTTCCTTCTGGCGGGCTTCGCCCCGCTCTTCGCCCAAAACAACCAACTGGCTGGGATGCAGCAGGACCTCTCCGAACTCCGCAACGAGGTCGAAAAACTGAAGCTCGAGAACGCGGATCTGCGCGATGCCCTCAATAAGCAACGCAACGCGACCGTGGGCAACAGCTCGTCCGCGGAAGCCTCGGCTCGCACCAAGGCGGAAGCCTTGGCCGAAGTCGACCGTCGCCTCAAGCAACAGACGGCCGATGTGAATGCGGCCTTGGCCGAACTGGCCCGCCGCGTCGACGCCGCCTTGGCAGGCCGTCAGCCCACCACTCGTCCGACGACTCCGTCGACTTCACCGACCAAGCCGGTTGGCGCGCCTCCGGGTGCCAATCCCCCGGCCGCCCCCGATGACGGCCTCCCGACGGACATTCCCCGCACGGGTACGACCTATAAGGTTAAGCCGGGTGACACGCTGATCCGCATCGCCCGCCAGTTCGGCTCCAAGCCCGAATGGATCATGCAGGCGAACAAGCTCCCGAGCGCAGGCGCACTCCGCTCCGACGTCGAGATCTTCGTGCCGCAACCCGAAGCCCGCTAATTTCATGGCCCTCCCTCCCAAAAAATCCCTCGGCCGAGGTCTCAGTTCCCTCATTGGCGGCGGCGTCGCCAAGCCTGCTGCCGCAAGCCCTGCACCCGTCGCAGCAACGGCGCCCGCCGCTCCCGCGCCCGCCCCCGTCGCGCCTGGCCTGGCCCTCATCGAGATTCCGCTCGGCGCCATCGTGCCCAACCCGCGCCAGCCGCGCCGCGAATTCGACGACGCCGGCGTGAAGGAGTTGGCGGAATCGATTCGTTCCGAAGGCCTCCTGCAGCCCGTCACCGTCCGCAAGGTGAAGGACGGCTATGAACTCATCGCCGGTGAACGCCGTTTCCGTGCGTTCAAGCATCTCGGTCAGAAGACGATCACCGCCCGCGTGCTCGACGCCAGCGACAACGCCAGTGCGGTGCTCGCGCTCGTCGAGAACCTGCAGCGCGCGGACCTCAATCCGGTGGAAGAAGCCTTGGGCGTCGCCTCGCTCATGCGCGACTTCACGCTGACCCAAGAGGCCGTCGCCGATCGCCTCGGCAAGCCCCGCGCCAGCATCGCCAACCTCGTCCGTC
>CALQIY020000174.1 GCA_943330755.2 Opitutus sp. GAS368
GAAATTAGGCGCCCTTGTCGGTCTTCTTGGCTTCGGCGGCCGGCTTGGCGGCCGGAGCCGTCGCGGCACCCGTGGCGATACGTTCGCGCATGGACTTGAGCGCAGCAGCGTTAGCACCACCGTCGACGGCGATGGCTTCGTCCATATACTTCAAGGCACGTTCCTTATTAGCCGGGTCGATCTTCTGGGAAGCGGAGGCCTTGTTGAGCGCGGCCATGAGCTTGCTGCCACCGGAGACTTCATCGATGGCCTTACAGGCGGCGTCGAAATCCTTGGCGTCGACGGCGGCCTTGATCTTGGCGTTAGCGGCGTTGCGAGCGGCGTTGGCCTTGGCGCGGCTCTCATCGGCCTTCTTCTCCTCGTCCGCCAACGCGGCCTTACCTTCGGGCGTGTTCTTGAAGGAAGCCAACTTGTCGAGGTACTGACGAGGGGTCCAACCACCAAAACCCACGGAGCGACCAAAGACGTCACCCGTCTTGGCGTCGACCAGGAGGACGGTCGGGTAGCCCGTGATGGCGTACTTCTTCTGGAGTTCGGAGTTCTGCGCCTTCAGCTCAGGGGCCAACTGTTTGGTGCGCGGGAAGTCGAGTTCGACGAGCACGTACTTACCGGCGGCTTCCTTGGCGAATTCTTCGGTCGAGAAGACATTCTTATGGAGCGCCTTGCAGGGCGGGCACCAGTCGCTGCCGGTGAAGTCGAGCAGCATGGGCTTACCTTCTTTGATCGCGACCTTCTTGGCTTCTTCGAAGTTCGTGAGCCAGGTGGCCTCGGCGAAGGCGGTGGACAGCGCCCCCAGCAAGACGAGGCTGGAAGCAAGGAGGGACTTGAGGGTCATGAGGTTTTGGGGGTGTGCCAGAAACTACCCAGAAACAAAAAGACGCCGCAAGCCTAGGCCGCGGCGTCTTCAAGAAAACCTCAAAAGGCCTGATTAAGCGCCCTTATCGGCCTTCTTGGCCTCGGTGGCTGGCTTGACCGGGACGGGCTGGCTCAGGTTAGTGCCTGCGGCCATGCGGTCGCGCATCTGCTTGATGCTCGCCTGCATCTTCTCGTCGCCCGCGGATTCGGCGACGGCTTGGTCGGCCCACTTGAGGGCGCGCTCCTTGTTGGCCGGATCGATGCGCTGGGACATGAGGGCCTTGTTGATCGAAGCCACGGCCTTACGCGAACCCTGCGCATCGGCGAAGTCTTCGTCGAGCAGCTTGCAGACGGCGTCGAAATCCTTGGCCTCGATGGCGGCGCGAACCTTCGCGCCTTGGGCGGCACGCTTGGCGCTGGCCTCGCTGGCCTTCTTGGATTCGGCCACGAGGGCCGCACGACCTTCGGTGGTGTTCTTGAAAGCGGAGAGCTTTTCGATGTAGGCCTTCGGACCGGTGCCCGGACCGTAGCCGCTTTGACGACCGTAAGCCTCACCCGACTTGGCGTCGATCAGGAGCACGGTCGGGAAACCCGAGACGGCGAACTTGGCCTGGGTGGCCTTGTTCTTGGCCTTCTCTTCGGCCGGCTGCGGCTTCTTGTTCGGGAAGTCGAGTTCCACGAGGACGTAGTTCTTGGCGAAGGCCTCGAACTCCGGCTTGTCGAAGACTTCGGCGTGGAGCTTGATGCAATAACCGCACCAGTCGCTGCCGGTGAAATCGACCAGGAGCGGCTTGTTCTCCTTCACGGCGACGGCCTTGGCCTCGTCGAGGTCGGTGTACCACTTGGGAGCCGCGAGGGCCGGGAGAGCGGCGATCATCAGGGCGACGAACGCGGCGAGGGTGTGCTTGGTTTTCATGGGAATATCGATGGAAATGCTTACTTCTTGGCGCCGGCCTGCTGGTCGCGGACCTGCACGACGCGTTCGCGGAGGCCCTTGAGCTCGGTGGCGAAGTCGGACTTCGAGTCGGTCGCCAAGGTGGCGTCGATGAGCTTGATGACGGCCTCATGGTCGCCGGGCTTCGTCGCCATGGTGATGCCCATGCGGGCGTTGAAGTTCATGCGCGTCGCGGCTTCGCCGGTCACGCCCTTCTCCTTGATGAATTTGGCCAGGGCCGCTTCGGCGCCGGCGACATCCTTCTTTTCGATGAACGGCCCGATGACGCCATCAAGGGCTTCGTTGAGTTCGGCTTCCTTCGCCTCGGCGTCGGCCTTGGCGGCGAACTTCTTCACGCCGGCGGCGTTGTTGTCCTGGAGGAACTTCGCCAGCGACTTCAGGTAGTTGGCCGCGCCACCTTCCTCATAACCCGTCTGGGCAAAAGCCTTACCTTCGGCGTTCAGCAAAAGGATGGTCGGAAACCCTTGGATGTTGAACTGCTTGGCGAGGGATTCGTTCTTGGCCTTGACCGCGGGGTCCTGCTGCTTGCCGCGCGGGAAATCGAGTTCGACAAAGACGAAGTCCTTGGCGGCGACTTCGAAGCCCTTCTGGTCGAAGACTTCCTTCTTCAGGCGGATGCACCAACCGCACCAATCGCTCCCCGTGAAGTCGACGAGGATCGCTTTCTTTTCCTTGGCGGCGACGGCCTTGGCTTGGTCGAGGTCGGTGAGCCAGGTGATTTCGGCGTGAGCCGAGGCGGCGGCGACTAGGGCGACGACGGGGAACAGGAATCGGGGCAGGTTCATGGGAGTCCGATTAACTCCGAAGGTTACCCCTTACGGCAAACCACAAATAGCCCAGACCTGCGTTGCCAAAGCCGACCAAACCCCCATACCTCCGTGCCATGGCGGCAACCCGCATCCTGCTCGTGGATAATGGCTCCTTTCAACCGGCCGCCACCCTGCAGTTGCGCCTGCTTTCGAAGGAAGTCGGTCGTTTGCTCGACCAAGTCGTGCACCCGGTATCGGTGCTGCACTCGCACAAAGTCGACCCTGCCCTCCTCGATGGCCAGCCCGCCGTCATCTTCGAACAAGCCGTCCGCCAAGCGAAGGCCGATGGCATTGCAGAGCTGATCATCCTGCCGCTCTTCATCGGCCCCAGCCGCGCCATCACCGAATACTTACCGCAGGTCTTCGCCGATGCGCAGGCCGGCGAGATGAAGCTGACGATCAAGCCGACCCTTTACGGTGAGAACGGCGATGGCCTGCGCCCAATCCTCACGGAGAACCTATACGAGGCTGGTTGGGATCCCGACCTCGACACCATCCTGCTCTGTGACCACGGCTCGCCCGCCCCGGAAGTCACCGTGTGCCGCAATGCGCTTGCGCACGACCTCGCCAAGGAACTCAACCTCCCCGCTGAGCGCGTCATCGCCTGCTCGATGGAACGTCGCGAAGGGCCGGAGTACGCGTTCAATGAACCGCTGCTGGAAACCGCGTTGAGCCGCTGTACCAGCAACGTCACAATCCTCATGCTCTTCGTCCTACCGGGTCGTCATGCCGGCCCCGGTGGCGACGTCGAGACCATCGCCAAGGCCCATGCGCCGGAGTCCATCCAGGTGCGCATCAGCCCTTTGCTCAATAACCCCAAGCACGGCCTCCTGCCTGAGTTGATCGCCCAGCAATCAGGCCTCCCGCTGCGGAAGCCGCCGCACGATTGGCGCGTCTGGCCGGTCGGCTGCTTCATCTTTTTCGCCATCGCCATCGCCGGCAGCATGACGGCAGAACTCATCGAGCGAGGCTTCCTGGATGACCTGACCGGACAGATTACCATCTGGGCGGCCACGGCGTTCTTCATCGCCCTGGGCTTCATCGTTTTCGCGTCACGCCGCCGCTGAGCGGCACTTAGGCGAAAGCCGCGATGCGGCCCATCAGGCCGGCATGACGTGGCGGAGCGACCACCGCACCGACGACCGCGATGAGCGGGGTGGGCAGAACCGACACATCGACCTTACCTGAAGCGA
>CALQIY020000175.1 GCA_943330755.2 Opitutus sp. GAS368
GCGGCCTTCTGGATCGGCGTGGGTTCAGTGTAACCCTGGTCGGCGACCGCTTTGAGGATGGAGGCGTCTAGGCCTAAGGAAGCAAATGGCATTACAGCAACGTGTAGAACCTAAACGCAAAGGGCGAGGATAATGGGTGAGGCTGTTTTTAGGCGATTTGGGCGACTTTATGCCCGTCCAAAGGAACGTCACGCCGATGCCTCGCCTTGCCCTCCGCCCTCCTCTCCCTTAACACCTACCCAACCCCACCCATGACCCAAAAGAAAACCGAAGCCTGGAGTTCCAAGATAGGCGTCATCATGGCCGTCGCCGGCAGCGCCGTCGGACTCGGCAACTTCCTCCGCTTCCCCGGCCTGGTCGCCGACAAGGAAACCGGCGGTGGCGCCTTCCTGATCGCCTACTTCATCTCATTGCTCGTCGTCGGTCTCCCCATCTGCTGGGTCGAGTGGACGCTCGGTCGGTTCGGCGGCACGCAAGGCTACAACTCCTCGCCTGGCATTTTCCACGCCATCATCCGGAAGCCTTGGGGCAAGTACCTCGGACTCCTCGGCTTCATCATCCCCGTCGGAGTCTACTTCTACTACGTCGTCATTGAATCCTGGTGCCTCGGTTATGCCTGGAGCAGCTTCACCGGCGGGCTCGACCTCGGCAAGGACTCCGCCGCGTATGCCGCGCATTTCGCCCAGACGACCGGCCTCAAGGCCGACGGCGCCATCCTCGGTCTGTCCGCCCCGTTCCTGTTCTTCATCGGCGTCTTCATCCTGAATTTCGCCATCATCTACCGCGGTCTGTCGAAGGGCATCGAATTCATCTGCAACTGGGGCATGCCGCTCCTCATCGTCATCGCCTTGGTGCTGCTGGTGCGCGTGCTCACCCTCGGCACCCCCGACCCCGCCAAGCCGGAGCTCAGCGTCTGGAACGGCCTCGGCTACATGTGGAATCCGCACGACATCGCGCAAGGCCTCTCCAACCCCGCCGTCTGGCTGAAGGCGGCCTCCCAGATCTTCTTCACGCTGTCCGTCGGCTTCGGCGTGATCATCACCTACGCGAGCTACCTCAAGAAGAACGATGACGTGGTGCTGAGCGGCCTGACGGCCACCGCCGCCAACGAGTTCTGCGAAGTGGGCCTGGGCGGACTGATCACGGTCCCGGCGGCCTTCGCCTTCCTCGGCGCCTCGGCCGTCGCCGGTGGCACCTTCGCCCTCGGCTTCAATGTCTTACCGCAGGTCTTCGCCGGCATGCCTTACGGCCACCTCTTCGGCGGCCTCTTCTTCACCCTGCTCTTCATCGCCGCCATCACCTCCTCGCTGTCGATGCTGCAACCAGGCATCGCCTTCCTGGAAGAAGGCCTCGGCTTGGACCGCCGTGGCTCCGTCGCCCTGCTCGGCCTCGTCACCGCCGTGGGCTGCACGCTGGTCGTCTGGTTCAGCGAAGGCCTCAAGGCCCTTTCGACCGTGGACTTCTGGATCGGCGACATCGGCATCTTCCTCCAAGGCACGCTGCTCATCTACATCTTCAACCTATCCTTCGGGACCGAGCGCGGCTGGACGGAAGCCCACCACGGCGCGGATATCCGTATCCCGCGCGTGTTCAAGTTCGTCATCCGCTGGGTGTCCCCAGCCTTCCTGACGGCCATCTTCGCGATGTTCGTGCTCAAGAACGTGGCGGGCTGGAACCTCTCGTTCACGACCCCGCTCTTCACCCCGACCGAGCCCATCCTCGACCTGGTGGGTGGCCCTAACCACCCCGCCAGCGGCGTCGCCCGACTCACGGCCTTCTTCCTCCTCCTGTTCGGCCTCTTCTCCGCCCTGCTCATCCACCGCGCCGGCAAACGCTGGGATGCGCGCTAAGCCAGCCTCCCAATATTTATGACTACTGCAGGACTGCTCTTCATGCTCATCTCGGTCGGCGGCGTGACGGCGCTGTTCGTCTGGTGCCTCTACAAGGTGCTCACGGGCAAGAAACCCTCCGACCACTTGGCGCACGTCGAGCCCGTCGAACAGGCCGACCTCGAGAAGCGCTAAGCACGGCTTACTTCGTCGGGGCGACCAATAACTCCTGGCGCGTCGCGATCGGGACGTAGCCGACTTCGAGCCCCTTGGGCGGCGTGACGACCTGCGCCGGATCGAGGTCGGCGAGTTTGCCGACGGTGGGCGGGGCGAGGTACTCGCGATCCTTGGTCCACGCACGGTGGAGCTTCTCGACCTTGACCTGCATGGCTTCGCGCTCGGCCTTGGTGAGGTCGGCGTTGAGCAAGGCGGGCTGGTCCGCGAAACGATACCAATAATAAGTCACGACGCTGCCGTCGCCGAGCTGGGCTTTGAAGGGACCAGCCTTGGGACCGGGCACCTTCCACGTGGTCTGCGCTCCCTCCGGGGTGTCGTAGGGCTGCTGGGGGCGTTCCTTCGGACGCGGGAACGACTTGGCTTGCAGCGCGGTCTCGGCAGGGACTTCCGCCGGCTTCACCGGCAGCCATTGCGTCTTCTTCGGGTCTTCGTTCAGCCGGAAGTATTCGGGCAGCACCACCTGCGCGCCCTGCGGGGTGGTCGAGCGCACGACGTACTGGTCGTTCCACTTGTAACCATAGGTCGTGGGCTCAGGCGAGAACGGCGTGCCGAAGGATTTCCAATCAATGGGGGTCTTCTTCTCTTTCGGCGTACCCTCCGGATACAGGCGCCAAGTCGAACCGCCGCCGTTCTTGAAGGACTGCACAAATGCCCCCGCTGGATTGATCGCGCCGCTGACCGGCGCACCCCCGTCGAACCAGGCCTTCACGCCATCGTATAAGGCCGAGCGATCGTAAGAGGTCAGACGATGCATCGTCACCGTATACCCCTCGGGTCCGACCGGAAAAACCGTCGGCGCCACGCGGGCGAAAGACTTGCCTGTCGCATCCTTCGCGACCGCCGCCGGGACATACTGCGTTTCCATCTGGAAAGCCTTGTTCGGGTCCGACGGACGGGAGTCCAGAAGCAGGCCGGCGTAGGCGGGATTCACGTCCGCGGAGTGCGCCCAGAAGTACGGCGTGAAGAAGCAGACCGGACCCTTGAAGTTGCCGGTATTGAGGAAGAGCGTCCAACAGTTGTCGCCCATCGGGACCTTCGACAGCGTCGTCGTCTTCGCCTGCGCGAGCGGCAACGGGAGGTAACCATAACCAAACAAGCCGCCATGCGTACCCTGCTTCACATTGAGCCCGTCGATCGGGAAGAGCAGCCAAGGGCTGAGTTGCGCGACGCCGTAGAGCCCCTGTGGCTTCTCCCAGCTGCCTCGACCGTGGGCTGGGCCGTTGGCGATGTCCTTGAAGTTCACGCCGACCCCACCCATGATGAACTTGGGCGTCTCGGTCGGGAAGCGCGTGTCGCGCCACCAGCCCAGGCCACCTTCGATGTCCGAGTAGAGGTCCTTCGGCTTTTCGCCGTCGTACTGGGCGAACATCCAGGTCCCGAACAGGCCCGTCTGGAAACGATGCCCCGGGTACTGCGTCAGCAACGGCCAAGCCGCCGCGTAAAGGGAAAAACCCGCGTTGAACTTGGCGGGTACCCTTTCGGTCGGGACCAGCATGTAGCCGGCCATCTCGGCCTTCCCAGGCTCGGCGGCGACGGCTCCCGAGACACCTAAGCAGAGGGCTAAAAGACTCAGCGGAAAGCGAGGGTGACGCATAGGGGGTTACACCTATGGCATCCAAAACCCTCCAAAGGGCAACCGGAAGCATGGCGGGTTAAAAGAAACGGGGACCGGACAGGTGGCCGGCGCCACGCACCCCTTCCCCTCTCCGCCATCCCCTATCCCCTTTCC
>CALQIY020000176.1 GCA_943330755.2 Opitutus sp. GAS368
ACCAACCGCGAGAAAGGCACGCTGAACGTGTCAGGCTCTGGCATAGCGGGCATCCCGGCAGAAGCCGAACAGTTCGACTACGATCCGGCCGGAAATTGGCTCCAATACATCAGGGAAGAAGCTGGGGCCGTCACGGTCGACCAGACACGTGCCCATGATGCTGCGAACACCTTGGTCAAGATCGACGGCTTGGTCGCCAAGGTAGCCCATGATGCGGTGGGTAACATGACCAGGTTCCCGCTCTCCTACTCTACGTCTGAAACGCCGACCACGGCCATCTGGGACGCCTGGAACCGGATGGTGCAGAACCAGGTCGCGGGCGGAATCACCCGCACCTACGAATACGACGGCTTATTCCGACGGCTTCGGACCTCGGACACCCTGTTCTTCTGGAGCGACACGTGGCAGCTGGTCGCAAAGAGGCCAGCGGACATGTCCTTCCCTAAGTTCGAGTATATCCGAGGCGCCATCGGCATCGGCGAAGTCATCTTCATCCGAAAGTTCGCCTGACGCACATGACCATCACCGACTATTACGTCGCGACCGACGCCATGGGTAGCGTCACGGCTATCTTGGACGACGAAGGTAACGTCCTTGAGCGCCGTAGCTACGACGCCTTCGGCGAGATGACCTACATGGTGCCTAATGGCACGCCCGTCGCGGAAAGCCCCACGGGGGTGGACGTGGGGTTCCAAGGGCAGGTCCGAGACGAAGTCACCGGCCTCTACCAGATGGGCTACAGATGGTACAACTGCTCAACAGGGCGCTGGCTCAACCCAGACCCGGTGAAACTCAAAGGAGGACACAATCAATTCATGTTCACAAGCAATAACCCAGTTAGAATTATGGACCCATACGGACTCTGGGGAAGCGACGCTCACAATGAAATCCTTGTAAAATTCTTTAAAGACATGCTTGGCAGTATTGATGTTAAGTGCGCATGCTGCAAAGGAATTGATATATTCAAATTAATAATACACTCCAGCAAGGAAGTCGACGAACTCAAGGGACAGGGGACCAAGGACGCGTATAAACATGCGATGAGAAGCCCAGATGAATCAATAGATGAGGCTAGAGAAATGTACAATAGATACATTAACTCAGACACTTTATTCATTAAAAGCTTCCTCAATAAATATAAGAAAACACGGTGCCCATGCGGCGGTGATGGTTATTGCGAACAATTAGAAGAGGCACTCAAAGCCGTAGGACAAATATTCCACGCCGTATCAGACAGATACTCCCCAGTTCACGGAAACTTCGACGAGTGGCCAGGGGAGATTGGCGCAACCAAAGGCGGCATAATTTCAGGAGTAGCCGCTGCAGCACTCGGCATCACTGGCTGGGGATTAGTATTATCAGTTCTAGCTGGCGGCTACGTAGGCTCCGGCGCAATAGGACATGGAGACCCGGGAAAAGAAGGCCCGAGCAATTACCATAACATGGACGCGATGCAGCGCAGAGCCATGGAAGAGGACCTGCGTAGACATCTCGGAAGAATCCTCCTGGACCTTCGCTATCTCTGCTAAGAATAGATTATCATGAACTACAAGACGTCAATATTCTCGGCATTAGTCATACTGGCTTCCATTGCGGGCTGCACGGGTGATCGGGAAACCTTAATTTTCAAGTACGATAACATTATCGCGAAAGATGACGGGAAGGCCTCGCTAACAATAGCCGGCAATACATACGAACGACCGTTAATAAAAATATTCCCGTATATACTGCGCGTACATCACACATCCAACACATGGATACACTTTGATGGAGATTTTGATAACTTTCGCTTAGTATATCATGATCGAGGAATTCGGCAAGGCATCTCAAGAGAGATACATATCGCGAAGGGGGAGTCAGACTACAACGAAGCAGCTACGCTCATCGCGCTACTAAAAAAATTTCGGGATCCTGCTCTCGAAATTGTCAACCAGAAGTTCGGCGATTGGTACGAGCCGCTTTGGATCCGATTAAAGATTTCAGAGGCATCAGACCATCAACCAGGAAAGGATGCTGAAAAGACGTCCATTTCACTGGATATAAATTTCACAAAATCGACAATACGAACCTCCACGCAGCCCGTCAGTGACAATGAACTAAAGGAACCCGATATACGAAGCAATTCCACTGATGCATATCGAGAGAAATACTCACTGCATAGGTATGAAATGGACGTATTCGAAGCAAACGGAAGGCGTTCATATGAGACAAGCTACGGCATAATCAGGCAACTTGAATCGGGATTCTCGACAGGCCACACTGTTAGCAACTTCCAATTCGGGGATATAACTTCCACCTTAATCGAGAGTGGCAATCCAATAACATATTATTCTAGGACAAAGATTGCGGGGCTCGTGCTCACAAATCCCGCGCGGTTATTCAGGGATCATGTCGTCATTATGCACGGATGCGAAAACAAATACGTTATTTACGTCGAAACCGCTCCAAAACCATCAGAAATGCTAGTGATAATAAAAGACAATAAAAGCGGGGCGACGATGAAAATAACCGGGGCAAACGCCGCAGACAACGAGACGCTCGAGTGTCTTTATCGACTTACAAATGAAGTCTGCCAGATGCCAGGACCACTTGTTAGCGTAATTGAAGTCAATGAGAGCAATAGTTATTTCCGTATTGCATGGGAGGGATATGTAGAGAAAAAAAATGGATCAAGAACGCAACTGAAGCAGAAGTACCACCTAATCTTTGACTTTACGGAAAACCGTCTGCGCATCGCGCAGTATTGAAACTGAAAATCTGCCTCATGAACTGTTCCTTAGACTACAAATCAAGCGACAACGGCCAATTGAGCTCGGACAATTCTCCAGACTGCCTGAATACTGGAGTCCTAGGGCCATAATAACGAGCGCCGGGCATCTGCTTTTCCATGAAAAGGTCCCACTCGCAGTTGCTCCGCCTCAGCTTGGGTATGATCTCCTTGGCGTGCCTCACGGAAAGCCAGAAAGCTGTGCAAACTCTTGCCCCCATGATGCGCCTCAGACAAGTCCCTGGAAGGTCGTAAGTCGGCGCTCGTAGTGAAGAAGTGTCGAGCCAAAGTGCGTCGGCATCTTCCGGTAAATCCTTGAAGCACCGGAGGAACAGTTCTGGGTCCTTAAGCATGAAGTCATCTTCGCAGACGATGAAGCCGCGTACGCCACCTGGGACGGCCTCAGCGAGCTCAACACCCTTCTCGAAGGCGGCCAATCCAGCCAATCGGCACCCTATTGCCGCCGGAATGTACCTGCCACGGAAATAGTTATCCGAAAAGTACGCCTCCATCCCATTGATATCATTCCAGGTTATCTTATCGGGATCGGCCAAGACCCCAGGGGACCAGATCACCTCATGGCTGAACTCCTTGGCCCTGGCTAAGGCGCGTGATTTTCTGCCGGAATTGGCAAGTGAGATGACCAGGGTGTGGCGATAATGACTGGGAAGCTGAGGAATCTTCTGCGATTCGGAGACCGACAGCGATGACTTAGTTGATTTTTGATCCACAGGTCCAAGGTAGGCCTCCCCAGAACGGATGAAGAATTCCCTGTCCCAATCGAACCAGTCCATCTGGAGCAGGCCGGGCGAAACCTCGGTCCAGCGTCCCATTGCTCCTCCATTCTTCCGCGCGAAGTACCCAGATTTCAGGAGGAACACGTCGTCCCTCCAGACGCGGTGGACGGCACGGATCACACGCCCTTCCCCATTCATCATCAGGTCATGCACGACGCCGAGGGCGAGCGGGTTGCACCAATGGCAACTCACCTGAGCGTTCACCGAGGAGGGAAGCCGCGCCCT
>CALQIY020000177.1 GCA_943330755.2 Opitutus sp. GAS368
GATGCGGACCTTCCCCAGCATGCGCGAGACGATGATTTCGATGTGCTTGTCGTTAATGACGACGCCCTGCGAGCGGTACACCTTTTGAATTTCGGTGATGAGGTAGTCCTGCACGCGGGACTGGCCCAAGATGTCGAGGATGTCGTGCGGATCGACGGCACCTTCGGTCAGGCACTGGCCCTGCTTCACCTTTTCGCCGGCGGCGACGATGATGTGCTTGCCGTGCGGGATGAGGTGCTCCTCTTCGCGACCGATGGAATCCTTGATGACGAGGCGCTTCTTGCCGCGGATCGAGGGTTGGAATTCGACTTCCCCGTCGATCTTGGCGATCTCGGCGGCGTCCTTCGGCGGACGGGCTTCGAAGAGCTCGGAAATACGCGGCAGACCGGCGGTGATGTCCTGGGTCTTGGCCGCCTGGCGGGGGATCTTGGCGAGTTCGCTACCCTGGGCGACGACGTCACCTTCGTCCACGAGGACGCGGGCGCCGGCCGGGATGGAGAACGTACCGAGGTTGGCGCCTTGGGCGTCGACGATCTGAATCTGGGGATTCTGTTCGTCGGAGTGCTCGATGACGGACTTGTAGAAGGCGTTGTTGGAAGGGTCGCGCTCTTCGTTGTAGGTCACGCCCGAGATCATGTCCAAGAGACGGATGCGACCGGCGCTGTTCGCGAGGATCGACGTGTTGTTCGGATCCCAAGCGGCGATGAGCTCGTCCTTCTTCACGTTCTTACCGTCCTTCACGTTGATGACCGTACCGGCGAGGATGCGGTATTCTTCGAGCGACTGGTTGGCTTCGTTGAGGACGCGGATGGAACCGGTTCCGTTGACGGCGACGAAAGCGTCCTTCAGTTCGACCGTATTGAGGTCGACGAACTGAACGCGGCCGGCGTTCTTGGCCTTGATTTCCGGAGTCTTGAGCTGAGCGACGCCACCGATGTGGAACGTACGCATGGTCAACTGGGTACCGGGCTCACCGATGGACTGGGCGGCGATGATGCCGACCGCCGTACCACGCTCGACGATGCGACCCGTGGAAGGATCGAGGCCGTAGGACTTCGGCGGGATGGCGTTCACCATCATGTGGGTGAGCGGCGAGAGGACCTTGACGCGATCGAGGCCGACCTTTTCGATCTGCTTCGCGATGTCTTCGGTGATCAGTTCGCCCGAGCGGACGATGATTTCCGAAGGATTCAGCGGATTGAAGACGTCGTCGGACGGGCAGCGACCCACGATGCGGTCGGCGAGGGGGACGAGGATTTCGTCACCGTCGTAGATGGTGTTCTTCCAGACGCCGTTCGGCATGCGGACGGCCACGCGATCCACACCGGCGTCGCGCAACTTGGCCACCAGCTCCTCGGTGAGGGCGGTGTCGGCCTTGGCCAGGGCCTTGGCGGCACCGGAAGGATTGACGACGTCAATGGAGAGGTGGCGACCGATGGCGGCATCACCGAGGGTGATGACTTCGGTGCCGGAGCTCAGGTTATGGTCGTCGGTGACGATCACATCCATGGCCACGTCGCAGAGCTTACGGGTCATGTAACCGGCGTCAGCGGTCTTCAGCGCGGTGTCGGACAGACCCTTACGGGCGCCGTGCGTCGAGATGAAGTACTCGAGGACCGAGAGGCCTTCGCGGAACGAAGACAAGATCGGGCGTTCGATGATTTCGCCGGAAGGCTTGGCCATGAGGCCACGAGCGCCGCAAAGCTGCTTAACCTGGGCCTTGTTACCACGGGCGCCGGAATCCATCATGGCGTACACCGGGTTGATGATCATGCGGTGGGTGTTGCGCGGGTCGCCCTTGCGGACGCCAGCCACCTTCGCGGATTCCGAAAGCGTGTTGTACACCGACTGGGCGATGGTGTTCGTCGCCCCCGACCAGGTATCCACGACCTTGTTACGACGTTCGTCGTTGGTGATCGTACCGGCTTCGTTCTGGCGCTGGAATTCGCGGACCTTCGCGGTCGCCTGCTTGACGACATCGTCCTTCTCCTTCGGGTAGATCATGTCGCTGACGCCGATCGAGATGCCGGCGCGGGTGGCGATGCGGAAACCCGTGTCCTTGAGGGCGTCCAAGACCGGGATCGAAGCCTCGCGGCCGACGGACTTGTACGTCTTCAGGATGAGGTCGCCGAGCTGTCCCTTCTTCACGGTTTCGTTGAAGAAGCCGAGTTCGGTGGGCCAAATCGTGTTGAAGATGATGCGACCGAGGGTCGTCACGATCGTGCGGGAGGTCTTGTCACCGTGGACGGTGTCGCGACCGAAGTCCGGGTTGGCGTAGCGCACCCAGTCATGGAAGTGCAGCGCCCCTTCGGCTTCGGCGTAGTTGGCCTCGTCGACGGAACCGATCACCGGAAGGTGGGTCGCGGCGGCCGGCTTGTTCGCAGGCTCGAGGGTGAGGTAGTAGGAACCCAACACGATGTCCTGCGACGGCGTGAGGATCGGCTTGCCGCTCGAAGGCGAGAAGATGTTGTTCGTGGACATCATCAGGAGCTTGCACTCCATGATGGCTTCCAAGGACAGCGGGACGTGGACGGCCATTTGGTCACCGTCGAAGTCCGCGTTGTAAGCGGTACACACGAGCGGGTGCAGGCGGATCGCGTCACCTTCGATGAGGACGGGCTCGAAAGCCTGGATCGAAAGACGGTGGAGCGTCGGGGCGCGGTTCAGGAAGACCGGGTGACCACGGGTCACTTCCTCCAAGATGTCCCAGACTTCGGGCTTCTTTTGCTCGATGTGCTTGCGGGCGCCGCGGACGGTGTGGGCGAGGCCCAGGTCCTTGAGGCGACGGATGATGAACGGCTCGAAGAGGACGAGCGCCATCTTCTTTGGGAGACCGCACTGGTTGAGCTTGAGCTCCGGACCGATGACGATGACCGAACGACCCGAGTAGTCGACGCGCTTGCCGAGCAAGTTCTGGCGGAAGCGGCCGTGCTTACCCTTCAGCATGTCGCTGATGGACTTGAGCTGACGATCGCGGTCCTTGACGGGCTTGCCGTGACGACCGTTGTCGAGGAGGGCGTCCACCGCTTCCTGGAGCATGCGCATTTCATTGTGGATGATGACGTCGGGCGTCTTCATCTGGATGAGCTGCTTGAGGCGGTTGTTGCGGTTGATGACGCGACGGTAGAGGTCGTTCAAGTCGGAGGTCGCAAAGCGACCGCCTTCGAGGGGAACGAGCGGACGAAGGTCCGGCGGAATCACCGGGAGGATCGTCAGGATCATGTGCTCGGGGCGCTTACCGGAAGCCAGGAAGCCCTGGATGATCTTCATGCGGCGGGCGACCTTCTTCTTGATCTGCTTGGAGCGCGTGGAGCGGAGCTGGTCGCGGAGACCTTCGACGGTCGCGGCGAGATCCATCTTCTTCAGGAGCTGCTGGAGGGCTTCCGCACCCATGCGGGCCTTGAAGGCGTCGGGACCATGCTGTTCGACGGCGCGGCGGTAGCTTTCCTCGTCGAGGAGTTCCTTCTCCTGCATGCCGGTCTGGCCGGGGTCGACGACCAGGTACTTCTGGTAGTAGATGACCTGCTCCAGCTGGCGGGTGGTCATGTCGAGCATCAGCGACAGACGGCTGGGCATGCTCTTCAGGAACCAGATGTGGGAGACCGGAATCGCCATCCGGATGTAACCCATGCGTTCGCGACGGACGCGGGAAACGGTGACTTCGACGCCGCACTTGTCGCAGACGACGTCCTTGTACTTCACCTTCTTGTACTTGCCGCAGTAGCATTCGTAGTCGCGGAC
>CALQIY020000178.1 GCA_943330755.2 Opitutus sp. GAS368
CTGTGTTTCTGTGGGTCAGGTCCGCTCTGAATATAACCAAACCAAGAGCGAAACCCCGCAAGAATCCGGTGAGTTGACGGTCGTTAAGACGGCAAATCGAAATCCGAAGGTCGGAAACGGGCAATGCGGTGCAGGTAAAACACAGAAAACAAAAGATATGGAAAACAAACTGTTCGTAGGCAACCTTCCTTGGGCTGCTACCGAATCCGACATCCGCGCACACTTCTCCCAGGCGGGCGAAGTCGTCTCCGTGGAAGTGATGATGGATAAGTTCACGGGTCGTCCTCGTGGCTTCGCCTTCGTGACCATGGGCAATGCTCAGCAGGCCCAGGATGCGATCGCTAAGACCGAGAACATCGACTTCATGGGTCGTCCCCTGAAGGTGAACGTTGCTCGTCCTCGTGAAGAACGCCCCTCCTTCGGTGGCGACCGTCCCCGCTCCGGCGGCTTCGGCGGTGGTGACCGTCCCCGCTCCGGCGGCTTCGGTGGTGGCGGCGGCGGCTCTCGCGGCGGCTTCGGCGGCGGCGAACGTCGTGGCGGCTTCGGCGGCGGCGACCGTCGTGGCGGCTTCGGCGGCGGCGACCGTGGCGGCTACTAATCCCTTCGGATTCTAACCTCCCTTTCGGGGCGCCCAATTGGGCGCCCCTTTTTTTGGCCTAGCTTCCCGCCTTGTCGCTTGTGCGAACGATCTGCGGAACCAACATGGTCAAAACCCGCATGCGTCGCGCCCTGCTCTTCTCGGTTTCGTTCTCGCTGCTCGTCGTGCTCGCCTGGTGGGTGCTGACGCCTTCGCCGCGCCACCTGCACTTCGCCCAAACGCACGAGTTGTATGGCTTCGTCGATGGCCGCGCCACCGCGGGTCTGGATACCGCCGAGCCTGTCCTTTCCTTGCTGACCCAGTTGGCACCGGCGACGCAACGGGCCACCGCCAGACAGCAGGTGAAGGCGAAGCTGACGGCGCCCGAAATCCGCGTAGGCATCGGCTTCAAGGCGCCCTCTTGGGCCTGGCACGACGCCCCCGCCACCCCGGCCGAAGCCGTCGTCCAAGTCATCCCATCGCTTTCGCTGCAACAACTCTCCGCCTTACCGAACGGCTACTTGCTCCTGCGCAGCGAAAGCCCCGCCAGCGTGGCCGCGGACTCCCGCCTCCGCCGCTGGCTGGGCGTGGCCATGAGCGAAACCCTCAGCCAGGCCAAGGCTTTGACCATCACGGTCGGCGAAGAATCCACTCCAGCCCGGGCCCAGATCGGGCTTTGCCTCGAGTTCGCCGAGGCGACCACCGCCGTCGCTGCCGTGAAGCGCATCGCCGAACCAGCGCCGAACAACGTCCTGACTTTCAACGTCAGCCCGCAAGCGGAACAAGTTGCCAAGGCGCACAAACTCTTGGTGATACGCTTCGAGGTCGATGCGCTCTACCTAAGGCTGGCCGCGCAACCGCGCTGAGTTAGGCCTTCTCCAACGTCCCGTCGGCGTTCAGGCGACGGTAGTAGCAACCCGAACGGGCCTTCCCGTTTTCCTTCGTATGGCAGGCGCCTTGGCCGGCCGGTCGGACCTTGTAGAGGATCGAGTTCTGCTCGCAGTTCACGCGTACTTCCAGGAGCTCCAAGAAATCCCCCGAGGTCAGGCCTTTGATCCAGAGTTCGTTGCGGGAGGTACTCCAGAAAGTGGCCTTCTTTTCCTTGAGCGCCGTCTGTAGGGCCAGCTCGTTGACGTAGCCCAAGATGAGCACTTCACCCGTCTGGGCGTCCTGCGCCACGGCGGGGATGACATCAGCCGCCCCGGAAGCGATTTTACGCAGTTTTTTGAAGTCCAAGCGGAGGGCCAAGCCTTCTTCGAGTTCTTTATCGGACATGCCACTATCTGGCACGGACGCCCCCCTGCATTCAAGGCTGGAAAGAGAGGCCTATTCTGCCTTACGGATACGGACCATGTCGCTCAATAATTCCGCCGACCTTTCCCGCGCCGCCACCGAAGCCCGTGGCCTTGCCATGGATGCCGTGGCCGCTTGCCACTCGGGCCACCTCGGCCTGCCGCTCGGCGCCGCCGAAATCGGCGCCGTGCTCTACGGCAACTTCCTCCGCCACGACCCCGCTGCGCCGCAGTGGATCAACCGCGATCGCTTCGTGCTTTCGGCCGGTCACGGCTCGATGTTCGTCTACAGCTGGATCCACCTGGCCGGCTTCGACCTGCCGCTCCAAGAAGTGAAGAACTTCCGTAAGCTGCACTCCAAGACCCCCGGTCACCCTGAGTTCGGCGAAACGGTCGGCGTCGAAGCCACCACCGGCCCGCTCGGCCAAGGCACCGGCAACATCGTCGGCATGGCCGTGGCCGCCAAGATGGCCGCCGCGCATTTCAATACGGCTGAACACAAGATCTTCGACCACATCGTGGTCGGCCTCGCCGGCGACGGTTGCCTCCAGGAAGGCATCTCGCAGGAAGCGGCGTCCTTCGCCGGCCGCTTTGGCTTGGATAACCTGATCATGCTCTACGACTCCAACGACGTCACCCTCGACGCCATGGCGTCGAAGACGCAGAATGAGGATACCGCCAAGCGCTACCAAGCCGCCAACTGGGAAGTGTTCACGGTCCCGCACGGCAACGAACTCGCCCCGATCGCGGAAGCCCTCGACAAGGCCCGCGCCAGCAAGAACGGCCAGCCGAAGCTGATCATCTGCAAGACGGTCATCGGCAAGGGCATCGCGGAAGTCCAAGGCACCTCCAAGGGCCATGGCGAAGCGGGCGTGAAGTTCGTCGATGCCTCCCGCAAGGCCCTCGGTCTGCCGGAAGAGAAATTCTACGTCTCGCCCGAGACCCGCGCGTTCTTCGCGGCCCGTAAGGCCCAGCAGGCCGCCGCGCACGCCGCGTGGTCGCAGACCTTCGTCGCTTGGTCCAAAGCCAACCCCGAGAAGGCCGCTCTCCTCGCCAAGGCCCAGCAGGGCGACCACGGCGACGTGCAGTCCCTCCTCGCCGCCATCCCCGAGTTCGGCAAGAACGCCCTCGCGACCCGCGTCTCGGGCGAGACCTGCATCAACGCCGTCGCCAAGGCTTCGCCGCTCGTGCTTTCGGGTTCGGCCGACTTGCACGGCTCGACCAAGAACTACATCAAGGACGTCGGTGACTTCGACGTCGCGACGCCGGGTGGTCGCAACCTCTATTTCGGCATCCGCGAGCACGTGATGGGGGCGATCCTCAACGGCATGGCCTACCACGGCATCTTCAAGGGCTCCGGCGCGACGTTCCTGACCTTCTCCGATTACCTGCGTCCGTCCATCCGCGTGGCCGCCCTGGCCAAGCTGCAGGTGTTCTACATCTTCACGCACGACTCGGTCGGCGTCGGCGAAGACGGCCCGACCCACCAGCCCGTGGAAACGGTCAGCGCCCTGCGTTGCATCCCCAACCTCGACGTGGTCCGCCCGGGCGACGCCGAGGAAACCGCCGCCGCCTTCGCCCATGCCGTGGCCCGCAAGGACGGCCCGGTGGCCCTCATCCTCTCCCGCCAGAACGTCCCTTCCCTCGACGCCATCCCGGTCGCCACGCGCCGCGAAGGCACGCTCAAGGGCGCCTACGTCCTACGCAAGGAAACCGCCCCGCTCACGCACATCATCATCGGCACGGGCAGCGAACTCTCGCTTGCCCTCGCCGCCGGTGAAGAACTCGGCGCCAGCGTCCGCGTGGTCTCGATGCCTTCGATGGAAG
>CALQIY020000179.1 GCA_943330755.2 Opitutus sp. GAS368
AGCAGACCGTAGACGCACATCGCACCGGCGGCCGACAAGAACAGCAGGCGCACGCCGAGCAGGAATAGCATCATCGACTTCATGGCGCCAAGTTGGTCGGACCGCCGAGCGCCGTCAAGGATGGCTCAACGGGCGCCTAGGTGGCTTCTCTCAAAGGGAAACCGGAGACCGGAATATTACCTGCGGGCATGATTCATTCTCAGGTCCCAGGTCTCGGCCTTCAGGTCTCAGGTTCGGGTATTCAGCATCAGGTACAGGTTCAGGACCCGTAGCCGCACCCGAACCTGAAGACCTGAACCCGATACCCGACTGCTGAGACCTGAGACCCGAAGAAGTATCCCCCAGCCAACTATCCGATCTCCCTATGCTGCCCTCCTTGAGTGCGGTCTCTCCCCATGTCCCCGTGTCACCATGCCCACGTGTCCCCTTGGACTATGCTTTGGTAGGGACGGCTCTCCGAGCCGTCCGTTCGCCGATTGATGTGCGTCCTCCAACGGCGGGCTCGGAGAGCCACGCCCTACCTGTTGCCTACGTGCCCCCTCGCGGCCTTTGGTCGCGCTCACTTCAGCGTCAACGTCACCCGCCGCAGGTCCATCACGCTTTTGCCGGGGATGTCGGTGGCGCGTAGTCGCAACTCGCCTTTGCCAGGCTCGAGCCGGACTTCGCCGAGGGTCATGGTCCGGAAGACCTTCATCACGGACTCGCCGGTACCGCGCGGCACGACGTCTTGGTCGGTGAGCAGGGGCGGATCCCAGGCGTCGGTGACCTTGCCCTTGAGCAGCGTGCCTTCGAAGGAGAGTTCGAGCTTCGAGCCGACGTCGGCCTGTGGGCAGGTATAATCCAGCGTCACGACGTAGGTCCCGGCCGTGACGACCTCGAGGTTCCAGACGGCGGAGTCGGTCGGCTTGGTCCAGTTCACGAAGTAGGAAGAGTTGGGCGCCTTGCCGCTGCGACGCATCTCGCCGCGCGGTTCACCGTCGCGGGCAGGGAGCATGGTGATCGGGAATTCCCGATACCCGATCGCCAAGGGGCGCGGGTCGACGCCGTTCCCGGGGCCATTCGCTGCCTTACCCTTGCCTTTGCCGCCCGCAGGGGTCGCGATGCCGAGTTCCTTGCGCCAGGCGGCCACCGCGGCGGTCAGTTCCTTGGCGAGTTCGGGCTGCTTCGCTTGGATGGGCGTGGTCTGGCCGGGATCGGCAACCATGTCGAAAAGGTTTCCGCCGTTGTCGAGGCGGTGCGTCTGCGTCCGGACGCTGACATTATTGGCCCAAGAGTTGAAGATATGACGCGGCGCCCAGTCGGCGTCGTAACCCGTGCGCAGGAGCGGCGTGAGGTCACGGCCATCGAGGGGCTTGTCGCCGACCCGCTTGACGCCGGCGAGCGCGTGGAGCGTCGGGCTGAGGTCGATGGCGCCGGCGATGGGCTTCACCTGCGAGCCGGCGGCGATCTTTCCCGGCCAGCGGATGAAGAGCGGCGAACGCACGCCGCCTTCGTCGGTGGTCGCCTTGGTGCCTTTCATGCCGCCGGTCCAGCGATGGCCGTTCGGTCCGTTGTCCGAGAAGTAGACGACGATGGTGTCTTCCTCGAGGTTGAGTTCCTTGAGCTTGGCGAGGATCCGCCCGACGTTACGGTCCTGGTTCTCGAGCATCGCCTGCGCGCAGCGGGTCTCGTCGGGTTTCTCGAGCGCGGACTGAGTGGCGGTCTGGGTGATGGGCTTGTCCTTGAAGCGGTTCCAATCCTCGGGCGGCACGGACCAAGGCGAATGGGGCGTGGTGAAGGGCACGTAGCACAGGAAGGGTTTGGCCTTGTTGCGATCGATGAACTGCAGGGCCTTGTCGGTCAGGACGTCGACGATGTAGCCTTTGGAGGGCTTCATGACGCCATTGTGCTCGAGCGGCGCGTCGAAGTACTCGCCCCAGTGGCCGGAGGTATAGCCCCAGAAGGTATCGAAGCCGCGGGCGAGCGGGTGATAGGGCCACTGGCTGCCATTGTGCCACTTGCCGAAGATGCCCGTGACGTACCCGGCGGCCTTGAAGGAGTCAGCAAAGGTCTTTTCGTCGAGGTTCATGCGCTCTTGGCCGGTGGAGACGCCATACACGCCCAGGCGGCGGTGATAACGACCCGTCAGGAACTCCGAGCGGGTCGGGGAGCAGACCGGCTGCACGAAGAAGCGATCGAAGTGTGCGCCGCCCTTGGCGAGCGCATCGATGCTCGGCGTCGCAAGCTGGCGGTTGCCGTTGAAGGAGTAATCGCCCCAGCCGGCGTCGTCGGCCAGCAGGACGACCACGTTCGGCGACTTGGCCGATGCGAAGGCGGACGTCAGGAGGAGGCAGGCGAGGAAGAGGCGCATGGGGTTATTTCTTGGCGGGGAGGTAGCCGAGCGAGACGAGGAAGGCGTCGGTCGCCGCCAAGGTCTCGGCATACTTGGCCTTATTGAAGAAGCCGTGCGGCTGGCCTTCGTAGCCGATAAGTTCGCAGCGGTTACCGGCGGTCTTCATGACTTCGGCGAATTTCTCTACGGTCGAGTAAGGGACGGTGGTGTCGGCCTTGCCGTGGAAGATGATCGTCGGCGGCGTGCCTTTCTTCACGTGATGGAGTGGCGAGATCTCGGTGGGTTCGCAGCCGAACTTGGCCTTGTCCAAGCCGGCGCCGAAGCCCTTGAGGTCGAGGCCGGGGAAGGGCGCCATGACGGTGCCAGGGTTGAAGAGAACGAGCGCGTTGGGCAGGCAGGAGACGGACTTGTCATCCTTGGCGTCATCGAGTCCGGGCACCGTCGCCGTCGAGGCCGCCAGATGGCCGCCAGCCGAACCGCCGCCGACGGCGATGCGCTCCGGGTCGATGCCCAAGCGTGATGCGTTCGCACGCACCCAGCGGACGCAGGCCTTGGCGTCGGACACGCAGTCCGCCGGCTTGGCGTCCTGACGCGTCTTCACCCGATAGTCCGCGACGATGGCGACCATGCCTCGGCCCGCAAGGTTACGGCTCTGCGGTTCGAACTGCGTCGGCGAGCCGCCGACCCAGCCGCCGCCGAAGAAGAAGACGATCGCGGGCAGGGGTTTTCCGGACTTTTGCACGGGCTCGAAGATCCAGACCTTGAGCTCGGTCTCGCCGACCTTGCGGTAGGTCTCGGACTTCGTGCCCTCGATCGTCGGCGGATAACCCCCGGCTTTCTTCTTGGCGGTTTTCTCCTGGGCGCCCGCGCTCAGCGCGACGCAAAGGGAGAGGAAGGCGAGGGCGAAGCGCATGGGGGTGGCCGTAAGATGCAGGATGACGGATGGCGGATAAAGGATGAAAGAAGCGGGACCGCTGCCTTGTTCATCCGCTCAAAGGGAAACCGGAGACCGGGATGTATGCTGCGGTCGTGGGTAGGGATGACCGGCCCGGTCATCTGCGGGCGCGCGGGCCGCACGCCCCTACCTAGATAATGCCCCCAGCCAATCATCCGGTTTCCCCATGGTGCACCCTTTGGATTCTGCTTTGGTAGGGACGGCTCTCCGAGCCGTCCGTTCGCCGATTGATGTCCGTTGCCCAACGGCGGGCTCGGAGAGCCACGCCCTACCTTTACCACTTGTTTATCTAGCCCTAGCCCTAGCCCTAAATCAGGATCTCCTTGATCACCTTGCTGGGTTCGACCCCGGTGAGCTTGGCGTCGAG
>CALQIY020000180.1 GCA_943330755.2 Opitutus sp. GAS368
ACCTGGCGGGCGACGTTGGTGAGGTTGGCGACGCTCAGGAAGGTGTCGGTCGCCAAAGACAGCGCCAGGCCGACGCCAAGGATGACGAACAGGAGGCCGAAGCGATGGAGCAAGTTGCGGTCGAGGGCGAGCATGGCGTTATAAAGGCATGGCGTGGCGAAGCACGGTCTGTTGGTCGGTCTGGGTGGCGTCGAGCGTGGCGGCCATGGAACCGCGGCGGAGCACGACGATACGATGGGCTAAAGACAGGACTTCCGGCAGTTCGGAGGAGACCAGCAGCACGGCCTTGCCGGCGCGGGCGAGTCGCTGGATCAGGGCGTAGATCTCAGCCTTGGCGCCGATATCGATGCCGCGGGTAGGTTCATCGAGGATGATCAGATCTGGATCGCCGAGCAGGCTGCGGGCGAGCAAGGCCTTCTGCTGGTTGCCTCCGCTGAGCTGCGCGATGGGCTGGGATGGCCGGCTGGCCTTGATGGCGTACTCCTCGATCTTGGCGCCGATAACGGCCGCTTCGGCGCGGTGGTCGATAAGCTGTCCGTGGCAGAGAGAGCGCAGGGCCGACAGGGAGATATTCTGGTCGACACCGAGGGCCGGGATGAGCCCGAGTCCTTTACGATCTTCGGTCACCATGCTGATGCCGGCGGCAAGGGCGTCCTGCGGCGACCTGACCACCAAGGGCTTGCCTTTAAAAGTGATGGCACCGCCGGAGGCGGGTTGGAGTCCGTAGATGGCGCTGACCACTTCGGTTCGTCCTGCGCCCATCAGGCCGGCTAGGGCGACCACTTCGCCGCGATGGACTTGAAAACTGATGTCTCGGTAAGCCGGTTCGCGGGTAAGTCCGACGACCTCGAGCAAGATTTCGTCGGTCGTGGCAGAGCGGGCCGGGAAGACGTCAGCCAACTCGCGGCCCACCATGAGCGAGATCAACTTGGCTGGGTCTAGTTCGCTCGCCGGCGCCGTGCCAACCAGGCGGCCGTCGCGCAGGACGGAGATCCGGTCGGCCAGACGGAAGACTTCGTCCATCTTATGCGTCGTGTAGACGATGGCCACGCCGCGGGCCTTGAGGCGGGCGATGGCCCGAAAGAGGGCGGCGACCTCGTGGTCGGAGAGGGCGGCCGTCGGCTCGTCCATCAGGACCACGTCGGCCTGACGACCGAGCGCCTTGGCGACCTCGACCACCTGCGTCTGCGCCACGGTGAGCGTCCGCATCAGGCGGGAAGGGTCGATTTCGGATTCGAGTTCCAATAAGAGTTCCTTGGCGCGACGCAGCTGAGCCGCGCGATCGATGCGTCCGAAGCGTCCGCAGGGTTCGGTGCCCAAAGTGATGTTCTCGGCCACCGTCAGGTCAGGAATCGGCATCAGTTCCTGATGGATCATCGCGATGCCGGCGACCAAGGCGTCGTGAGGTGAAGCGAAGTCCACGCGGGCGCCACGCCATTCCACGTGCCCTCCGTCCGGTCGGAATAGTCCGGCGAGCACCTTCATCAGCGTCGACTTGCCGGCGCCGTTCTCGCCCATGAGCGCGTGCACCTCGCCGGGCCGGAAATCAACCGACGTCGGATGCAGCACGGTCAGTCCGCCGAAGTCCTTGCGCAGGTCGAGGGCTCGGAGCATCGGCGGACGGAGGAAGCGATCAGCGCTGCGGCAGGTCCTTGGCCACGTCGACGGGCCAGGCCTTTATCGGACGGATGGCCATGCGGCGGTATTCGCACTCGGCGGCTTCGGACTGGATCTGGAGCTTACCTGACTTCAGGGGGACGTCGACCGTCGAACCCTTCTCGCGGTAGCGGGAATTCAGGATCACGTTGACCGTCTTGCCGTTAAGGCGGAAGACCGCGTCACCGTTCAGCGCGAAGCACTCGATCGTGTTCCATTCGCCGAAGGGCTTCTCGTCGTAATTCGTGCCGTGCCAGACGCGGGCGTTGACGGTCGTCAGGACGCCCTTCGGGTCGTAAACGCGCTTCTTCACCGGGTCATCGGTGCGGACCGGGATTTCCGCCATCGCTCCGGACAAGGGCCACCAATCGCCGATGTCGCCTTCCTGGACCTGCAGCTCTTGGCTGCGCATCCAGAACTTTCCGGTGGCGCCATGTTCGCCGACGCAGAAGATGAGGATGCCGTTGTCGCGCACCGCGGTCAGGCGGGGCTCCCAGCGCTTCTCGCCCCAGCGTTGTTCGGTCTTCAGGTGGAAGTTGTCGAAGGACGCTAGTGAGCTAAGGGCGCCAAAGACCTGCCCGGTGATATGAAGGACGGTCTCGCCGTCCTGCTGGCGGGTCGTGATGACCTTGAGCGGATCGTTGTTAAGGCCGAGGACTGGGTCATCCTTCGGCTTGGCGCCGCGGACATAGCCCGGAAGGTCGTAAGCCCGGTGAACTGGGCCGAGCCACTTTTCCCACTGCGTCAGCTGCGGGTCGAGAAGCGGGCGGAAGGAGGATTCCTGGGCGACAGCGGCCGAGGCGAAACCAAGCAGGGCGAGGAGCGGGAAGCGCATCGGATTTAGCGGACGTCGCGCCAGAGCCAGGTCAGGGCTTCCGGCAGGAGTTGGGCCCCATGTCGGCTGTTGTGGGTGCCTTCGCCCAGGACGTACTTGTAGTCATAGCCCTTTGCCTTCCAGGCGTCGGCCATCTTCTGATTGGCTTCCGGCCAGACACCGAACTCGTTGGTCAGGTCGTGAGAGCCTTCCTGCGAGAAGATGCGGATGTCTTTCTTCGGCGAATCCAAGACCATCTGCGGGTAGAGGTTACCGCCCTTTTCGGCGCCCTTGCTGATGACACCGCGGATGTTAGTGAAACTGCCGATGGTCGTGAAGACCTTGCTGAAAGCGTCGGGGCGATGCCAGGCGGCGTTGAAGGCGCAGATGCCACCGGAGGAAGCGCCGGCGATGGCGCGACGAGCCGGGTCCTTGGAGAACTTCACGCCCTTGGATTCTGCGAGCGGGATCATCTCCTCGAGCAGGAACTTTACGTAGAGATCGGTGACGCTGTCGTATTCGAAGGAGCGGTTCGACTTACCCAGAGCTCGGCCCTTCTTGTCCTTGCCGTTGGGGTTCTTCGGGTCGGGCACGAAGCCCGGTGCGATGAAGAGGGCGATCGTCACTGGCATCTTCTTCTGGGCGATCAGGTTGTCGAAGACGACCGGCACGCGCCAGGCGCCATTGCGGGAGGCGTAGCCCGGGCCGTCCTGGAACACCATCAGCGCGGCTTCCTTGGAGGGGTCATACTGAGCCGGGACGTATAGGGCCCACTTGCGACCGTAACCCGGGAAGGTCTTCGAATCCGTCATCTCGTAATCCGTCACGACGCCCTTGGGCACGCCGGCCTTCTCCTGGGAGTCGGGGCCGAGGACGTATTGGGAGTCGTAGTCGGGCTTCTTGTCAGTTGCCTGCGGCTTGGTGTCATTATTGCATGCAGTAAAAAACGGCATGACAAGCAGGCAGGGGAGCAGGCGGAGGAGCTTCATGGGGGGGTCCCGATATGAGACACCTGAGGGGGCTGACACAAGCCCAAGCGGGGTCAGCGGGCGGGCTCGTGGCCGACCTTCCGGAGCCGCCAGAGCTCCGGGAAGCGCCAGTGGGTCAGGCCCATCACCCCGAACGTCGCCAGCCCCCCGAAGAC
>CALQIY020000181.1 GCA_943330755.2 Opitutus sp. GAS368
ATCGCCGCGTCCCAGAAGTCGGGCAAGAAGGTGATGTTCAACTTCAACAACCGCGCGCGCCCCGAGTCGCAGGCGATGATGAAGTACGTCGCCGCGGGCCAGGTCGGGAAGATCAACTCCGCGCAAGCGAAGTGGATCCGCCGCACCGGCATCCCGGGCTTCGGCGGCTGGTTCACGACCAAGGAGCTCTCGGGCGGCGGTCCGCTCATCGACCTCCTGCACATGGTCGACCTCGCCATGTATTTCATGGGCTATCCGGAGCCCGCACATGTGCTCGGCCAGACCTTCAACGATTTCATCGAAGACAAGTCCTTCAAGGGTCCGTGGGGCATCCCCGATCGCGTCGGTGGCGTCACGGACGTCGAGAACGCCGCGCATGGCTTCGTGATGTTCAAGACCGGCCAAGTCCTCACGCTCCAGGTTTCCTGGGCGGAGATGGTCAAGCGCGAGGAGGTCTCGGTCGTCTTCCAGGGCACCAAGGCTGGCGGTAAGGTCGAGCGCCTCTTCGGCATCGACGGCCTCGACAACACCGCGATCGACACCTGCGAACTCTACGTGCAGGAGAACGGCCACAGCGTGAACCGCTCCATCGTCACCCCGGCGTGCGAAGACATGGGCCGCATCGCCAGCGCCGCCAACTTCATCGAGGCCATCGAAGGCAAGGCCGCCCCGCTCAACACGCCGGAGCAGGCCCTCCGCCTCATGCAGGTCATCGACGCGATCTATGCGTCGGCCAAGACCGGCAAGCCCGTCTCCATCTAACTCCTATGGCTACCAAGAACCGTAAACTTCGCATGGGCATGGTCGGTGGCGGCCGTGGCGCCTTCATCGGCGGCGTGCACCGCATGGCCGCGGCCCTCGACGGCCAGATCGAGCTCGTCGCCGGCGCGTTCTCTTCGGACCCCGAGAAGTCCCGGCTCTCCGGCGAAGATCTTTTCCTGAGCCCGGAACGGGTCTACGCCTCTTACCTGGAGATGGCGAAGGCCGAGGCCAAGCGTCCCGACCGCATCGACTTCGTCACCATCGTCGCGCGCAATGACATGCACTACCCGGTGGCCAAGGCCTTCCTCGAAGCCGGCATCCACGTCGTCTGCGAAAAGCCCCTCGCCTATTCCCTCGCCGAAGCCAAGCAGCTCCGCGCGCTCGCCAAGAAGAGCGGCCTCATCTTCGCTCTGACCCATAACTACACCGGTTACCCGATGGTGAAGGAAGCCCGGGCGATGGTCCGCGCCGGCAAACTCGGCAAGATCAACAAGGTCGTCGTCGAGTACCCGCAGGGCTACGCGATCACCGCGCTGAAGTCCAAGCAGGACACCAAGATCTCCAACTGGCGCATGGACCCGACGCTCTCGGGCCTGTCGAATTGCGTCGGCGACATCGGTACGCACGCCGAGAACCTGGCCCAGTACATCACGGGCCTCGAGCTCGCCGAAGTCGCCGCCGACCTCAGCACCTACATCCCCGGCCGTCCGCTCGACGACGACGCCAACATGCTGCTCCGCTACAAGGGCGGCGCGAAGGGCATCCTGCATTCCTCGCAGATCTCCACGGGCGATGAGAACAACCTCAACATCCGCGTCTACGGTACCTTGGCTTCGCTGGAATGGCATCAGGAGCATCCGAATGAACTCACCGTGAAGTTCGCCGAGGCCCCCCGCCAGGTCTGGCGCCGTGGCAACTCTTACAACGGCCCGGAGGCCAAGAAGTACACGCGCACCCCGTTTGGCCACCCGGAAGCCTTCATCGAAGCCTTCGCGAACATCTACCGCTCCGTCACCGAAGCCGTCCGCGACCGTCTCGCTGGTCGCAAGGCCCCGAAGGCCGGTTACGACTTCCCGACCATTGACGACGGCGTCACCGGCATGGCCTTCGTGGCCGCGGCGGTGAAGTCCTCGAAGGCCAACGCCCGCTGGACCAAGCTCGACGCCTAAGCGTCCATCCAGTCGTTGACGCAGGCCCCGGTTTCCGGGGCCTGTTTTATTTGTTGAGGCTCGCGATGGCCGAATTGAGCGCGGTCGCGAAGAGCACCCAGGCGAGGTGCGGGAACTGCAAGGCCGCCGCGAGGCGGTCTTGGCTCCAGAGGTTGCGGATGAGCAGCGCGAGGGCGCCGACGTAGAAGTAGATGATCCAGAGCGCGAGGTCGGGGCGGTGCAGCGCGAAGAAGACGGGCGACCACGCGGCGTTGAGGAGGAGCATCAGGAAGAACGCGATCTTGGTCTTCAGCGCGTCCGCATGCGGGGAGCGCCAGACCCGCCAGATCGAGACCGCCATGAGGACGTAGAGGGTCGTCCAGACGGGACCGAAGATCCAGTTGGGTGGGTTGAAGGAGGGTTTCCGGAGCTGGGCGTACCAGGTCGGGATTTCGGACATGGTCGCCATTGAGCCCAGCCCGCCGATGCCTAGGGTCAGGATAATCAGGCCGACGAGCGTGACGGCCGAACCGCGCGAGACAGGGGTTTCCATGGGCTTAGGCTGGCCTTGGATGCCGTGGGTGCAAGGGCAACGGCGATGACCGCTTGCCATCGGCCCTTTTGTCCCTCTTTTTCGAGGTCTCCTCGCCATGTCCGACCCCTATATCCAGCAGCTCTTCGCCGAACGCATCGGCGGCGTCAATTACGGCAAGTCCACCGCCATCTATAAGTTCGAGAAGATCAAGCGCGCCAAGGCCGCCGCCAAGAAGGCCAAGCCCGACGTCGCCCTGATCGACCTCGGCGTCGGCGAGCCGGACGAGATGGCTTTCCCGCAGGTCGTCAAGGCCCTGCAGACCGAAGCCGCCAAGCCCGAGAACCGCGGCTACGCCGACAACGGCGGCGCGGACTTCAAGCAGGCCGCGGCCCGCTACATGCAGAACCTCTTCGGCGTGACCGTCGATCCCGACACCGAAGTCCTGCACTCCATCGGCTCCAAGGCGGCGCTGTCGATCATGCCGGCGTGCTTCATCAATCCCGGTGACTACGTCCTCATGACCGTCCCCGGTTACCCGGTCTTCGGCACGCACGCCAAGTACTACGGTGGCCTCGTCCACAACTTGAAGCTCACGGCCGAGAACAACTTCCTGCCGGACCTGAAGTCGATCCCCGCCGACGTCCTCGCCAAGGCCAAGGTGCTCGTCCTTAACTACCCGAACAACCCGACGGGCGCCTGCGCCACCCGCAAGTTCTTCGAGGAAGTCGTCGCTTTCGCCAAGCAGCACAACCTCATCGTCATCCAGGACGCGGCTTACGGCTCGCTCCACTTCGGCGCCGAGCAGGTTTCGATCCTGCAGGTCCCGGGCGCGAAGGATGTCGCCGTCGAGCTGCACTCGCTGTCCAAGAGCCACAACATGACCGGTTGGCGCATCGGTTTCGTCGCCGGCAACGCCCTCATCGTCCGCGCCTACGGCGACGTGAAGGATAACTCCGACTCCGGTCAGTTCCTCGGCATCCAGAAGGCGGGCGTCGCCGGTCTCGATGACGCTTCCATCCCGAAGGCCATCGCCGCGAAGTATTCGCGTCGCATGGACAAGCTCGTCGGCGTCCTCGCCAAGCTCGGCTTCCAGGTGCGCAAGCCCGGCGCCGGTTTCTTCCTCTACATGCCGGCGCCGAAGTCGGCCACGGGTGCGACGGGGACGGTG
>CALQIY020000182.1 GCA_943330755.2 Opitutus sp. GAS368
AAGGCCGGCATCGGGCGGTCGTCGACGCGCTTGGGCATCGGGTTGAGCACGTAGCGGCCGGCCGTGGCGTTCTTCCACGTCTCCAGCGAAGGCGTCGCCGAGCCGAGCACACAGGCCGCGCCGAGGACCGAAGCGCGCATGACCGCGACATCGCGGCCGTGGTACATCGGCGTCTCACCCTGTTTGAAGGAAGGCTCGTGCTCCTCGTCGACCACGATGAGCCGGAGGTTGGGCAGCGGGGCGAAGACCGCGGAACGCGCACCGACGACGACGCGGGCTTGGCCGAGCGACATCGCCATCCAGGCATCGAAACGTTCGCCGGCGGAGAGGTGGCTATGCCAGACCACGACCTTGGCGCCGAGGTCGGTGAGGCGGGAACGGAGACGACCGACCGTCTGAGGCGTCAGGGCAACTTCGGGGACCAGGAAGATCGCGGAGCCGCCCTCGGCGACGACCTTGCGGATCAGGGCGACATAGACCTCGGTCTTCCCCGAGCCGGTGACCCCATGCAGCAAGTGAGCCTTGAAGGCCTTGCTGTCCAACGTCTGCGACACCGAAGCCACCGCGGCGAGTTGGTCCACATTGAGCGTGTGCCCGGCGGCCGCGACGGATTCCGCTTCGGCGAAAGGATCATTGTAGGCCACGCGCCAAAGCACGCTGGCGTCTTCCTTGATCACCCCGGCACGGAGCAGCCCGTCCACCGCCTGCTGCGAAATCCCTAGACCCGTGACGAGCTTCGCGCGATCCGCCGGTTCTGTTTGGGCGGCGAGGTAGTCGAGGACCTGGGCTTGGCGTGGGGCCTTGCGACGGAGCTTGGCGAGCGCCTCCGCATCGGGCGGGGCGATCAACGTGAGCAAACGGCGCAGGACGGGGCGGACCCCTTTGCGCACCGCGGCGGGCAAGACCGTCTCAAGGACCGAATTAAGCCCGCAACCGTAATACCCGGCCATCCACTCGGCGAGTTTGCACACATCGGGCGTCAGCACCGGCTGCTCGTGCTCGAGCAAAATGATGCTACGCAGCTTGGCGGCGGGCGGCGCTTCGGCGGGGTATTTCCAGACCACCCCGAGGCTCGTGCGACCGCCGAGCGGGACGCGGACCAGCTGACCGACCTGCAAGGTATCCTTGAGCGCCGCCGGGACCGAGTACGAGTAGGCCCGCGCCCCGCCATCAAACGGGACCACCTCGGCGACGCCGGGTTCGATTTCACCGAAAAGATCGGGCACGGGGAGGAAGCCTCGCCCAGCGGGGACCCGGTTTCAAGCCGAGGCCGAGGCGAAACCGAGAATCATTTCCCCTCGGGCTTGTCGCCTTTGACCCAAGGACTCGCAGGAATGGCCAACTGCGCCGGGTCGTCGGGGTGAGACGGGTCAAAAGGCTGCACGGATGGGGCCAGGAAGGCCGCCAACTCCGGGACCCCTTGGCGGATGCCTTCCGTGACGCAACGGGCCATCTCATAGGCACCGTAGGCGCTGAAATGCGTGTCATCGCGGAGCGGCTCGGTCTGCCCAGGGAAAGTCCCCGCCGGGTAGTGCAGGAGGGCCAACTTGCTCTTTTCGACCCCGAGGGCTTGGTAGACCTGCTTGGAGGACGCGTTAAGGTCGATCAAGGGAATCGAGCGTTCCTTGGCCACGCGCCGGACCGCTTCCGGGAAGTCGCCAAGCGATTCGGTCAC
This sequence comes from Opitutus sp. GAS368, assembly GCA_943330755.2. Classification (GTDB taxonomy): domain Bacteria; phylum Verrucomicrobiota; class Verrucomicrobiia; order Opitutales; family UBA953; genus UBA953. The sequence goes on from CALQIY020000182.1 coordinate 1,676, forward strand.
TTGGCCTTTATCGTCAAAGCGCCGACGGGCCACCGCGGTCACCAGGACCGGCTTGCCGCCCTTCGCTTGGATGGCATCGAGGTAATCACGTAGGCGTTTCGTGTAGGTCGTAAAAGCCCCGACCCCTTCCCCCTTCTCCTTCTGGTCGTTATGTCCGAACTGGATGAGCACGAAGTCGTCCTTACGGAGCTGCGCGAGGATCTTGTCGAGCCGGTGCTCGGCTTGGAACGAACGCAAGGCTCGACCGGACTCCGCATGGTTGGCGACCACCGCGCGTTCGCCGACGAAGAGCGGGAACGCCTGGCCCCAACCCACGTAGGGCTCGTTGGCTTGATCGGTCATCGTCGAATCGCCCGCGAGGAAGATGCGGACCGTCGTCGCCGGGGCGGGATTGATCGACACGATCTGGGCGCGGGCGGTCGCGCCGAGGAATTCGAGCGACAACCGCTGATCCCAAGTCGGGTTGCCGGACTCCCGGGATTTGAGGGCCACGCGGCCACCGGTGTATTCCGGACGACGCACATCGACCAAGAAGCGCTGCGTCACCGGCCGACCCCGCGGCACGGCGACGTTGAGCGCGAGCAAGCGGCGCGCCTCGGCCTTCACCGTCGTCACCGAAGCGATGTCCGAAGCGCCGAACTCGATGGTCACCTCATAGATTCCCTCGGCCACGGGTTGACTGAAGGCCAAAGACGCCTGCGTGTCCGACCCCCGGAATTCCGCGACGGGAATGGCGGCGAAGGTCAGCAGGGGGAAGAGGCAGGCGAGGCGAAGCATCGGGAGAGATTAGGGGACAAGTTGACAAGGTGACAAGGGGACATGGGGTTGTGTCGCCGCTTCGCGGCGTGGCATTGTTTGAGGTAGGGACAGCACTGCGTGCTGTCCTAGTTGCATCTAAAGCAGCTATGTCGGTACGCAGTCCCGACCCTACCCGAGGCACACTGAAAAGGGAGCGAAACGGGGAACCGGGGGCGGTTGAAGGGTGCAAAGGTGCAAATCGGCCTTCGGCCTGTGTGAAGGTGCAAAAGTGAAATGAGATTACGGAGTACAGAGGGATGGCAGGGGGACGGACGTTGCGCGGCGAACGGACGCGACGCAGTCGCGCCCCTACCTAAAGGCAGAGTGAAAGGGGGGACCGGGGGCGGTTGAAGGTGCAAAGGTGCAAATCGGAGCGGAGCTCCTGTGCAAAGGTGCAAAGGTGCGATGAGATTACGGAGTACAGATTACGGAGTACAGAGGGATGGCAGGGGGACGGACGTTGCGCGGCGAACGGACGCGACGCAGTCGCGCCCCTACCTAAAGGCAGAGTGAAAGGGGGGACCGGGGACCGGGAAGTTGGTAGGCGGGCGGAGCCCGCAGCATAACCCCTTGTCACCGTGTCACCTTGTCCACGTGTCCCCTATAACCGCCATCCCCTCCTTCACCTCTTCACTCCGGAATGGGTGGCGATGCGCACGCACATGAGGGCCCAGAAGCAGCCGATACAGTTCGCGACCGGGAGCTGGAGCTCGGGCGGCATGCTGTAGAAGATCGCGTTGCCCGGGAGCCAGACGAGGAAGTTAGGGAGTAAGTTCGGTAGGACCAAACGGCGATACCAACCAGGGCCCATGGCTGCGCGCAGCTTGGCCGTATCCCAGTTCGAGTCCTTCCACAGATGGGAGATCGCGTTGAAAGGCGCGCCGCACAGGACCGTGAAGCAAGACTGGTCGACGAGGACCTTCAACATCACCACGCGGACGGAAGGCTCCGTACCGAACCACCAACCTTGAAGCGCGTAGAAATAACGCACCAGTACGCCAATGAACATCCACCACACAAAGCTGTGCAGCAGGTCGAGCCCAGGACGGGCCGGCCGGAGGCTCGGGAACGCCATGCGGAAGCACCACGGGATGAAGCCCGCCGTGAAGCCCGTGCAGAGCAT
>CALQIY020000183.1 GCA_943330755.2 Opitutus sp. GAS368
GATGCCGACGACAGGGCCAGCAAACCAAAGAGTACGGCGACCATCCAGGGGGTAGTGGCAAGGGGCATGTACTTTTGATCCCGTCCCAAGGGAGCGCGTCAATTCGGCAGGCGGGTCCGTAAGGACAAACCTAAGAGCCTTTGATTACACATCGCGACCAAACTCGTGCAACGCTTATGGCTCAACGACAAGCGCGCACCCAAAAGGGCCGCCGGTCAGTCAGACAAGGGAATCGCTTGGAGCGCGTGGGCAAGGGCGATATCCTTCGCCGTCACCTTCACCCCGGCATCGTGCGTGGTGAGGACCAAGGTCACCGTATTCCAACAAAGATGGATGTCAGGGTGATGATTCAGCCGCTCAGCCACTGCCCCCACCCGATTCGTGAAGACCAAGGCAGCCGGAAAATCCTTCAACTTGAAAACCTTCGAAACCTCGACCCCATCATATTCCCAACCGTCGAGTCCAACCAAGGCCTCGCGGATCTGTTGCGGAAGAAGCGGTGAAGTCATGCTGATCTCTTAAATAGAATGAAGGATTTTACCAGATCCGCACGCGTTCCTTCGGGTCTAGGTACATCGGGTCGCCGGGCTGGGTGCCAAAGGCTTCGTGGTAGGCGTCGATGTTACGGAGGATGACGTTGATGCGGGCCTGCGCGGGGGAATGGGTGTCGGAGAGGAGTCGGGTGGCGAGCTGTTCGTCCCGGATGTTGCCGGCAAAGCTGAACGCATAGGCGAGGAAGAAGCGCTGCAAGGGAGTCTGGCCAGCGATGCGTTTGCCCGACTTGTAGGCCGCGGTCTGCTGGAAAGCCTCGAGGGCCAAGGCCACCCCACCAAGGTCGGCGATGTTCTCGCTGAGGGTCTGTTTGCCGTTGATGCGGATGCCCTTGAGTGGCTCCTCCCGGTCATACTGTGCGATCAATTGCGCGCAGCGCGCCGCATAGGCCTGTTCCGTCGCCGGGGTCCAACCATTCTCCATCCGCCCCGTCGCGCTGAAGCGTCGACCGGAATCGTCGAAGCCGTGCGTGATCTCGTGCCCGATGGTCGTGGCGATATAGCCATAGAGCACGGCGTCATCGAGCTCGTCGCCCGCATAGGCCGGGACCGACAGGATCGCCGCCGGCAACACGATCTCATTGTTGAGTGGGTTGTAATAAGCGTTCACGGTGTAGGGGCGCATCCCCCACTCTTCCCGCTCCGGGGCGCCGCCGAGACGGGCGAAGGCACGCTCGGCCTCCCACTGGCCAACCGCCAAGACATTCGCCGCCAAGTTGTCGGGCGTTAGGCGAACGCCTTCGAACTGGCGGAACTTATCGGTGTAACCGACGCGCAGCTTGACGGCGGCGAGTTTCTTGAGGGCCCAAGCACGGGTCGGCTCATCCATCCAAGGGTTCGCGGCCAGGCGCTGGGCGAAAGCCGAGCGGACGCCTTCGCAGACGATACGGAAGCGCTCCCGCTGGGCCGGCCCAAACCGACGGGCAACATACTCTTCGCCGACGAGGTCGCCAATCGTGCGGTCCTGCATCGCCAAGGCGCGGTCCTCCAGGCTGCGCTGCTGTTTGGCGCCTGAAATGACGACACCGGTGAAGGCAAAGTCATCCCTTGAAGTTTCGCCATTAAGGACGGGTGAGTAGGCGGTCATGGCATGAAACCGAAGGTAATCGCGAAGGGTCTGCGGAGGCGTCGCGGCGAGGATCTTGGCGAAGCCCTGAAAGAACTCCGGCTGACCCACGACCATCCGCGCAACCACGGGAGCCTTCAGTCGGCGCAAGACAGGTGACCAACTCACGCCGGGGGTCAGCGCATCGACCTGGGCCAAGGTCATCATATGGTAATTCTTCTCGGGATCCTCGAGGTCCTCGAGTGGACGGGAAACCTCGGCGAATTTCGTCTCCAAGGCCAAGATGTCCTTGCCGGCCTGCTCGGCCCGCGCTGGAGCGTAGCCTTGGTGCCGCAGCATCCGCGCGACATAAGCGGGGAATGCGTCACGCACCTTCTTGGTCGCCGGTTCCTCGCTGAAGTAATGAGCCCGTTCGGGGAGGGATGTCCCTGCCTGCCCGAGGTAAAGCACGACCTTGTTTTCGTCCCTGGCGTCTTGGTCAGCGTAGATGCCGAGATACGAGCCAACCCCTTGCTCCATGAGTTCCGCGGCGAGTTCGGCGAAGTCCTGCGGGGTGGTCGCCGTATCCAGTTTCGCCAAAACTTTCGCGACACCTGCGGGTAGACCGGATTTGGACTGCTCGAAGGCCAAGGCCGACTTCCAGAAGTCGGCGACCTTGCGCTGCTTCTCGGTGGGGTTCGGCAAAGCCACCAGCGAACGGTTGAGCTCCAAGAGGTCCTGGCGGATGAAGTCCTCCTGCCAATCATAGGAATAAAAGGAGGCACGATCCGCGGCCAGCGGGTGCGCGGCATTCCAGCGTCCGTTGGCGTGCCGCCAGAAGTCCTTGGTCGGAGCCACGGCGGAATCGCGGTTAGCTTCCAGGAGGTCCGCTCGGGCGATGAGCGAACCGAGACCGAGGAGCAACAGGGGCAGCAAGCGCATGACCAGACCTTAAAGACCCGACCACCCGAGGAAAGGAAGAACCTTCTGGAAAGTGCTCAAGGTCGCCGCAAGATGCCGACCTACCCCTATGCCAAGGCTTCCCCTATCTCTGGTGTCCATCGCCGCGTGGCTGCTAGCACTGTCCAGCCAAGCCACCGAACCGATCCGCGTCGAAGTCAGCCGCGATGCCTGGCTTTCGTCCTACGTCAAGGAAGTTGAAGGCAACAACGGCGCCTCCGGTAAACTCAAGTTAAAGGGCCATCAAGAGTTCTTCCTCATCGATTTCGACCCAACAAAATTCCGGGGGAAGCGCGTCACCCAAGCGGTCCTCGCTGTTCACCTCGAAGGCAACGAGACACTCGGCCGTATCACCGTCTCGTCCGTTGCTCAGGAATGGGTCGAAGGCCAAGGGTCCAGCTACGCCCGCACTCCTGGTGCCAGTTCCTTCCGTTGGGCCAAGACCGATGTGACCCGCTGGGCCGAGGATGGCCCTGACCTTACCTCCGTGATCCTTGGACAGCGCGGAAGTGTCTGGGGCTTCGGTGACCCTTCGCCGCCCGATGCTAACCATTGGCAGCGCATCCCGATTAAGCCCGAGGTGGTGCAAGCCCGCTTGGACGGACGGAGCCACGGGTTCTTCGTCATGGACGACGTGGGCAGCGAATACACGCGGCAAGGCAACACGATCGACTACCGGCTCTTCCCCAATCGTTATGTAACCAGCCGCGAGGGACCTAAGCGGTTCGTGCCGTACTTCCTGCTGTGGCTCGATGATGCGCCCGTCGCCAAGTTTCCAACGGTGAGCCCAGTCGTTGTGCCCACCAAGGCCAAGCCAGCTTCGTTGCCACCCATCCCGCAGGTCGCCGCCGCACCGACGACACTCAAGGCCTACGATGAATGCGGTACGCCCTTAAGGTCACTTGACCTCTACGCGGCCCGCGGGGAAGCCGTGACTATCCTACTCGAACAGACGCCGGAGTCC
>CALQIY020000184.1 GCA_943330755.2 Opitutus sp. GAS368
CCGGCGAGATCGGCCACCTCCGCAAGGCGGGCGTCGCTCCCCACACCCATCTTCACGAGATCCGCCAGCCCGGCGCCACCGAGGCCAAGGTCGGCGACGTCATCACCGTCGAGAAATTCACCGCCGGCCAGATGGTCGACGTCGTCGGCACCGTCAAGGGCCGCGGCTTCCAGGGTGTCGTCAAGCGTCACAATATGGACGGCCAGCCTGATTCCCACGGTCACATGATGCACCGCCGAATCGGCTCGATCGGCATGCGCCAGACTCCCGGTCACGTCTTCAAGGGCAAGCGCATGCCGGGCCACATGGGCCAGGTGCAGCGCACCGTCCAGAACCTCCGCGTCGTCCAGGTGCTCGCGGAAAAGAACCTCCTCCTCATCAAGGGCAGCTTCCCCGGCGCCAACGGTGAGGTCGTCCTCGTGCGTCCGGCCAAGAAGGCCATCGCCGCCAAGTAACCCACCCAGCATCTCAGCGATATGAAGCTCAAAGTTTACAAGTCCGACGGCTCCGCCTTCACCGAGAAGGAGTTCGATATTCCTTCCTTCGAAGGCTCCAAGGGCGTCGCCCTGCTCAAGCAGGTCATCGTTTCTTACCAGGCCAACAAGCGACAGGGCACCTCCAAGACCAAGGATTACGGCGAAGTCGCCGGCTCCGGCAAGAAGGTCCTCCCGCAGAAGGGTTCCGGCGGCTCCCGTCACGGCGACAAGCGCGCTCCCCAGATGTTCAAGGGTGGCATCGTCTTCGGTCCTCGCCCGCGCGATTGGTCCAAGACCATCACCGCCCAGGCCAAGAAGATCGCCCTCCAGCGCGCCCTCTTCGAGCTCGCCGCCGACGGCGGACTCTCGGTCATCGAGAAATTCGAAGTCGCCCAGCCCAAGACCAAGCTCTTCGCCAAGGTGCTCGCCAACGTGAGCCCGGCCGGCAAGCGCCTCCTCGTCGTGGACAGCGCCTGGTCCGACAACGTGGTCCGCGCCAGCCGCAACCTGAGCCGCGCCATCTTCTCCAACTCTTCCAACCTCAACGCTCTCGATCTCGTGCGCACCCCGCGCATCCTGATCTCGGTGGATGGCCTCAACAAGGTCCTCGAGCGCGCCAAAAACTAAGACCGTCATCCCATGAAGCCCGCTTCTGAAATCATCAGCCGCCCGATCCTCACGGAAAAGGCCTCCGGCCTCGCCGAAGCCAACAAGTACGTCTTCGAGGTCTATCCGGGCGCCGACCGCGCCCAGATCAAGAAGGCCGTCGAGGCCAACTTCAAGGTGACCGTCGAGAAGATCAACATCCTGATCCGCAAGGGTAAGCTGCGCCGCAGCCGCCTCTCGGGTGGTTCCATCTACACCGAGACGGATTCCCGTCGCGCCATCGTCACCCTGAAGAAGGGCGACGTCATCTCCCTCGCCTAATCTCGGAGCAGCCACGCCATGCCCATCATCACCCATCGTCCCATCACCCCCGGCACGCGCTTCCTGGTGCGCGTGAAGACCGAGGGCCTGCACACCGGTCGCCCGGTGCCTGCGCTCACGGAAAGCAATCACCGTGCCATGGGCCGTAATTGCTACGGCCGCATCACTTCCCGTCGTCGTGGCGGAGGTCACAAGCGACTCTACCGCACGATCGACTTCCGTCGTGACCGCCTCGACCAGCCGGCCACCGTCATTCGCATCGAGTACGATCCGAACCGCACTTCGCACCTGGCCCTGATCGAATACGCCGACAAGACCCAGAACTACATCCTCGCTCCGGATGGCCTGAAGGTCGGCGATAAGGTCGTCAGCACCAACACCGCGCAGGAACAGCTCACTCCGGGCCTTTCCCTCCCGCTTCGCCTGATCCCTCCGGCCACCTTCATCCACTGCATCGAGATCGGACCTGGCAAGGGCGGTCAGCTCGCCCGCTCCGCTGGCGGCTTCGCCCAGTTGCTCGGCATCGAAGACGGCCGCGCCATCCTGCGCATGCCCTCGGGTGAACAGCGCTACCTTAACGCCGATTGCCGCGCTACCGTGGGTATCGTCGGCAACGTCGACCACCACAACGCCAGCCTCGGTAAGGCCGGCCGCAGCCGCTGGAAGGGCATCCGTCCTCGCCAGCGTGGTATGTCCATGAACCCGGTCGACCACCCGAACGGCGGTGGCGGCGGCAAGAAAAAGGGCGGCGGCGGTCGTCAGCACCTCAAATCCCCTTGGGGCCAGCTCGCCAAGGGCTTCCCGACCCGCACCAAGGCCAAGGCCTCCAACAACCAGATCATCCTGCGCCGCAACGGCCGCAAGGTGAAGCAGGTCTAACCCACCCTAATCCTCTCCTAACATGGCACGCTCCCGCAAAAAGGGTTTCTATGTCGACGCTCACCTGGTCGACAAAGTCACCGTCGCCCAGAAGGCCAACAGCCGTAAGCCGATCAAGACCTGGTCTCGCCGCTCGACGGTCACCCCCGACTTCATCGGGCTCAATCTGGAAGTCCACAACGGCAAGGCCTTCGTCCCCGTCTATGTGACGGAGAACATGGTCGGCCACAAGCTCGGCGAGTTCGCTCCGACGCGCACGTTCCGCCAGCACACCCAGCCCTCCCGCAAGGAAGCTCAGTAATCCTCCCCCGTGCGCAACGTCCTCACCATGTCCGCCCTTCTCGTCGCCGCCACCGCGGTCGCCGCGGAAGTCCGTGCGCTTGGTGCGGCCGAAGCGGATGGCAAGGCTCCGGTCGTCGCGGTCGTCTCCGCCCGCGCGTCGGATCTGGTGGTCTTGGATGGCGGACACGACCGCGGCTTCCGCCCCGGTACGGTCTGTAACGTGAGCCGTGACGGCCGCGCCTTCGGCGCCGTCGTCATCGCCGAAGCCGGCCTCCGCCGCTCCGTCGCCCTCATCCTTTCCCTTGACCCCTCCGCCGCGATCATCGCCGGCGACCTCGTCACCCTCCGCGCCAATCCCCGCATCTAACCCAACCTTTACCAAAGTCATGGAAGTCCACGCCACCACCCGTTTTGCCCGTATGTCGCCCCAGAAGGTCCGCGAAGTCGCGCGCCAGATTCAGGGCCTCCCCGCCGAGGAAGCCATCCAGCTCCTCCGCTTCATCCCGCGCAAGTCCGCCCGCCTCCTGGGCAAGACCCTCGCCAGCGCGATCGCCAACGCCGAGAACAACCACAATCTCTCCAGCAGCGACCTCGTGATCGTCTCCGCCACGGTCAACCAGGGTCCGGTCATCAAGCGTTCGATGCCGGCCGCCCGCGGTTCCGCCCACCCTATCCACAAATCCATGAGCCACATCCGCGTGGCCCTGGGTTCCGCCACCAAGTAATTTCCGAAACATGGGCCAGAAAGTAAATCCGATCGGCTTCCGTCTAGCCGTCCGCCGCAACTGGGAATCCCGCTGGTACGCCACCAAGCGCGACTTCCCGGCCAACATCCTCGAGGACTATCGCATCCGCGAGTTCCTCAAGGAGAAGCTCCGCCAGGCGGCGGTGCCCCGCATCTTCATCGAGCGTGCCGGCCAGAAGGTCCGCGTCCGCATCTGGAC
>CALQIY020000185.1 GCA_943330755.2 Opitutus sp. GAS368
AGAACTCCTTCTGCGAGATCGGGTCGTACTTATGATCGTGGCAGCGGCAGCAGTTCATCGTCAGCCCCATCCAGGTCGAACCCGTGGTCTCGATGCGATCGATGACGTTTTCTGCGAACCATTCCTCGACGATGCGACCTCCCTCGCCGTTGATGCGGTGGTTGCGGTGGAAGGCCGTGGCGACAATCTGGTCGCGTGTGGCGTTCGGGAGAAGGTCGCCGGCGAGCTGTTCGACCGTGAACGCGTCGAAGGGTTGGTTCGTATTGAACGCCTTGATCACCCAATCACGGTAGGGCCACATCGTGCGCTGCGTGTCGCTCTGGAAACCGTTCGAGTCGGCGTAGCGGGCGAAATCGAGCCACTGCATCGCCATGTTCTCGCCGTAGTGCGGGGAGGCAAGGAGACGGTCGAGGGCCTTGGACCAAGCTTCGGACGTGTTGTCGGCTTGGAAAGCCTGCAGGTCGGCGTCGGAAGGGGGCAGGCCGGTGAGGTCGAGCGCGGCGCGGCGAAGGAGCGTCGCCTTGGGTGCGTCGCCGTTGGGCTTCAGTCCTTTGGCGGTGAGGCCTTGGGCGAGGAAGGCGTCGATCGCGTTGCCGCCGGCGGGAATCGGCGGGACGGCCGGTTTGACCGGAATCTGAAAAGCCCAGTGACCCTGATACTCGGCGCCTTCCTTGATCCACTGTTCGACGAGGGCGATCTGGTCGCCGGAAAGCACCTTATGGAACTCTGCGGGCGGCATGTGGTCATCGGCATCCTTCGTCAGCAGCCGCTTCATCACTTCGCTCTTTTCCGGATGGCCAGGAAGGATCGCCGGTTCGCCGGACTTGCCGCCTTTGCGGGCGGCTTCGAGGGAGTCCAGCCGCAGCTTACCCTTCACCTTATTCTCATCGGGGCCGTGGCAGGCGTAACAGGTGTCGGAGAAGATCGGGCGGATGTCTCGGTTGAACTGGACGCGTTCCGCGGCGAACGCCGAGGTCAGGAACAGGGTGCCGGCGGCTGCGGGCAATAGGTAGGAAAGGCGCATGGGGCTTGCGAGTGAGGACAGTAAAGACGCGCGTCGGTTCATAGCAATTAGCACTTAATTCAAAACCCCTCTTTCGAGGGGTTTTGAAGGGGGTGACGGTAAGCCTTACTTGGCAGCCAAGTCCTTGATTTCGATGTTCCGGAACTGCGCCGGGTCATTGTGGCCGGCGAAGCCGAAGAAGCCGTTCTTGCGGTCTTTGCCAGGGTGGGGCGTCTTGCCCATCACCGTGGTCATGTCGACCTTGGCGAGGTCCGCGTCGAGGATGATGAAGCCGTTGAGCTCGACCTTGATGGTGGAGCCGACGACGGTGACCTCCTGGAAGTTCCATTCGCCGATCTCGCGCTGATAGCCGCGCTGGGCGCCGACCATGCCGTAGGCCGAGCCGTGGACCTGGCGGGGGTCGATCTTGCCCTTCACCTTGTCATAGTTGTCGTCGAGGACCTGGAGTTCGCACATGCCCACGTAGGCGGTGTTACCGGTGCCCGGGTAGCGGAGGGCGAGGCCGTTGTTGCCGCCCGAAGGAAGCTTGAATTCCAGGCGGTTGGCGAAGTCGGTCAGGTCCTGATTGTAATACGGCGTGCCGCCCTTGCCCGTCTTGCAGCGGATGGAGCCGTCGACGACCTCGTAGTTATCGAGCGGGCCGGCCCAACCCGTGAAGTCCTTGCCGTTGAAGACGGACTTGAAACCGGCCTTACCGTGCGAAGCCAGGATCCGGTTGGCTTCTTCGCCGGCGATCTCGCGGATGGCGACGTTGCGCCAGCGGATCGGCGCCCCGTGGGTCTGGAGGCAGATCGGCCCCTTGGCGGGGATGGCCAGTTCGCGGTGGTAGTAATTCTCGAGGGTCGCGTGGTCGACGGTCTGCTTGCCGTTGAGCCAGACGCTGACGCGGGCGCCGGTCATCACGATGCGGAGCGTGTTCCATTCACCGGCGGGCTTGTCGGCCAGCACCAGGGGGTCCTTGCCCGGCTTGCCGGGGGAGTTGTTCCAAAGGGCGCCGGAGCCCAGCTGGCAGCCGTGCTTGAAGGACTTCTCGTCGGTCGGGTCCCAGATCTGGACCTGCGGCACGCCGCGGAGGTAGACGCCGGAATCGCCCTTCGGGGCCATGTTGTATTCGAGCACCAGTTCGAAGTCGCCGTAATCCTTGTCGGTCGTCGCGTAAGCGCCGGTACCGGTATTATAAAGATCACCGTCCTTCACGGACCAATGCTGCGGGAACTCATCGCGCATCTTCTTGAGGGCGGCTTCCTTCTTTTCGCCCGACAGCTTGGTGACCGCGTGAGGATTGTAGCCGTGCCAACCGGTGAGGTCCTTGCCGTTGAACAAGGAAGTGAAACCGGCGGGGACATCGGCGGCGATGAGCGCGGAGGTCGCAAGGGCGAGGAGGGCGGGGAGGAGGCGCATGAGGGTCAAGGGGTGGGGTGGGGGTAGATAGATTAGAGGGGTTCGAGGGTGCAGCGCTTGACCTCGAAGGCGCCGCCTTCGACCTGCAGGCCGATGAAGCCTTCGGAGAGGTTGGTGCCGGTAGCCTTGTTCACTTCCTTGCCGTTGACGAGGATCGTGACGGTGTTGCCGTCGCAGACGGTGGTGAACGTGTTCCACTCGCCGGCCGGCTTTTCGGCGTCGGCCTGCTTGCCGAGGCGGTAGCCGCGGATCTTGCCGGACTTCTTGTCCTTGAGTTCCGTGCCGCCGGAGAGCGTGGCGCCGTTCCAGAAGTAGAAGTCGCCCTGGTTCTTGTGCATCCCCTGGCACTCGATGCTCTTCGGCCAGACGGCGTCGGGGGGCGTCATGTGCACGACCACACCGGTATTGCCCGGCTTGGTGAAGCGCCATTCGACCGTGAAGCGATACTGCTTATAGCTCTGGGTGGTGCGGAGGAAGCCGCTGGGCTTGCCGGTGCACGCGAGGATGCCGTCCTTGATGGACCAGGAATCCTTGCCCGCTTCCGGGAAGACGGCCCAGCCGGCGGTGTCCTTGCCGTTGAAGAGTTCGGTCTTCGCGGACGGCGTGACGGCGTCCGCGGCGATGGCGTTGACATAAGCGGAAGCCAGCAGGGCGGCCACGAGGGCGAGGCGGGGGAGGGGCATAGGAAGACCTTACGGTTTCAGCCCGACCGTTGAAGTCTAAACGCCGAAATTTAACGGCGTTAAAGTGTCGTTTAACGCTCAGGCCATGATGCCCTTCACCACCTTGCCGGCGACGCCGGTGAGGCGCACGTCGAGGCCCTGGAACTTCACGTTCAGGCGATGGTGGTCGATGCCCATCAGCGCGAGCATCGTGGCGTGCAGGTCGTGGACATCCACGATGTTCTCGACGGCGTTGTAGCCGAGTTCGTCGGTGGCGCCGTAGGTCGTGCCGGCCTTCACGCCGCCGCCGGCGAGGAAGACGGAGTAGCCTGCGATGTGGTGGTCGCGGCCGGAGCCTTGGCCCATCGGGGTGCGACCGAATTCGCCGCCCCAGAGGATGAGCGTGTCGTCGAGCATG
>CALQIY020000186.1 GCA_943330755.2 Opitutus sp. GAS368
AACCTCCGCGGCCTCCACGACCATCGCACCGACGAGGCGGCCCGCGGCGAATTCGCCCGCGCCCTCCTGCTCGACCTGCGTTGCATCTTCCCCTTCGAGAAGCCGCTCTGGGAACCGCGCGCGTTGCTCGCGCTCATGGAGCGCACGCTGCCCTCGGTGTTCGCCGTCCTCCTCCACGGGGTGCAAGCGGACACCGGCACGGGCCGCTCCGATCTGGTCTACCATTCCGGCCTGCCCCGCGGCAGCAGCCTCCACTCGCGTCAGGAGGTGCTGCGATGAGCATGCGCCTACCCACCTTGCGCCTGCGCCGCACCCTCACGGTCCGGTGGCTGGAGACCATGGCCGTCGTGCAGGTGCCTTCGGCCCAGACCGAATGGCTCCCGTTGTTGCGGCTCGCCGGCGAACGGGCCCGGCAGGCGCGCCCGCTGACGCCCGAGGATGTTTCGCTCCACCTGTTGCCGCTCTCCGTCGCGGCCGCGCGGACCTGGCTCGAGCACGGCGTCCGTCAAGGCATGCTGACCGCCACCGGCACGGAAGCGCATCCCGCGTATGCGCTCAGCGCCCTAGGAGCGGCGGTCGCCCCGCTCGGGTTATCCACCGAAGCCAAGCAAGGGTTGTTCCGCTTCGCGATCACCGACGAACCCCTGCTCGGCGGCCATCCGGTGCTCCACCTCGAGGAACGTCGCGAACCCAGCACCGGCGAAGCGGTCCCGCTCGAAGTCCCGCTGACGACCGCGCCCGGCGAATGCGGCCACTCGCTGCTGCAACCCAAGTCCCCGTTCGTCATCCAACGCACCGCCGACCTGGTCCGCAGTCTGCCGATGCAGCAGGAGCTGACGATCGAACTCGAACTTGCGCCCGACCACACGGGTCCCTTCCGGATCCGCCTCTTTGCGGAACGCAAGGAAGGCAAGGGCGAGAAGTCGCCGTCTGCCGTGGACGTGCGCCTCACTTCCCCGCTGCAACGTCGCCCCGACCAAAGCTACGCCGACCTCCTCGCGCTCGTGCTCTCGGCGGGTACCGCCCCGCGCGAACTGTCGGCCGGCCTCTCCGTGCCGTTCGCGGCTTTGCCGACCGAAGCGCGGCTGAACTTCCGGCTGCGCCACGCGAAGGCCTTCACGGCGCACCTCCGCGTGCCCGGGCAGTTCGACCTCGGGGTCTTCGAAGTCGAACCGATCGAGATCGCGCTCGTCCCGCGCGCGGAAGACGTCGAGGCGTGGGGCTTGTGGCTGCAGGTGCGCGCGTTGGGCGGCGAACGCACGCCCGCGGCGGCGGCCAAGGCCGGCGAAACCGCCCGACAGAAAATCCCGGGCTATCGTCCGCGCTCCTTGCACGAACTCGCGGCGGCCCTCGCCCAACAACCCTCCAGCGGACCCACCGACGGCAGCCGGGCGGCGTTGCTGGAAGCCTACGACCTCCTGCTCTGGGAGGACGCCCCATGAGCATCCCTCCGCTCACCCGCACTTCGGAACCCTTCCGCTACCACGAGCGCGTGGTCGGAGATGTCTGGCTCCGCCGCGAGGGAGAAGCGCCCGCCGCCCCCGAAGGCCCGCACGTGTTCACGCAACGCGCCGCTTGGCTGAACGCCTGGATCGCCGCCATCGGCAGCGCCCAGACGACGGTGCACTTGGCGCTGCCGACGCTCACGCATGCGGCGCTCGTGGCCGCCCTCGCGCAGGCGGCCAAGCAACGGCAGGTCCGCGTCTACATCATCACGACCGAAGGCCAAGGCCCCGAGCTGAAGCCGGACGAGAAGAAAGTACACCTGGCGGCGCTCGATTCCTTGGCGGCCGCGGGCGCGACGTTGCAGAGCACGACGACGTTCCATCCGACGATGCTGCTCGTCGATGCGGCCTCGGCGCAGCCGCGCGCCTTCCTGGAGTCCGGCGAGGGCTTCTGCGTCGACGAACCGACGCTGGCACCGAACCTGCAACGGCTCTTCGCGCTCGGCTGGTGGCGGCATGGCGTGAACCGTCTCTCCCGCGCGGGGGCCGGCAAGGCCGAGCAACCCGCGGCCTTCCCGGCGCAGCGCGTGATCGCCGGAATTCCCATCGACGTCCGTCCCATCGTCAAGCCACCTGCCAAACCGATGGCCCGCTTGGAAGTCGCGGACGCCCGCGCCGCGTTCATCGTGGGCGCGAAAGCCGAGCTCTGGGTGACGTTGGCGTCGCTCGACGCCGACCCTGCCCTGCTCGCGCAACTGCTCGAGAAGGCCAAGGACCCCGCGTGCGATGTCCGCATCCTCCTGTCCGCGCGCTCCACGCAGGTGGAAGCCTTACGCAAGCTCCTCGCCGCGGGGGTGAAGGTCCGCGTCGCCGCCGGCCATCCACACCTCCTCGCCGATGGGCGCGCTTGGGTCGTGGGTGGTCACAAATATGGCCGCGAGCCGGTGAATGGACTCGCCTGTGCGGCCATCCTCACGGGACCCGCGGGCGCCGCCCTGCACGCGCGTTTTGCCCAGCGCTGGGAGACGGCGGAGCTCACGCTCTCCGCTCAGGCTAAGCTCGGCGAAATCCGCACGCCTTACTTGGCGATCACGGCCCCCGAGGCCGCCACCTGGTTGCCGGCGCCGGTCGCCAAGAAGCACATCGTGCTGGCCACGCCTTGGACGGCCAATTCCGCGGCGGACCTGACGGATAGTGCGGCGCACCGCGAGGCCAAGGATGACCCGAGCTGCAATGCGCTCGAGTTGACCTACGCTTGGCAAGTCATCCCGCCCAAACTCCCGGCCGACGCCAAGGAAGACTTCAAGCTCGGCCCGGAACCGACCGTCAAAGGCGCCGAGCGCACCAAGACCCCGTACAGCCCGCGCCGGTTCCTGCGCGGCAAGGAAGTCTTCGTCCTCATCGACCGCACGGACCCCGACCGCCTCGCCGAATTCCGCGCCCTCGAACGCCAGACCAAGGTCCGCGCCGTCATCGCGCGGGATTGACGAGCCAGGAAAGAATCTAAAACAAAAGGCCTCCACTTGGAGGCCTTTGAAGGTCCTAAGCTAAGGGGCTTAGTCGACGTTCTGAGCGGTCAGGAACATCCCTTTGCTCAAGGACGTGAAGAACGCCTGATACGGGGCCGGGTCGGTCACAGCCTGCTCTTGGTACTGCGCGTTGGCGCGGATCACGAGCTGCTTGGCATTGCGCGGACGCACGCTCACCGACATGCGCAGGGCATAACCGTCGAGCTTGGTCGCGGTCACGGTGCCGAGTTCGAGGTCGGCCTTATCGATGACAAAGCCGAGGTCCTGGAGCGTGGAGATTACGGTGCGCATCGTCTTGGACTTGTCCGTCGTATCAAAGGCGCGGCTCTGGATTTGGCGCAGCTCAACTTGATTGGAGCCAACCTCGAGGGCGGACTCGGTCGAGTTGTGCACGCAGCCGACCAGCAGGGTGGCGGCAGCAAAGAGGGGGAGCAGAATCTTGTTCATAGGTTAGATTTTTTGGGCTTCGAGGAAGACGGACTTGGAAAGCTTTTCGAAGAACTGCTTGTGCAGTTCCGGG
>CALQIY020000187.1 GCA_943330755.2 Opitutus sp. GAS368
GTCGGTGATGATGTCGTTGCCCCAGTAGTCGAAGACGCGGCCGTGCGGGTTGGCGAAATTGTAGGGGACGTAGCGCGAGAACTTGTAGGTCATCGGCTCGAAGCGGTAGATGGCGCCGTTGGTGTTCCGGACCGGGCCCTTGTCGAAGGTCTCGACCTGGGTGCGGTGGAAGACGCCGTCGGAGAAGTACATCGCACCACCCGGTTCATAGCAGATGGAGTTCGTCTCGTGGTGGGAGTCCGCGGCGTCCATGCCGGTCAGGAACTTTTCCTTCCAGTCGGCCTTGCCGTCGCCATCCGTGTCGCGCACGAACCACATGTCGGGCGACTGGATGAGGATGACGCCATCCTTGTAGAATTGGAAGCCGGTCGGGCAGTTGAGGCCGTCGAGGAAGACGTGGGACTTGGCGACCTTGCCGGTCTTGGGGTCGAGGTCGAGGACGAGGAGCTTGTCGAAGTTCTTGGTCTTCGGGGAGGTCTCCGGGTAGTTGGGCCAGACGGCGAGCCAGAGGCGGCCCTTGGTGTCGAAGTTCATCTGCACCGGGTTGATGAGCTCGGGGATGGTCGTTTCGTCGGCGATGAACTCGACCTTGCAGCCCTCGGGGACAGTCAGGTGCTTGAGCTGCTCTTCGCCGGAAAGGTAGGGGACGGGTTCCTTGCGGTTCGGCGGGACGGCGATGTCGGGTAGGAGGTTGTCGTCCTTGACGACGAGCGCCTTGCCGTTGGCGGCGGCCCAGATGGCCTGGTCGCGGTTGGCGGTCTTGATGTCGCGGTTGGCGAGCTCACGGCCGATGACGGTGGCGTTGTCGATGCCCTCGTACTTGATGCGCGAGCGCTGACCGTAGATGTTGAACTGGTCGACGGTGCGGTAGCGGCGGTGCCACTGGGTGGACTTCTCGTTCACGGCGGCGAGGAGCGCGGCGTCGATGGCCGGGGCGGCCTTGCCGAAAAGGGCTTGGAACTGGACGGCGGCGAGGGCCGCGTCGCCGGCGTCGTTCAGGTGGATCCCGTTGATCGTCAGCGGGGACTTGGCGGCGGCGTAGAGTTTCTGCGAAGCGGTGAAGAGGTCGACGAACTGGACGCCGTTGGCCTTGGCGACTTCGCCGAGGGCGATGGTGTAGGCGGCGAGGTTCTTGTTGTTGCGGGCGACGATGGCCGGGTCGAAGTGCGCGGACTTCAGGTCTTCGTGGGCGATCGGGGAAAGGAGGACGAGGCGGACCTTGCCCTTGCCGTAGTCGGCGGCGAGCTGCTTCTTGACCCAGTCATCGATGTTCTTCTTGAAGGCATCGATGCCTTCCGGGCCGCGGAAGCTTTCGTTGAAGCCCCAATAGGCGAGCATGACGTTGGCGTGGAAGTCGGTGCCGAAGTGGTAGGTCACGGCGGTGTTGCCGGACTTCGTGGCGAGCGCGCCGGGCTTCATGTTGAGGAAGAGCTCGAGGGCGGGCACTTCGTCGGAGCGGTGGCGGGTGTTCACTTCGTCGCCGGAGAAGCCGAGGTTACGCACGACGAGTTCCTTGTCGGCGTTGGCCTTATGGATCAGCGCTTCGAGGTGGCCGAAGTGCTGCTGCCGGTCGGCGAGGCCGCCGCCGACGAAGGCGACGTTGTCGCCTTTCTTCAGCTCGAGGGTTTGGGCCTGCACGCCGGCGAAGCCGAGCATGGCGAGGAGGAGGGTGAACAACGGACGCATGTGGGTGTGTTGGATGAAAGGAAAGGGGAACCCCAGGACCACCGGCCCGGATGGGCAGTGGAAAGGAAGGGGATTGGGCAAAGTGTGGTTTTTTCGACCCCCTGCCAAGGGCAATGTTCCTCGCTTGGCGGTCAATTTGTCCGCCATTTCCAACCAATTACCAAAGAGTTACTGGCTTTCTCCAGTCTCTACGCCGATCGACCGCTGGTTTTACTTGTTCAATAATCGCTTGGTCACCTCGGCCAGGTCGACCTCGGGCTTGGCGGTCCAGCGCGGCTTGTAGCCGGCGGGGGCTTCGACCTTGGTCCGGAAAACGACGGTGTTGTCGAGGTCAAGGTCCGTGGTCCAGATGAACTTGGCGCCGGCGAAGCTTTCCTTGGCTTTGGTGTAGGACTCCTTGGGGTTCACGCGTTCTTCGGTGAACTCGCTGGCCTGGGCCCAGCTGGAGTCGTCGAAGTCGACGGCGTACCAATTGGCAGGGATGGGTTCATGCTGGACCTTGGGTTTGGCGACGTCGCGGTCGAGTGGGCCTTTGAAGAAGCTCTTGGCCTTCCACTTCGCGTTCGTGACGGTGCCGTCGGAGAACTTGATGATCAAGCCGGCGTCTCCGATGCGGTTGCCGTATTCGAGTCCGGTCTTGGGGTCGGCGTTGTCCATGGCCATGACGGCGATGGTCATCGGGTACTCCGGCATGATGTCGACCGAGACGACGTTGTGGGGCATGTACTCGATGGGGTCGACGACGCGAAGCTTGCCGTTGATGAAGAGGATGAACCAGTTGTCAGCGTAGACATTCAGTTTCAGGGCGTCGGCCGGGGAGGGCTTGATCAGGCCGGGAGGATCGCCTGGGCCACCTTTGCCGCCCTTGCCACCTTTACCTCCTTTGGGACGGTCACCCTTGGGGCGGTCGCCTTCGGGGGTTCCTGGTTGTGACTGCTCACCGAGGTCGCCGGTTTCGCCTTTGGCGCCTTCCGGCTCGGCGGGCGGACGCTTACCACCCTTGCCCCCTTTGCCGCCTTTGCCTTCGCCTTTCGGTCGATCGCCACCTTGGCCACCACCGCCGGGTCCGCGATCGTTGGGCTTATAGGTCTCGACGACGGGGGTGCCGTCGGGACGGCTATACGTGAAAGTCCAAGTGCCGTCTTCGTTGGCGATATACTTCACGCTGAGCGCCTTGCCGTTAAGGGTGTAGCGCAACTCGTAGGTCTTGCCGTCGGGAGACGCGGTGAAATCCTTGATCAGCGCTCCGCGGAGCGGCGACTGAGAGTAGGCCGAGCCTTCCTTGCGCACGTGGCTGGCGGAGGGCTGTGGGTCGACCTGACCGCCGATCTCGGTGACTTCGCCATGGAAGCCGCCGTTGATGTACGGGTAGACCTTCTGCGCGTGGTAATGGTAACCGAGGACCTTGGTCTCGTGGCCACCGAATTCATCGAGCTTACCGGGCGCGGAGCCATCGGGCTCGTTGTAACCATAGATGGCATAACCATCGAGGGCCACGGCGATAGCTTTACCTTTGCCGAGCGTTTTTTCGAGGAAGACCGGGGCGTCGTGGTAATGGTAGTCGTCGCCCTTGCCGCAGTGGCCGCCGAAGTCGTCGAGCTCGCCGAACTTCTTGGCGTCGTCGCCGCGGTTGTTCAGCGCGTTGAAGATCGGGATGCCGTTCGCGGCGAGCGCGATGGCGCCGCGCATGAAATGGGTCTTCGCGGACATCGGTTCCTTGGCGGGCACGGGATGGAGCGGAATTCGCCACGCTTTGTCGCCCGCGTAGGTCTGCGGGATCGGGACCTGTTGCTGCCA
>CALQIY020000188.1 GCA_943330755.2 Opitutus sp. GAS368
CCAGCACGGCCACAAGCCGTTGCTGATCGACGTCGGCACCGGTGGCCCCGCCACGGTGCAGCCCGATATCACCCGTGAGCAGGTCGCCGCTTCGGCGGGCATCGACCTGGCCGGCCTGATGGCAAAGAAGGATCGCGGCGAATGCGTCGTGGCCATGACCAAGGCCGCCCCGGCCTGCGTGGCCAAGCTCGCCGCCGAAGGCCGCATCGACGGCATCATCTCCCTCGGCGGCGGCGGCGGTACGGCCATCGGTACCGCCGCGATGCGCGCCCTGCCACTCGGCTTCCCGAAGCTGATGGTCTCGACCCTGGCCGCGGGCAATATCGCGCCCTACCTTGGCACCAAGGACATCACGATGATGCCGAGCATCGCCGACGTGGCGGGCTTGAACCGCCTCTCCCGCGTGATCTTCACCCGCGCCGCTGGTGCGATCTGCGGCATGGTCGGCGCGATCCCCGAAGTTGGTGCCTCGAAGCCCCTCATCGTCGCCAGCCAGTTCGGCAACACGACCACCTGTGTCACCGAAGCAAAGAAGGTCCTCGAGGCCGCCGGCTACGAGGTGCTGGTCTTCGCCGCGACGGGCACGGGTGGACGCATCATGGAGTCGGTCATCGAGAGCGGCATCGTCGCCGGCGTCCTAGATGTCACCACGACCGAATGGGCGGATGAACTTGTCGGCGGTAACCTTAACGCCGGTCCGGAGCGCATGGACGCCGCCGCCAAGGCGAACATCCCCGTGGTCGTCGCCCCGGGCTGCCTCGACATGGTGAACTTCGGTGAGAAGGCCTCCGTGCCAGCCAAGTTCGCTGGACGTAACTTCTACATCCATAACCCGCAGATCACGCTCATGCGCACGACCGCGGACGAATGCCGTCAGCTCGGCGAGATCGTGGCCAAGAAGGCCAACGCCTATAAGGCAGGGACCGCGATCATGATCCCGAAGAAGGCCATCTCGGTCATCAGCGCCTCAGGTCAGCCGTTTCATGACGCCGCGGCCGACGAGGCCCTCTTCACGGCCTTGAAGGCGAACGCTAAGGTGCCAGTCCTGGAATTCGACCTCGCGATCAATGACAAGGAGTTCGCCCAGGCTTGCGCCTATAAGCTAATCGAGCTGATCGGCTGTCGTTCGTGAACGAAGCTGCTACGGTCCGTCGTTGGGCTACGCTCGCGATGTTCTTCAACGTCGTGGCCTGGGGCATGTCGTGGGTGAACGTCAGGGCCGTGCTCCCGGAAGTCGGCTCAGGGCAGCTCGGCGCGATGCGCTACCTCATCGCCTCAGCAGTCATGCTGCCGGTCTGGCTCTATCGCGGCCGCCCCATGCCCGCGCGCGGCGACTGGGCTTCGATCGCATCCCTCGGGCTGTTCGGCTTCTGCCTCTACAACCTCGGCATCAACTACGGCGAACGGACCGTCAACGCCGGCACGGGTTCGATGCTTATCTCCTGTATCCCGGTCCTAGTCATCCTCCTTGGCGTCTTTACTGGGCGCGAGAAGGTCGGCCTGCTGGCCTGGCTAGGCATCGGCCTCTCAATGACGGGAGTGGTCCTGACCGCGGCCGGCTCCGAGACGGGCCTGACATTCAACCTAGGCTCGCTGCTGATCCTCGGTGCGGCCTTCTGCGCTGCCATTCAGACGCTCATCAGCAAGGCCCTGACCCAACGCTATGCGGCGGTAGACGTGACCACCTGGGCCATCTGGCTGGGTACGCTGGGACTGCTGCCTTTCTCCGAAGACATCGTCGGCACGGCCACCCGTCTCTCCGGCCTGGGCTGGGTGCATCTCCTGTTCCTCGGCATGGTGCCCGCGGCGCTCTGCTACACCATCTGGTCCTGGGTGCTCGTGACGCTCCCGATCACGACCGTGATGAGCGCGGTCTACGCCATCCCGGTCTTCTCGGTACTCTTCGGCTGGATGATCCTCGGCGAACAACCCTCCCTCCTGACCTTGGTCGGCGGCGCGGTGACCCTCGCCGGTGTCGCTTGGGTGCAGTCGTTGACGAGGAAGCGGAGAAGTTGATCAGTTGAACGGTTGGTCGGTTGAACAGACGAAGGCAATGACGCCCATCATCGCTCTGGCCAACCGATCAACAGATCAACGGTTCAACTATCTCATCACTTCACCAACTCCGCGGCCGTCCAAGGCGCGGTGCGTCCTTTGGTCGCTTCGCGCACGGCCTTGACCTCCGCCGGCTTCACCGCCGAAGCCGTGTTGCCGAAGGCCGATCGGACATAAGTCAGGACGTCGGCGAGCTGTTGGTCGTCAAGGCCCATGGGGGGCATCGGAACGAGGCCGTAGTCCTTACCCTGGACCTTTGTTGGGCCAGCTAATCCATGCATGGTGATCTTGATTAAGGTCTGCACATCGCCAGCAACCCACTCGCTCTTGGCCAATGGCGGGTACACGCCGGTCAGACCTTGTCCGGAAGCCTGGTGGCAATTCAGGCAGAGGGCCTCGTAGATGGCTTGGCCGGGCGAAACGACGGCCGGCCCGGTGCTGGCGATCTTCTTGAGATAAGCAGCCTGCGGAGCGGGCAGCTCAGCGGCGAGATTGCCAGCGGTCGGCAGAAGGTGCCGCACGGTCTGACGTAGACCGTAATTCAAGAACTTGTCCGAAGGATGGTCGACCGCGCCGAGCGCGGTACGCAATGAAGCCTGCCCGCCGACATGGCTGAGGGCCACGACGGCTTCGAGGCGAACGCGCGGGTGACTGTCGGCGACGGCCTTTGCCAGACGAGCCTGGGCATCGGGAAGCCGGCCAGACCATTCCCCGGCGACGCGGGTGGCGTATGCACGCACCCGGAAGTCAGCCGAAGACTGCAGGCGATCGAGTAAAGTCGGCCGGATCAAGCCATGGGACTGCAACACGCCGAGAGCCTCGAGGACTTGCGCATCAGCGCGGTCCTTAGCGATAAAGGCATCCGCGGCGGCGGCGACCTTATCAGTCGGGCGAGTGAAAAGCAGACGGCGAGCCTGATAACGAGTCCAACGCTCGGGTGAGCCGAGCTGGGTGAACAAATCACTCTCCGACATCGCTACGAGGTCCGGCTGTTTCACGGTCGGCAGCCCTTTGGCAGTGATCCGCCAGATGCGCCCATGCGAACGATCGCGACGCGGGTCCGCATAGCTGGCCTGGTAATGGCCGATGACGGCGTTGAACCAATCGCAGGCATACAAGGCGCCATCCGGTCCGACCGAGACGTCGACGGGACGGAAGGCCTTGCTGCTCGAGATGATGGGGCTGACGATCCGCTCGGTCTTGAAGCCGGAGCCGTCGTCGACGAAGCGATGCAGGTCTAGGGTGTTGCCGTAGTAGCCGCCGATAAGGCCCGCACCCTGGAGTTCCGCCGGCATGGCTTTGGTGCCGACGATGTCGACGGAGTTAGACTTCAGGGGGGAATCGAAGAGCGAGTGCGTACCGGCATATTCGTCGGGGGTCTCGATCGCGCCGAGACCTGGGAGGCTGTAATAACCGGC
>CALQIY020000189.1 GCA_943330755.2 Opitutus sp. GAS368
CGATGCCGATTTCGGCGAGGGCGTCCTTCACTTCCTCGAGTTTGAAGGGTTTGATGATGGCGACGACGAGCTTCATGGTGGTGTTGGTATAGGTTGGGTTAGGCGTTCGGTTGAGCAAGTCCACTTATGCAACCCCCGTGCCAAGTGGGATTAGCCTAATGCCAACCTTACGATTGGTCGTTTTTGAGCAGGACCTTCCGGACCTCGGCCAGTTTTTCGGCAGATTTGAGCCCGGGACTGATTTCTACCCCGCTATTAAGGTCTAAGAAGCGTGCCGAGGCCTGGACGGCACTCGCGACGTTAGCGGGGCCCAACCCCCCAGCCAGGACCCAAACATGCCCCGAATGGGCCGTTTGGAGGCTTTGAAAGCGAGTCCAGTCGGCCTGCTTGCCCGTCCCCCCGAAGGCGCCCTTGGCGTGGGCATCATGGAGACAGGTTTGGGAGTATTTCAGCAGGTCGGTCGGCCAGGCGGCACCGTCAGCCAGTTTGGGGGCCAGCCAGAGGCGATGCGGACCCAGTGCCGCCGACAAGGCCGCGGGATCGCAATCCAGCGTGGTCGGGTCGAAATGGACTTGGACGACGGCAAAGCCCTCCGCGAGCAAGGCCTGGGCTTCGGCGACGCCCGCGTTCACGGTCACGGCGATGCGCTTCGCCGCGGGGATCTCGCGCAACAAAGCAGGGCGCAAGGCCGGTGCCACGTGCCGAGGCGAGCCCGACCAGCAGTTCACGCCGAGGTAATCGGCCCCGAACGCCAGCGCCACCGCCGCATCGGCGGCCCGCGTGATGCCGCAGACCTTGACGGTGATGTTGCCGATCATGATTGGAGCGCGGTGATCACCGCATCACGCACGGCCTTCGCGGTCGGAGCGGCCGCGACGGCCGCCAGCGGAATGCCCGAACGCTTCATGGCATCGGCGGTCGTCGCGCCGATGGCGATGGCCTTGGGCTGACGGGCGCCGGCCGCCGGCCGCAGCGAGGCGGCTTGGTGCATGAACGATTCGACGGCCGAGGGACTGGCGAAGACGATGGCATCGGCGCCGCGCGCGCGGAACTCCGCGGCCTCCGGGGATTCCGTGACGGGCTTCTCTTCGGTCGAGTAGACCTTGAGCACGTCGACGATGGCGAGGCCGTCCTCCATGAGCAGGCGCGGGAGTTCGGCCGTGCTGAGGTTGCCGGCGGCCACGAGCATCTTCTGGTTCTCGACGTTGAAATCGGCGATCAGCTTGCGGGCCAAGGAAACGGCGTCGGCCTGCGCGGCGGTGACGTCGGGCTCGAGGTGAAAAGAGCGGACGGCCTTCTCGGTGGCTGGCCCCACGCACGCGATCTTCACGCCGCCGACGGAACGGATATCCGCGAAGCGCTCGAAGAAACGGTCGAAGAAGCCGCGCACGCCGTTGGGGCTGGTGAAGACGAGCCAGTCGTATTCACCCATGCCGTCGAGGACTTCGGTCAGGACGATGGCATCGGGTTCGAAGGAGATCTCGATGAGCGGGAGTTCGGCGACGGACGCCCCCGCTTCCATCAAGTGCTCCTTCCAGTCTGAGCCGCGGCCTTCCGGACGGGTGAGGACGACGTGGCGGTCGCGTAAGGGGAGCTTGGACATGTTCAGCGGGGCAAGATTTGGGCGAGGATGGAATCGGCGAGGTCCGAAGCGGCCGCGAGGTCGGTCACCGCGAAGTCGAAATCACGCCGGCCGAAATCGGCGCGGAAAAGCGCGATGCGTTGGTTCGCATGGTGGCAGGCGAAGGCGGTGTGGCAACCTTCGCCGAGCTTGGCGAGGAAGAGCCGTTCGACGCTGACGGAGAAGGTCGTCCGGGCGCAGCCGGCGGCGACGTACTGCGCGACTTCCGCGCTGCGGCTTTGGATGGCGACGGCGCCTTGGCCGGCGGCGGGGACCATCCGGTCGAGCGCGACGGGTTCCAAAACCAAACCCGGCCATTCGGTGATGCCGAGGCGATTGAGTCCGGAGGCGGCGAGGTACGAGGCGTCCGCATCGCCATTGGCGAGTTTCTTGAGGCGGGTGTCGACGTTGCCGCGGAGTTCGGTCCACTGGGCCTGCGGGAAGGTGAGGGCACCTTGGGCGCGGCGGCGGGGGCTGCCGGTGGCGATGCGTTGGGGGGTCGCCACGTCGGCGCGGCGGACCAGCACGTCGCGCGCGTCTTGGCGCGGTAGACACGCCGCGATGGCCAGGCCTGCCGGCATTTCGGTCGGCAGGTCCTTCGAACTATGGATGGCGAGGTCGGCTTCGCCGCGGAGCAGGGCTTGTTCGAGCTCGGCGGTGAAGAGGCCCTTGCCGCCTTGTTTCTCCAAGGACCAAGCCGCTTGGCGGTCGCCGGTCGTGGTGAGGATGCGGACTTCCGTCGGGCGACCCAAGGCGGCTTCGAGGCGGGCGGCGGCGTCGCGGGTCTGCTGCAGCGCGAGCGGGCTGCCGCGGGTGACGATGATGATCGGGCCAGCCATGGTCAGAAGCCGATGATGCCGGCCTTCATGAGCGCCATGATGAGCCAGGCGGCCGGGACGAGCAAGTTGGCCGTGAGCGCCACGGTGGCGGCGATGCGTATCCAATCCCAGGCGCGGTCTTGGCCACCGATGTAGGCGCAAACGGCTCCGGCGAGGGCGGTCGGGATGCCGACCCAAGTGCCCACCATGACGTCGCGGACGAAGGGGTCCTTCACATAGTCGAGGTAGACGAGCCCGCCCTTGCGGCTCATGGCGAAGGCGGCGGCAAAGGCCCCCGCGGCGATGAGCACGGCCAGAATCTGGACGAGGCGGTAACCGCCGTTCTCTTCTTCTCGGTGGGACGTCATGACGTCCTTATCCAAGTCCCCCCCCGCGGGACTTCCAAGTTTCAAGTTTCCGTCGGAGTGGATTTATCGGCCGATGCGCCCGGCAAAGGCGGCGGCGTCGACAGGTTCTGGCCGAAGCCAGCGGAGCTGGGCTTGAAGGGGTGCTTCAGTAACCCGAGGACGGTGTGGTCGACGGGTTCGTGGATGCCGAAGTCCTGCGGCTTGCGATCCTTCGGCATGTAGTGCGTGCCGAAGAGGATGTCCCAGAGCGGCAGGAAACTGGCGAAGTTCTTGTCGATGGCCGCCGGGTCCTTCGAATGGTGCCAACGGTGGTAGACCGGCGACGTGACGATGTGGCGGAAGGGACCCCAATCCCACTCGACGTCGGCATGGCCCAGCAGGGCGAAGACGCCGAGCGCGGGCCCGGCAGCGGCAGCGGCGACGGGGTCGAAGCCAAGCAGAATGAACGGGAAGACGAGCAGCGCGTTCGCGACGACGTCGTTCACCGGGTGCGCGCGCACACCACTCAGCCAGTCGAGCTGTTCGGAGCTATGATGCACGGCATGGAAACGCCAGAGCCGCTTGCCGTGGAACCAGCGGTGTATCCAATAGAGGAGAAAGTCGCCGAGTACAAAGGCGCAGAGGAACTGCGGCAGCTGCGGGAG
>CALQIY020000190.1 GCA_943330755.2 Opitutus sp. GAS368
GCTCTGGGTCGACTGGGTGGAAATCGAACGCCTGCCTAATTCAGCGAAACCGAAGCCGCCCGGCTTCGTCGCCCTCGGCCTGCCGCTCGACGACAAGGCGCCGGCGCCGACCAAGCCCGAACTCCGCGCGGCGCTGGCACGCTTCGCCACCGAAGCCTTCCGTGGCAAGCAGCCGCCGGCGACCTACCTCGACCGCCTGCTGGCCTTCTACGACGTCCGCCTCAAAGCCGGCGACAAGCCGACAGCGGCCCTCAAGGAGACCCTCGCGCTCGTGCTGTCCTCGCCGATGTTCATCTACCTCGCCGAGCCGGCTCCGGATGACAAGAAGCGCCCGCTCAACGACCAGGAGCTCGCCGTCCGCCTCTCCTACTTCCTGTGGTCCGCTCCGCCCGACGCCACCCTCCGCGAACTCGCCCGCAAGGGTGAACTTTCGCAGCCAGAAGTACTCGCGGCGCAGACCGAACGGCTGCTAGCCGACCCTCGCTCGAAGGGCTTCCTCCAACCCTTCACCAACCAGTGGCTCGGCATGGACCGCTTCGATTTCTTCGAAGTGAATCGCGCCCTCTACCCGCGCTTCGACACCGGCACCAAAGTCGCCGCCAAGGGCGAAGTCCATGAGACCATCGCCCACGTGATGCGCTCCAACGCCAGCCTGCACGATCTCCTCAAGGCGGACTATGTCGTGATCAACCGCATCCTCGCCCACTACTACGGCATCGAGGGCGTGAAGGGCGACGAGTACGAGAAGATCAAGCTGCCGGAAGGCTCCCCCCGCGGCGGTCTCCTCGGGATGGCCGCCATCCACTTCATGGGCGGCAACGGCGAACGCACCAGCCCCGTCGAACGTGGCGCCTGGGTCCTGCGTAAACTTCTCCACGACGCGCCCCCGCCCGCCCCGGCCAACATTCCTGCCCTCACCCGCCTCGCCGGCCAGGCGCTCGAGACCAAGGAACGCCTCCGCGCCCACCAAGAAGACCCGCAGTGCGCCAACTGCCACCGCAAGATCGACCCGATCGGCTTCGGCCTCGAGAACTTCGACGCCGCCGGCCAGTGGCGCACCACGGACAGCATCATGGCGCTCGATGCCCTCGGCAAACCGGACAAAAAGACCCTCAAGACCTGGACCATCGAGCCCGCCGCCGCCCTGCACAAAGGACCCGCCTTCAAGGACTACTTCGGCCTCCGCGACATCATCGCCGCCAAGCCGGACGCGTTCGCCCGCAGTTACAGCGAAGCCCTGATCGAGTACGCCCTCGGACGGCCCATCGGCTTCCGCGACCAACCGCTCATCGACACGATGGTGCGCGAAGGCGCGGGCAAGGACTACGCCGTGCGCCAGTTCATCCACACGCTCGTCGCGAGCCGCGAATTCCATACCAAATAACCTTACCCCATCATGAGCCTCCCTCATACCCGCAGGCACTTCCTCCGCTCCGGCACCGCCCTCGTGGCCTTGCCGGTCCTCGCCTCGCTGGGTTTCCAGCGCTTCGCCTCGGCCGCCCCCGCGCCCACGCCGCCTAAGCGGCTCATCTTCCTCGGCTTCGGCTGGGGCATCACGACCGAGAGCTGGTTCCCCGACGTGAAGCAGCCCGGCAAGGATTACACCCTCCCCGCCGGCCTCGCTCCGCTGGCCCGCCACAAGGAGGACTTCTCGGTCGTCCAAGGCCTCTGGAACAAGTACTCCAACGACGGCCACTGGGGCAGCACGATGTGGCTCTCCGGCGCCAACCGCTTCGCGGAAGCCGGTCAGACCTTCCATAACAGCATCTCCGCCGACCAAGTCGCCGCGGCCCAGCTCGGGCTTTCGACGCGCTTCGCCTCGCTGCAACTGAACGGCGCCGAGAACGGTGAAGCCTCCGGTCACGGCCCAGGCCTCTCGATGGCCTGGAACGCCTCCGGCAAGCCGATCGCCGGCGAGAACGGCCCGGTCGCCGCCTACCACCGCCTCTTCGCCAAGGACAACACGCCGATCGCCCAGCAGAAGGCCATGCTCGCCCAGCGACGCAGCGTGCTCGACACGTTCGTCGAGAACGCCCGGGACCTGCGCCGGAATCTCTCCAAGAACGACACCCAGAAGCTCGACGAATACTTCCAAGGCATCCGCGAGATCGAAGTCCGCCTCAGCAAGGATGAGCAGTGGCTCGGCGTGCCGCAGCCGAAGACGGACCTCCCCGCCCCCGCTCCGGGCCTCGCCGGGCGCGAGGAAATCAAAATCATGTACGACATCATGATCGCCGCGATGCGCACCGACAGCACGCGGGTGATGACCTACCGCCAGCCGGTCAGCACGCTGCTCACCAGCATCGGCGTCAAAGTCGCCCCGCACGACATGAGCCACTACCACTCCACGATGGGCGAGAAGCTCGAGGCTTCGCAGCGTCGCGACCTCGCCCAGAGCGAACTCCTGGCCGGGTTCATCGATAAGCTGAAATCCACGAAGGAAGCCGACGGCAGCTGCCTCTTCGACCACGTCGCCTTGGCCTACGGCAGCAACATCCGCACCGAGCACAACCTCGACAACTGCCCCACCCTCGTGACTGGCCGCGGCGCCGGCCTGAAGCTCGGCCACAACATCATCGCCCCGAAGGATACCCCGCTCTGCAATGCCTGGCTCGCCATGCTGCGCGGCGTCGGCGTGAAGGCCGAACGCCACGGCGACAGTTCCGGCGAGCTCACCCAGATGGTGGCCTGAGCGCGGCCGGACTGAATAGTCCCATCCGCCGAGGATGACGCTCGCCCGCCGGGTCGGTTTCCGACTCACTGCGGCCGATGCTCGAATGGATCCATAGCCACACCCTGCTGCCGGCCGACGGGTGGATCCTGCTGCTCGCCCTCTTCGGGGCGATGTGCATCGGGCTCTCGAAGTCAGGCCTGGCCGGTACGGCCACGCTCAACGTCGTCATCATGGCCAAGATCTTCGACGCCAAACCTTCCGTGGGCATCGTCCTACCGATGCTCATCGTCGCCGACTTCATGGGCTTCCTGATCAACCGCCAAGGCGGCAGCTGGAAGCAGATCGTCCCGATGATCCCCGCCGCCGTCGCCGGGGTGCTGATCGGCTGGGTCCTGCTCGACCAGGTCGACAACGGCACGGCGCGCATCGTCATCGGCGTGCTCATCCTCGCCCTGCTCGCCTTCAACGTGCTCCTCAACCGCCGCCGCGAACAACTCCTCGCCCTCACCCGCGACCGCGCCTTCACCTGGGGCATGGGCGGCATCGCCGGTATCTCGACGATGCTCGCCAACGCCGCCGGCCCGGTGATGACGGTCTACCTGCTGGCCCAACGCCTGGAGAAAAAGGAGCACCTCGGCGTGTTCTGCCGCTTCTTCCTCTTCATCAACCTCTTCAAGCTCCCTTTCAGCGGCAACTTGGGACTGGTCACCCAGGAGACCCTGATGACCAACCTGATCCTGCTCC
>CALQIY020000191.1 GCA_943330755.2 Opitutus sp. GAS368
CCAGGCCTTCAAGGCGTCGGCGTGGGTCCACAGGCGGCCCGGACCTTGGGCGGCCGGGATTGGCGTGGGCTTGACCACGGGTGCCTTGGTTTCGAAGGCGGTGCGTTCCGCCGCGGGCACGAGGGCCAGCGATTCCTTGCGGATGTTGCGCACGAAGCCCTTGAGCGAGTTGCCGCCTTCGGCGAGTGCGAGCTCATCGAGGAAGGTGAAGTACTGCGTGCGCAGCTCCGGCGTCCAGCCCACCGTCGCGCGGCTGAGGTAGACCGCGAGACCGATGCGCGTCGCCGAAGGCGTCACGGCCATCGCGGCGGCGGCGGCCTTGCCGTAGCCCGGGTGGCGGGCGAGCACTTCCGGGTCGGCGACCACGGCTGGGCCGGGCTGGGCGACCTTCATCGCGTGCAGGACGCGGGCCGGGGCGGAGGGTTCGCCGAGGAAGATGGCGAGCTGGGCGAGTTGGCGATCGGACGCGTCGTTGCCCGAAGGCAGGCGAGCGGCGGCTTCCTTGCCGAGGCGGGCGGCGGTGGCGTCATCGGGGCGGCCATGACGGGAGAACGCGACCTGGAAGACGCGCTGACGGTCCTGCTGGACGCGGACGTCCTTGGACTTCGCGACGGCCTCGGCGGCGGCGACGATGGCGGGGAGGTCTTCCTTGCCGCCGCAACGGGCGAGGGCGAGCGCGGCGTTGAGGGAGAGGTCGCCATTGTTGGACGGCTTCACCTGGGCGCGCCACTGCGCGACCGGTTGATGTTCGACGGCGATGCGGGCGGCGTAGCGCACCCAGCGGTCGGGGTGGCCCATGAGCGGCCAAGCCTTGGCGAGCGCGTCGGCGGACGGCGGAGCGTCGCGGAGGGTTTCGAGTTCACGGCGCAACTTCTGTTCCGGCGTCGCGTCGAACCAAGCTGCCGGAGCGGTGGACTCCGTGCCTTGGTAGCTGATGCGGTAGAGGGCGGATTGGCCGCCGCGGCCGCCGATGGTCACGTACATGAGGCCATCCTGCGGACGGATCACGACATCCGTCACGGAGAACGGACGACCCGCCGCGAAGACTTCCTTGCGGGCCTTCCAGCCGCCGCCTTCCGGCGTCAGGTGGATCGCATACAGCGTCGCGAAGGTCCAATCGCAGGCGAAGAACGCGCGTTGGTAGGCCGCGGGGAACTTGGCGCCCGTGCCCATGGCGGTGCCCGTCGGGGAACCAGGACCGACGTCGACGAGGGCTGGCTGCATGTCGAGCGTCGCGAGCGTGTTGTTGCTCGCGCCGGAGCGCCAACCCAACTCGCCGCCGGGCGTGCAGAGGTAGATGCGCGTCGGACGGTACCACGGGGCGCCCATGTCCCATTCCATGTCGGAATCGTAGGTGAAGATGTCGCCGTCGGGAGCCACCGAGCAATCGTAGGGATTGCGGAAGCAGGTCGTCACGCGGACCCAATCCTTGCCGTCCTTGTCCATGCGCGCGATCCAGCCGCCCACGGCCTTGATGCCGGCGGCGTGGCCATTGGCATCTTCGAACTTCTTCAGCAGGTCATCCTCATCGTAGCGCTTGGTGGGCGCGCCGGCCTTTTCGTCGTCGGGGAGCTTGGTGTGGTTGCCGCCGACCACGAGGATCGAGCCATCGCGGTCGAGCACGAGTTGGTGCGGGCCGTGTTCGCCGGAGCCCTTGAGGGAGCGAATCAGGGTTTGCTCCGCGTAGGAGCCGTCGCCCTTGACGTCGCGGAGGCGCCAGATGTCGCCCTTGCCCTTTTCGCTCGTACAGGCGTAGAGCGCGCCGTGGGCGAAGAGCAGCCCGTGGCAGCCGATGGCCTTGGTGTCGATCTTGGTGATCGTCGGCTTGGACGGATCCTTGAGCGACACGTGCCAGAGCACGCCGCCTTGGTCGCCAGCGACGAGGTCACCCGTGGGCGTGACCGCGAGCGAGACCCAGGAGCCCTGTTCGGACTTCGGGACCGTATGGAGCAACTCGGCCTTGAAGCCGGGCTGCAGGATCAGGTCTTCGGGCGCGGCCACGGTGCCCGATGGGGTGCGCTTGCCGTTGCCGGCTTTCTTGGCGCCGGCGAGGACGTCGCCCCACGGTTGGGCGCCGAGCTTGGCGACCACGGTGGCCTTTTCCCACTTGGCGTCATCGAAGTCGGTCGACAGCCACTTCGCATCGGGCTTCGCATTGCTCACGCGCCACGAGGTGTTGGATTCGGCGAGGAGGTTCTTGCCCGACTCCAGGCGCACGACGAGCCCGGCGATACCGCCGTCATTGCGGGCGAGCACGGCGATGGTGTTGCGGCCAGGCTTCAGGAACTTGGCGACATCGGTCTTCGCCGCCTCGGCCCACTCATCGGTTTTACCGGCGGGCTGACCATTGACCCAGACCTCGACGTGGTTGTCGGCGGAGGCGAGCAAGGTGGCCTGAGCCGGGACCTCCTTGAGGTCGATGACCGTACGGGCCCAGGTCTGCTGGTTGGTCACGTTGTTCTTGGCGGTCCAGATCCACTGCGTCTCCGCAAAGGTGGCGAGCGGCGTGGACAGGACGGCGAGACAGACGGCGGCGAGGAGGGGAAGGCGAGGCATGGGGAGTTTGAAGGGGATAGGGGATAGGGGATGGGGGGGAAGGAAGGGAGGGCAGGGTCGAGGGCAGAATCGATGGCGGAGTCGAGGACAGGGTCGATGAGTCGAGGACAGGGGGGTGTCCTTGCTGGGGAGACAGGGCGGGGCAGGGGAAGTTTCAGTCGAACCGCCGACCGATTCGATATTATTGTTAATGAAAGGTTTTGCGTGGGCCACGGGCGGATAGGTCCGGGGCGAGGATGTGCAGGTCGGCGGTGGTCATGGCCGCGGGGGTGGCGAGGGTTGACGCGACCGTGGGCTTGGGCAGGGTCGACGCATGTTGCGTTCCCTGCTCTTGGGTTGCCTGGCGGTGACGGCCCTCGCCGCCGAGGAGCCGAAGTCGAAGCCGAAGTTTCGTCCGCCCAGCGCGGCGGAAGTCTTCACCGGCAGCGGGGCGATCCGTTTCGCCGACGACTTTTCGGCAGCGACCTTTTCGCCCAAGTGGCGTTTCTCGCAGAACGCCGACTACGAGGTCGTCGCGCCCGATCCGGAACTCATCAAGCTCGTCGATGCGCCCGGGCTGCCTGGTCGCAAGGCCGTGCGCTTCTCAGTCGTTCGGGCCCCGGGTGTATTCCGGTCGGAGCTGTCCTTGCCGCACGAGAAAGGCTGGAACGAACGCTGGTATGGTCAGCGGGTGTTGATCCCGAAGGAATGGGTGCGCGACCCGGGTAGGGCCGTGGATATCGTCATGCAGTGGCATGCCATCCCCGGTGATTTCCGCGCCACCTACCCTAACGTCGAAATCTCCGTCGGCGACGACCGGTGGATTATGCGGCAGAGCTTCGGCGACCCCAAGACCACGCCGACC
The DNA here is from genome assembly GCA_943330755.2 of Opitutus sp. GAS368. Taxonomy (GTDB): domain Bacteria; phylum Verrucomicrobiota; class Verrucomicrobiia; order Opitutales; family UBA953; genus UBA953. Next base: position 3,401 of record CALQIY020000191.1, read on the forward strand.
CGTCGGGAG
>CALQIY020000192.1 GCA_943330755.2 Opitutus sp. GAS368
CCAACCTGCTCGCTTTCGATCCGGAAGCTGAAATCAGCGACCTTACCCTTTCCCCAAGGGGCGATGGCGTCGCCGACTTCAGCATCGAAGCCGATGCGCTTGCCCGAAGGCAGCCTGTAGAGGCTGACTTCACGATAGTGGAGCGGAACCAGCTCCGCCACGCGAGGCAAGGTAAGCGTCAGTTCGGTCGATCCCGTCGGTCTGCCGAGTCCGTGACGATGGTCCACGTCCGCACCGTGGAATCCAGGCAACCCGGCACGCACGCGCGTGAGGATGAGCCGGTCATCAGCGGTGAAGCGGAAGCAACCGGTCGGGTCACTTGCGCCCGCGAAAGCCACGACGCTGGCGAGACGAGGGTCATCTGGCGGCGTCAGGACAACCTCAATCCGCGCCTCGGCGATTCCGTGGCCTTCCTCATCCTGAACGATGACTTTTCTTTCGCTCCCGAGGCTTACGATCGTCAGCAGCCCGGCGACTAAATCGATACTCCTCATCGTAGGGCCCCTCGGTTGATCATCGTCTGAAAGAGCGGATAGGCGAAGGGCAGGGCGACGTTCTTGAAGTCGCTGTGCAGCCAACGGCCTTGCGTCAACGGAGACCGATGCCCATCGGTCGGCCAGCTCCCGGCCCGAGTTCGTCCCTGTGCTTCCAGGTCGTAGTTCGTCACGGAGGATTTCCCTCCGAGGGCGGGGATGGGCAAGGCGCCCGCCGCCGGACTCAGCGCCGGCAGGCCTCGCGCGAGCAGATCGTAGCGAACCCGGGGGGTCTCGAGCAGCGGTGAGCCAGGTGCTACCGCGGGCACGTGCAGCCAGTGAAGTTCGAATGGGCGAAAGAAAGGATGGGCGCGCAGCTGGGCGTCGGTGATCCGGGATGCGACCTCCGGGGAAAGGAGTTCGAAGCGCCCGCCCAGCAACCTGTCGGGGCCGCTGGGTACGAAGCGGCCTCGCCAGGCTGAGTTGAAGCCCCAGCCGCCTTGGGAGCGTTCCATCGGCAGCGCCCCGAGTGAGCGCGTCCAGCCGACGCCTTTCAGGAGCTCCTGGGTCTTCCATACCCCGTAGTCGACCGAGCGACCCGCCCAAAGCGTGGATAGGACGGAGGCGGTCGTCATCCCCGCCGGGCAATTAGTCACATCCTCCCCGGAAGAGAAACAGTTGATGACATCATCGAGCAGCCGAACACGGGCAAAGCAGTTAGGCCACGCGTGACCACGGCGCTGGCGGCTGTCTCCGTAGAGTTTCGACCACTCTGACGCGAACAACCGGCGGGGATAGGGCCGCCAGGATGCTTCGGTCATGTCGGCGGCGTAAGCTTGGACGACTGCTTCGCCGGCGATTGCTTCGATCGGCAGGGCGGCGTTGAGGAGGAAGAAATGAGCGGGAGTGAAACCTGCTTGCACTCCTTGGCTGGCCACGATGTTGCCGAGGCTGTGCGCGACCAAGGTCGTCCGCGAGGCGTCGACGAACCAAAGCGCCCGGGGAAGCCCGTCGCCTGACTGGAAGGCTTGGAACACGGCCCGATGATAATCAAGCCCGGTGTCGCCGTCCCAGGTCACCCCTACGAAGCGAGCGTTACTGCCCAAGGCTCGTAGCCGTTTGAAGGTCTCCGCATGCCATCCGCGCGCCGCTTGCGCCGAGACGTTGTAACCGTGAAGCATCACGAACCAGCGCTCGTTGCCATCGCTGTCCGGAAGTCCGGCGGGCTCATTGACCGCCGTCGCCCGTGGGGTCTCCTTGGGGATGACGGGCTTCCCGGCGAAGGTCTGGACGAGGCCGGTCAATGCGACATGGCGGTACATCGACTCGACCGGACTGATCGCGATCGGGAGCTCCAGCGTTACGATGACAACATCGTCCTTCCTGATCTCGAGTTTCAACGGCCGGACGGATGGGCGAGTGCACTCGAGCAGGATGACGCCATGATCGTTCCGTGACACATGAAGGAGGAAGCCGGCCGGAAGCTCGATCGATCCGTCGGCATCCGGCCTAAGCGTCTCCGCCGCGGCACAAGGGCCGTCGAGCGCGGGGCCGAAGACGGCCAGGTTGACGTTGCGGTGGATGGCCCCGGCCGAAGCCCTGGTCAGTCCAGTGGGTACGACCTGGACGCAATGATCAGCCTGGCGCAGAAGGTACTTGAATCCGTCCTCAGGCCGAAGCCGACGCACGGCTGCGCCGAGGGCTAAGTTGAGCGGGACGAAGTCGACGAGGTCGCGCTGCCCATCGATGCCGTCCCGGCCATGATCGGTCTGTGCTCCGATCAATCCGGGGAGGTCGCCCTGCCCCTGCCAATCGCCGGAGTCATCGTCATCGTTGACCCAATGCCTGAGCGGACGACCCGATGGCGGGCGCTCGCCTGCGATGATGATGCCATCCCGGTCCGCGTCGACTTCGAGTCCGGCGGGGATCACGTTGAAATCACCGACGAGGTACTGCATCCCGGCGCCACCCTCCGGAAGAAGGGAGAGCGTCAGGGGGCGCAGATGGTCTTCCGCCGTAAGGCTAAAGGTCACGCCGGCCGTTTTCCTGTTCAGGCCTACGTCCGCGGGAGTCCACCACTCACCGATGATCTTGCCGTCGTCGCGTCGGATCGTGACCAGGTAACGCTGCCGGAGCTGCAAGGGGTTCTGAGTGACATGGTGACTCCAGACCAGCAGGTAGGAGCCTGCGGCGAGGTCGGATCGTTTCACCTCCACGGCCATGTCGGGCAGCCGCCCCGACAGGTAGTAATATCTGAGCGCAAAGTCGCCTTCGGACGTGACTGACGAAACCCGAGGTGTTTTCGCCGATCGGCTGCCGGCAAGTTCGATGGCCCGCAACCTGTGCGTGCGCAAGGCGGGCGCGGCTTGTCCGGCGACCGTTTCCATGAGCCTCGGATGGTCCGTCGGATCGTTGGGGTCCGTGCCATGGATAAGCTCCGTCAGATCGTTCCAATCATCGGCATCCGTGTCCGCGCTGAGCGGATCGGTGCCCAGCTGGAGCTCGAGTTCATCTTCTAATCCGTCGCCGTCACCGTCTTCGATGGCTATGGACGGCTCAGTGAGGCTGCCCCTGGCCGCCTGGGAGGGAAGGCTGAGCAAGAGCGCAAGCAGGACGAGAAGGCTAAGGCGTCGGGGAGGAAACATGGCGCTTAAGAGTGGGGTGGCCGCTACGGCCAAAACAACCTGCCAGGTCTGAGGACTTTATGATGAGGCCATCCATTGGGCCGTCCGTAGGCCCGCTTTACGTCCGCGAACCATCGTTTAAAGGCGGGATAAAGCGGCGGGGTCGGTTGACCCGGCAACCTCGGGGCATTCATATTGTCCTTATGCGTATGCCCCGACGCAGTCACCTCCTCGCCGCCCTTTGCCTGGCCACCGCGCCGCTGTGCGCCCAGATCGGCGACAAGGCCGG
>CALQIY020000193.1 GCA_943330755.2 Opitutus sp. GAS368
AAATGGCCAAGTTGGCGGCCGACGCCGACATCGTCCTGCTCCATGAGAACTGCGAGGGCTGGGGCGGCACGTCGCCTGCGAATGCGCGCGCCTTCCTGGAATCCGTCGACCACCCGAACGTCCGTTACCTCTTCGACATCGGCAACACGGTCTCCTACGGACTCCCGACCCTGGCCTTCTACGAGGCCGTGAAGCCCTTCATCGCGTACGTCCACGTCAAGGACGCCCGGCGCAACCCAGCGGGTGGGAAAAGCGATGCGTTCACCTACCCCGGACGGGGCGATGCATTGGTCCGCGAGGTCCTCGCCGACCTACTCCGCACGGGCTACACGGCGGGCGTATCCATCGAGCCCCACGTAGCCAGCATCGTGCACCTCGGCGAAGGCACCAAGGCCTCCCCCGAGGAACGCTTCGCATCGTATGTAAGGTACGGGCGCGAACTCGAGGACCTGCTGAAGTCACTCGCCTAAAGCAAACGGGCGGACACCGGGTTAATCGCCCGATGACCACCCGTGCGGCAGTCGCAATAAAGGAGGCTTACTTGGCCGGGGTCGCTGCCCAAACCTTGACGTCGTCGAGGCAGCCATCCTTGCCGGCCACGCCAAACTCGAAGCGCGACTTGGTGGCGTGGGCGATGCCGGAGGACTTGAGGTAAGCGACCGGGGTGCCATCGACCGTCATGCGCATTTCTTCTCCGACGGTCTCCACCACGACCGTGATCCACTTGCCGGCTTCCAGGGCTTGCTTGACCGGAAAGGTCGCCTGACGGCCCACGAGGAGCTTGGCGACTTCCGCCTTCTTGGCCGGGTCCTTCTTCAGTTCATAGATGTCACTGCGCATGTTGCCATCCTTCTCGTCGATGATGACGGCCGAGAACGACTTGTCCTTGGGGTTGAAGCGAAGTTGGGCCCGGCAGATGTGACCATAGTGGGCGCCGGTATACTTACGGTCGTCGAGTTCGATATCGATCATGGTCGCACCGTCGAAACGGACCTTGAGTTCGATGACACTGTCCTTGGTCGGTACGTCGAGGCCATGCACGGCGGCGTGCGGGGTGACGGCGGGCTTGCCGTCGGCGGCAGGGATGGCCTTGTCGCGGGTCTGGGTGCCCTTGAGGACGCCGTCGACCACCGCGAAGGTCGGGACGACCTTGACCCAGCGCTTATCGGCGGGGCCCTTCCCTTCGAAGTCATCGGAGAAAAGCAGCTCTCCCTTCTTGGCGATGGATTCCACCGGGATGGCGGGGAGCTGCGACGCAGCCGAAGCCGCTGGCTTGGGCGCGTCGGCCGCGAAGGCAACTAACGGGGCGAGGGCGAGGAGCAGGAGAGATTTCATAATGGCGGCTGAGAGAGAAGATTCCTTAGAAGCCCTGGCCCTTGACCAGCGTGCGCAGGACAAAGACGTCGTGGTTAGAGGTGATGAAGAGGGTCTTGCCATCTTCACCCCAAGCGAGGTTCGCCGTGGGCTGGTGGAAAAGAATCGAGCCGAGGTGCTTACCTTCGGGAGTGATGATGAGCACGCCGCCGGGGCCGGTGGTCCAAAGGTTGCCGCGTTCATCGAGCTTCATGCCATCACACCCACCGGGGCGATCGGCCTTCTTGAGGGGCTTGGCGAGGAAGACGTCGCGGAGGCTCGAGCCATCCAAGGCACAGGCGGCCACCCGCGGGTTGGCGCCATCGGAGACCGCCAGATAGATGGTCTTCTGGTCATTGCTCAGGGCGATGCCGTTCGGCCACTGGACTTCCTTCGTCACAAGCGAGACCTTACCGTCGGCCGCAAGCTTGTACACGCCATGGAAGCCCTGCTCGGCCTTCTGGCCCTTCGGCAAACCATAGGGCGGATCGGTGAAGTAGATCGAGCCATCGGCGGCGACGACGAGGTCGTTCGGGCTGTTGAACTTCTTGCCGTCGAACGCAACCGCGAGGGGCTTGAACTTTCCTTCGCCGACGGACTGACCAACCCGACGCGCACCATGCTGACACAGCAAAAGATTGCCCTTGGCGTCGACGGCGAGGCCATTGGAGCCCTGGAGGTCCGAAGGCTCATCCGTCCCGCTGGGCTTCAAGAAGACCGTTGGCGCCGCATCGCCGCGCTTCCACGCGTAGGCGGTATTCTTGGGGACATCCGAAAAGACGAAGCGGTCCTTGAACCACACGGGGCCTTCGGCCCAACCGTAACCGGTGCCGACCTTTTCGATCTTCACGTCCGACGCGACCAAGGCATCCAGACTGGGGTCGAGTTTTTCGATACGCGGGGCGGGGACTTCCGCCGCGAAGGCGGCCGAGGCAAACAACAGGAACGGAGCGAGGGCTTTCATGATTGTGGGGGCAAGGGATTACTTCTTTTCGACCTTGAGGTAGTCGAGTCCGAACATGTGCAGCGGCGTTGCGGCGGGGTTCGGAGCGAGGATTTTCACCTCCAGTTTATGCGGGCCGGCGGTGAGCTCATGGCGGCCACCATCCAGTTCACCGGTGGTGACGACTTCCTTGGGGTTGTAGAGGTCGAGGCCACGGTCCGTGAGGAGCTTGCCGTCGAGGCGAAGCTCGAAACGACCATAGTCATGGGCCTTGGTGCAAACGAAGGTGATTTGATAGAGGCCCTTCTCCGCAATGGGAAGTTCGAGGGTGAGCGTGTCGCCGGGCTTGCCGCCGGTCCAAAAGAGGTGGTCATTGCCGCTCCACCGGCTGGCCTTGAATGAAGTCATCAATTGACCCGAGGTCCGACCCCCGGTGACTCCCAGGACCTTCAGGGCTTCGCCCTCCAAGGCGCCATCGATTTTCCAGACGCCCGTCACCCGCGGCGCCAAGGCGGTCTTGCCGTCCGGCGACTGCAGGTAGGCCACGAGGTCGACGACCTGCTGCGGCTGCAAGGCGTCGAAGAGGCCTTCGGGCATCAGCGAAACGGCGAGGATCTCGCGCGAAGCGACTTCGGACTTCGCCACCGCAAGTTTCACGCCGCCGGGCATGACCGTATTGAACACGTCGGCCGTCTCGGACTGGACAAGGCCGCTCACGGTGTTGCCGGTCTTGAGTTTAAAGACGTTGAGCTGATAGTCCTTCCCGATGAGGGCATTCGGATCGAGGACGTTCTCAAGGAGGTAATCGAGGTTCGCACGATTGGAACCGGTGAGGCTCGGCCCGACTTGGTTGCCTTCGCCGAAAAGTTGGTGGCAGAGACCACAGCTCTGCTGGTAAAGCGCCTTACCTGCAACGAGGTCCGCTCGACGCAAGGGCTTCGCCTTGAGGAGGTCGACATACTTGGCCTTGAGCTTGGCGTAATCAGCCTTCGTGGCGTTGACCGCACCGACGACCTGCGCGAGGAGCGCATCGACCTTGGCATCTTTCATCGAC
>CALQIY020000194.1 GCA_943330755.2 Opitutus sp. GAS368
ACGCGCGCAACTTTGGGCGTGATCGAGGACAACTTGGGGCAGATCGGCAAGGCGGGCACCTACGACGATGCCTTCAGCCATTGGTTGCAGGGCATGTTCTTCCTGCGCTTGGGCGCGGATGCCTCCGATCGGGAGAAAGCCCGCAAGGAACTGCTCGCGGCGGCGCAACTCAATCCGCAGTGCGCAGCCTTTGCGGCTGACCTCAAGGAGTGCGAAGGTTTCGCGGCCACCCCTCGCGTCGTCTACGTGGTGATGGAGACCGGCCTGGCGCCGGAGTGGTATGAGCAGCGGGTCGACATCCCCGTCTTCGTCGCCTCCAGTAACTTGCCCTATGTTTCCATTGCCTTGCCGGCTTTGCGGCCGTCGTGGAGTGATTATAATCTTCGCCTGCAATTCGAGGGAAAGGACCAAGTCGTTTCGCCGGCGTCGCGTCCGGAGGCCCTGATCGCCAAGCATTTTGCGGCCGCCTTGCCGGAAGTGAAGACGCGGGCGTTCACCTCGGCGGCCGTCAAGGCCGCGGCTTCCTATGCGCTTAACCGGGCGGCGGCGGAAAACGCCCGTCGGAGCAATGATTCGGGCGGTAATCTCCTGCGGGTGCTGACCCAGGTGGGCACCGCGGTTTACACCGTCGGCACCACCCGGGCCGACCTCCGCAACTGGGCGGGACTACCGGCCCGCTTCAGCTTGGCTCGGTTGGAAGTCCCCGCGGGTGGCAAGCTCACCGTGCCAGGTCACCCTGAGGCTTCCTTGGTCCTGCCTGCGGGCAGGGTTCTGCTTGTCACCCTCAAGTCCTCGGGCGAAAATAACCCCATCCAAGCCCGCTGCACCATTCTCGTCCCATGAAAGCCACGCCCTTCATTTTAGCCGCCGCCTTGTTGGTCGGTTGCACCTCCGTCATCAAGACCGCCGATAAGGTCGAGCGAGGCCTGACGCCTCCGGATGCGATCAACTACGTCACGACGAAGTCCGATGGCTCGTTTGTCGTCCAGATGAACGACACGCGTATCGGCAATAAGATCGAGCTCCTCGCCGCCCGTAAATCCAAGACCCCGGGTGGCTTCGCCGTCGTCCAGTTCGATTTCCGCAACGGCGCCTTCCTTGGCCAGAACATCAACGTCAGCTTCGAGTGGCTTTCGGCCAACGGCCAGGTCACCGAACGTCAGGACAACTGGGTGCCCACCTTGCTCGAGCCCGGCGCCATCAAGACCGTCACCGCCACCGCGCTCAAGGCTGAGTCCGCCGAGTGCCGCCTGCGTCTCATCTCCCGCTAATCCCTCCGCCTTCTCATCATGAACAAGACTCTCCTCCTCGCCTCTGCGCTGCTCATCGTTGGTTGCGGTACGCCCGCGTCCTATAAGGATCCGAATGGCCGCGACCTCGTCGTCAGCCTCGAAAAGGTGAACATCCAGGACTTCGCGACGGCCGGTTCCGCGATGCTCCAGTCGATGGTGCAGTCCAAGGCCTTCGACCGCAAGGATCCGCCCGTGCTGCAGCTGGGCCAGATTCTCAACGACACGACCAACAACTTCGACACCAGCCTGTTGCTCTCCAAGATCACCATGCCGCTGGTCAACGCTGGCCGTATCCAGTTGATCGAAAGCGACCCGGTCGCCAGCGCGGCGCGCACCGCGACGCCGGGTGCCAAGGTCCCGACCCCGGAGTTCGTCCTTAAGGGCAAGATCCTCGAGGACCGCGCCAATGCCGGCGGTACGCGTCAGGCTTCCTACATCTTCCAGCTCACGCTGGTCGACGTGCGGACCAGCCTGGCCGTCTGGGCCAAGGAAGAGACCGTGACGAAGGCGGGCTCGAAGAATTCCGTCGGTTTCTAAGCGGATTTCCGCTGGGAGTTTGACCTTTCTGCGACCTGCGTCTCCTTCGGGGGATGCAGGTTGATTTTTTAATCGTGGGACAAGGCTTGGCGGGCACGTTGCTCGCTCAGGCCTTGCGTGCCCGCGGCCAAAAAATCGTGGTCGTCGACGACGGTTGGAAGTCGGCGTCGTCGCAGGTTGCCGCCGGGTTGATGACGCCGCTCACGGGGCGGCGCTTCACGCTGACGCCTTCGTATCCTGAACTCTTCGCCTTCGCGGAACGCCGCCTGACCGAACTTGGCGTGTTTCGTCCGACCTCCGTCTATCGGATGTTCGCGGACGACGAGCAGAAGGAGAAGGGTCAGAAACGGGCCGTGATGTCAGCCTATGCGCCGTTCATCGAACGCGTCACGACCGGGCAGGGGGAACTCGATGCGGGCCTGACGGATTCTTTGGGCGGCGTGCTCATGCGCGGGGCCTGGGTTGACCTGAAGCGCCTGCTGGCGGAGGAACGGGCACGGCTCGAGTCGGACGGAGTCCTCTTGGCGGAGTCCTTCGACCCATCTGAGGTACAGCCAGGACCAGAAGGCGTGGTTTGGCGGACTGTCCAAGCCCGTGGGGTGGTTTACTGTGACGGCTATAAATCCGCCCAACGCGGCCCATTTGCCTATCTCCCTTGGCAGCCCGCCAAAGGGGAGGCCCTTTCCCTGCGTTCGGATGCCCCGCAGAAGCCTTTTATCCTTAATCGTGAGGGTTGGGCTCTGCCGCTAGGCGAAGGCCTCTGGCGGACCGGTACGAACTGGGCGTGGGATGATTTGAACGAGCAGCCCACGGAGGTGCAGAAGGAAAAGCTGCTCAAGCGCTTCCGGGGTTACTTTGGGCAGGAAGTTTCCGTCGAGGTAACCACCCACGTGGCCGGCGTCCGGCCGTGCACGGCGGACAACCTGCCGTTCCTGGGCACGCATCCGACGGAGTCGCGTTACCACCTCTTCAACGGCCTCGGCCCGCGCGGTACCGTCTGGGCGTCGACCTTGGCGGAGGAGATGGCCGAGTACCTCGCTACGGGAAAGCCTTTCCGTCCCGACGTCAGCATCGCCCGTTTTGCCTAACGCTTTCCGGCGGCCTATTTTCCTTTCTTGCCGCCTTTGCCTTCGCCCTTGCCCCCCTTGCCGCCGCGAGGCTCGCGGGCGTTGGGGTCGTAGGCTGTGTTAGCTTGGTCAGCGAGGAAGGCCCCCGTGGACTTTTGCCACGCAAGCAACTGCTTCTTGAGTGCCTCCACGCGAGCGGGTTCCTGTTGGGCGAGGTCCTTGCTTTCGTCCGGGTCCTTGCGCACGTCGTAGAGTTCGAAGGTCGGCCCCGCGAACTTTTCGATGAGCTTATAGTCGCCGGAGCGGAGGAGGCTCATCGGTTCGCCTTTGCCGATGTAGCAAGGGAAGTGCCAGTAAATGGCCGTGCGATCGAGGGAGGCCCCGGTGCGCAGTTGCTTCATGAGACTGAGCCCATCGGTGGGCTGTTCCTTGGGCAAGGGGGCGCCG
>CALQIY020000195.1 GCA_943330755.2 Opitutus sp. GAS368
GGCGACGACCTCGGCGGCCTCGACCGACCGCAGTTCGATGGTCGGGGCGGGACCGGAAGGATCGCGTCCGACCAAGGCCTTGCGTAGGCCGGCGAAACGCGCGGCGACTTCTTCGCAAGCCTGGGCGCGGACTTGGGCGCGGGACAGGCGATAGGCGAGCACTGCGGCCTTCGCCTCCAGCGCTTGCTCGAAACGACCCAGGCCGAGTTTGGCGGCCTCGATCTGGCGGTCGGCGATGGCCCGACGGAGGCGCAGCCGCTCCGGCCATTGGAAAGTCTGGCTCAGCGAAGCCGTCCAGACCTGACCTTCATCCAGAAAAGCCCCACCCGCATCACGCAGACGCTTACGGCCGACCTCAAGGGACAGCACCGGATCCGGGTTGGATGAGGCAGCCGAACCAGACTCGCGTTCGGCAGCCAAGGCGGCGACATAGGCCTGGCGCTCCGGGTTGGACTCGACCGCCTGGCGGACCAGTTCGGCGACATCGACCGGAGCGGGCGATGGAGTTTCGGCCGCACAGAGCAGGCCAGGAAGAAGGAGAATCGGAGATAGGAATCGGAAAATGGTCATGGATTTGGATGCATGCGGGCGCGTGCCCAGGGTGCCCCCTTGGACGACGGCATAATGATACGTCACTCCCTACGGCCGTCGCGGTCGTAGGGATGAAGGGCGGACAAGCCGCCGACCTAGGACCGAATCAGACCCGCAGACACATCGTCCCCGCCCTCAAGGCAGGCGGACGAAGAACATCGGAAGCCGATAACCGAAAAGTTTCCGCGGCGCACGAGGAGATGCGGCGGACCGAGTAGACATGGAACTCAGGCTGAAAAGGTTTGCGGGCCGAAACCTTGACCAAATCAGCGAGAGCCAAAGGTTCATCAGCGAGCGCGACAGCGGAAGCCGGCGAGACACAGTCGGAGCAGTCGTCGGGGCGGGTGCAGGCCTTGCCGGCATGCTCGCAGGAGGACTCCTCGGGACAGACGCAAGCATCGGAAGCGAGCAGCCCGGACGACGCCCAGAGAAATAGGGCGAGGCAAGCGAAAAGCCTGGATCGGACTGCGAACACGACCCTTTTAGTAAGAGGGGGCCTAGACGAAGTCAAGCGGCATGTCGAAATGCCTGAGAAGGGATGGCGATCGGGTCACCAGACGCGAATGCAACCGTGACAACCAAGCAGGCTGAAACCAGAATCAGTCTAGATGGAACCCCTGACACCACCAAGCAAGAACAGTGTGGACGACGGCGGCTGTAGGAATTCCTCCGCGGGAACAAAGAATACCGGCAGCTGCGGATGCCATGACAATGAACTATTCGAAACGAACTGGCACCAGACGGGGAAAGGCCGGCTTGCCATCTCCATGGCGCTGCTCATCTGCGTCTCATGGGCCGTCGAGCACTTCACCCCGGGCGCAGGCAAATGGCCTTTCGTCGGGGCCAGCCTGATCGGACTGGCGCCGGTGGCGAGGACCGCCTTCGCCGCGCTGCGCGAAGGGCGTCCCTTCACGATTGAAAGCCTGATGACGATAGCGGGGACCGGCGCGCTGTTCATCGGAGCCGCGGAAGAGGCGGCCGTCGTTGTCTTCCTGTTCGCCGTGGGCGAGCTGCTGGAGGGCGTGGCCGCCGGCAAGGCGCGGCAAGGCATTCGCGCGCTCGCCGACCTGGTCCCCAAGACGGCCAGACTACTCGAGGATGGCGTCCCGCGGGAAGTGCCTGCGGCGAACCTGCTCGTGGGCCAGCTGGTCCTGGTGCGTCCGGGCGACCGCATACCCTCGGACGGCGAGATTGTCGAAGGATCTTCAGGCATCGACGAAAGCCCCGTGACAGGGGAAAGCGTGCCCAAGACGAAAGGCCCGGGTGACCCTGTCTTCGCCGGATCGATCAACACCGAGGCTGCCCTCAAGGTCCGGGTCACCAAGGCCCAGGAGGACAACACGATCGCCCGCATCATCCGTCTGGTCGAGGAGGCCGAGGCCACGCGTGCGCCGACCGAACGCTTCATCGCGCGGTTCAGCCGATGGTACATGCCGGCCATCGTGGCGTCAGCGGCCCTGCTGATGGCGGTGCCTGCCCTCATATTTGGACAGCCTTGGGAGACTTGGACCTACCGGGGCCTCTCGCTGCTCCTGATCGGATGCCCCTGCGCCCTGGTCATCTCCGTGCCCGCCGCGATCGCCGCGGCGCTATCCGTCGGTGCCCGCCGCGGGCTCCTCATGAAAGGAGGGGCGGTCATCGAGGCCGCCGCAAAAGTGTCGCATGTGGCCTTCGACAAGACCGGCACGCTGACTTACGGGCGCCCCGTCGTGACCGACGTGGTCACATTCGGCGAGACCAGCGAAGAACAAGTGCTCGCCGTGGCGGCCGCCATAGAGACGAGTTCGAGCCACCCCTTGGCCGTCGCGATCCTGATGCGGGCCAGAGCGGCGAAGGTCTCGCCGGCCCATTCAAGCAACGCCAAGGTGATTGCCGGCATAGGGGCGACGGCCACCGTCACCGGCACCCCCGCCTGGATAACCTCCCCCCGCCATGCGGCGAAGAACGGAGGCCTGAGCGAGGAGGGCCTGCGCAAGGCGGCCAGTCTCGAAGCGGAGGGTAAGACAGCCGTGGCGGTGTTCCGGGACAACGGCCCCTTGGGGCTCATCGCGGTGAGGGACGAGCCCCGTAGGGACGCCCGCGAGGCGGTGCGGCAACTGAAATCAATGGGAGTTTCCTCCGTGGTGCTGACAGGAGACAACCCGCGCACCACGGCCGCCATCGCCAGCGGCTTAGGCCTCGAATTCCGAGCCGACATGATGCCCGCGGACAAGTCTAAGGCCATCCGCGAGATGGCTGAGCAGGGCGGCGTCATGATGGTGGGCGACGGGATCAACGACGCTCCGGCCCTTAAGCAGGCGAACGTCGGCGTGGCGATGGGGTCTGGCACCGACGTCGCGCTCGAGACGGCCGACATCGCGATCCTCCGGGACCGGGTGACGGATGTCGCGACCCTGATTCGACTGTCCCGCGCGACTATGACGAACATCCGCCAGAACATCGCGTTGGCCTTCGGTTTCAAGCTCGTCTTCCTCGCGACCACGGTGTTGGGCCTGACAGGACTCTGGGCCGCCATCCTCGCCGACACTGGTGCGACCATCCTCGTGACACTCAACGCGCTTCGGCTTCTACGGCTCAACCCCGAGGGCGATCAGATTAAAAATTCGAAGCCTGCCATCCCACAATAGTATCAAAGAAAGGATCGAGGATCGCAGGCTGGTCAGGTCACTCTAGATGGGGCTAGTTGAAATATTGCTCGAGGGTGATTTAATCAAA
>CALQIY020000196.1 GCA_943330755.2 Opitutus sp. GAS368
CGGCGACGGCCAGGCAAACGGCGAAGGGCAAACCGAAGGAGTGATCCGTCCAGATCGGGCCATTCAGGATGGGCAGCCAGATTTCGCAGAGGGTGCTCCGATAGGCGGGATCCAGCAGGACGATGCCCAGCGCCAACAACGCGACCACGGCTTGGCCGGCGAGCTTGGTGCGGGCCGAGATGCCATCCGAGCTGCCGTGGCGCACCTTCAGCCAATCGTCGACGAAACCCACGAGCCCCATGCCGAGGAGGCAGAAGAGCGAAGCGAGGACGAGGACGTTGGGCTTGGCCCAGAGCAGCACCGAAGGAATCATGGCGGCGCCGATGAGCAAGCCGCCCATGGTCGGGATCTTCCCGCCTTCCTTGGCGAGGTCACCCATGAGCGCCTTCGAGCGCTCCGGCTGACGCAGTTGGCTGAGCTTCCGGATGATCGGCCCCGACAACAGCAGGCCGAGCGCCAACGAGGTGAAGCCTGCGAGGATGGCCCGGACGGAAATGTACTCGAAGAGACGGAAAGGTCCCCAGAAGGATTCGAGTTGGTTGAGCAGGTAAAGCATGTCCTAGTGGAACGAAAGTTGAGCGGAAAGGTCGGCCGGCAGGGCCCGCTCCAAGGCGAACGAGCGACTCCCCTTGACGAAGATGAAACCCTGATGCGCGGAGACGGCGGCACGCACGTCTTCCAGCGTGGCGGCGGCGGAACGGGGACCGGCGCCAACGGGCAGGCCCGCCAGGACTTGGGCGGCGTCGCCCCCGAACGTGACGACGCTATCGCCGGTGCGGACGGGCAAATCCGTCCCGCAGGCGCGATGCATGGCGGCGGAATCAACCCCGAGTTCGGCCATGCCGCCGATCACCCAGAGACGCGGCTGAGCGGAGGCCTCGCTGAGGCGATCAAAGCAATGGGCGGCGTCCAACAGGGACGCCGGACTGGAATTATAGCAATCGACGTAGAACGTCCGGGCGGAGAGCGCGTGCAGACTTCCCCGCCCCAGCGGCGGAGACCAGCTGGCCAACGCCGTCCGCAAGGCATCGGCAGTGAGACCCACTTCCCGGGCCGCGATGACCGCCAAGGCGGCGTTGCGGGCCAAGCCATCGGAGACCGGTCCCAACTGGAAGACTTCACCGTCGAGGCTCAAAGTTCGGCGACCTCCCGATAGGCCGAGCACGGCTTCGACCAAGCGGGCCGGTCGGACGGCCGGATGCGCTTCGCCGGCGAAACGGACGGCGAGGCAACGGTCCGCCAACGCCGCGAACTCGGGCCAGGCCAACAACGAGGCCGGCAAAACCGCCCGACCACCCGCCGCAAGCGCTTCCACCAACGTCGCCTTCTCCCGCGCGACCGCCGCGAGCGAACCGACGCCTTCCAAGTGAACCGGGGCGACGGCGGTGACGATGGCGACATCCGGTCGGATGACCGCGGCGCTGATGCCGAGTTCACCTGGCACGCTCATGCCGGCTTCGATGACCGCAAAGCGATGCCGGTCGGCGCGCAACCGCAAGAGCATCAACGGTACGCCCAAAAGGTTGTTCAGGTTGGCCTCGGTGATGAAGGCGGTCGGACCCAACAAAGTGCCCAACAGATCCTTGGTCGAGGTCTTGCCGACGCTCCCCGTGACGCCGATGACCGGCCCGGGGAAACGCTGCCGCCAAGCCGCGGCGATGCGCTGCAAACCCGTCTGCGGATCGGCGACCACCAGCTGCGGGAGCGGATCCGCCACCGGATGCGCCACCACGGCGCAGGCCGCCCCCTGGGCGCGCGCGTCGCTCAGGAAATCATGGCCATCGCGGCGCGCCGTCCTCAAGGCCACGAACGCATCGCCGGTCCGCAAGGCGCGCGTGTCCGTCCCGAAGCCGGTGACGGCGGCCACCGGCGAGGTCGTCCAGGTCCCCTGGGCCCACGCGGCGAGATCCGTCGGCGCAAAGGAAGTGGTCATGCGGCGGGGCCCCTCCGTAGCTCCAACAATTCGCGGACCACTTGACGGTCGTCGAACGGCACCACGGTGTCGGCGAATTCTTGGGTCGATTCGTGGCCCTTGCCCGTGACGACCACGCAATCGCCGGGCTGCGCCGCGGCGAGCGCGCGACCGATGGCTTCGCGCCGATCCGCCACGAACTCCACGGTGGGCAAAGGCCCCAGCCCGGTCCGCATGTCCGCGAAGATGGCGTCGATGCTTTCCTTGCGCGGGTTATCGGAGGTCGCCCACGCGAGGTGGGCGAGTTCGGCGACGGCTTGCGTCATCGCGGGACGCTTGCCGCGGTCGCGGTTGCCGCCGCAACCGAAGACGCAGAGGACGCGCCCCGGCGTGATGGCGCGGAGCATGCGGAGCGCATTGCGCAAGGCGTCGTCCGTATGCGCATAGTCGACGAAGACCGGGAAAGCTTGCCCGGCTTCGACGCGCTCCATGCGACCGGCTACGCCCGGGAAGGAAGCCACCGCGGCCGCCAACGACAACGGGTCGCGGCCCAAGGCCGCCGCCAAGGCCAAGGCGCACAGCACGTTGGAGACGTTGTAGTCGCCGGGGAGCGGCGAAGAGAAACGGGCCGAACGTCCCTGCCAGCCGACGGCGAATTCGGTGCCCGCGAGCGTGTACCGGATGTCGGTCGCACGCAGATCGGCCCCGGCGGACAGGCCAAAAGTCAGGACGGACCCGCGGCGGCGACAAGCCTCGGCGAGGACCAGTCCGGCGGGGTCATCGACGTTGAAGACGCTCACCCCGGGGACGGAACCGTTGCGACCATCGAAGAGGACCGTCTTGGCGTCCAGGTAGGTGGCGAGGTCGCCATGGTAGTCGACGTGGTCGCGCGTGAGGTTCGTGAAGGCGGCGGCGGCGAAATGGAAACCATGCACGCGATCCTGGTGGAGCGCATGCGAACTCACCTCGAGGCAGGCTCCGGCGCACTCGGCGTCAGCCATCTGGCGGAAGAAGGCCGCGAGGTCCGCGGACTCGGGCGTCGTCTTATAAGAAGGAATCGAACGGCGGCCGAGGTGGTAACGGACCGTGCCGACCAAACCCCATTGGCTGCCATCCGCTTGGAGCAGGTGACGCAGCAGCGTCGTGACGGTCGTCTTGCCGTTGGTACCCGTGACGCCAACCAGTTGAAGCGCGGCTTCGGGATGCCCCTGGAAACGGCGGGCCACTTCGGCGAGGACCTTCCGCGGATCGGCGACTTGCGCGGCCGCGACCGCCGGCAAGCCGGTGACGGGCCGAGCCGAAATGACCGCCGCCG
>CALQIY020000197.1 GCA_943330755.2 Opitutus sp. GAS368
ATGCCGCCGCCCCGCGAGACGAATCGGGCTTACTACGCCGAGGACCTGCCCGCTTCGATGAAGACCGAGGCACGCCTTTTCTTCCGCGACATGCTCAAGGAGAACCGCCCGGTGAACCAGTTCCTCCAAGCCGACCACAGCTTCATCGATAAGAAACTCGCCAAGCTCTACGACCTGCCCGAACAGAAGACCCTACGCCTGGCCGATGGCTTCCAGAAGATCAGCCTCAAGGGCGACTCGCATCGCGGCGGCCTGCTCGGCATGGCGGCCGTCCTGACGGTCAGCGCCAATGGCGTCGAGACCTCGCCCGTCACGCGCGGCGCGTGGGTCAGCGAGAACATCCTCGGCATCAAGCCCCCGCCCCCTCCGGACACCGTGCCGGCCATCGAACCCGACGTCAGCGGCACGACCACCATCCGTGAACGCCTTGCCAAGCACAGCACCGACCGCGCCTGCGCCGAGTGCCATCGCAAGATCGACCCGCTCGGCTTCAGCCTGGAATCCTTCGACGCCGTCGGCCGCTGGCGCGTCAACTACGCGAAGCCCAAGAAGGGCCCGGCGCCGAAGATCGACACCTCCGGGGAATTCGCCTCCGGCGAGACCTACCAAGACTTCGCCGGATTCCGTGATATCCTGCATGACAAGCGTGACGAGATGTTCACCCGTCACCTCATCCGCTCGCTCCTCGCCTACAGCACCGGACGCCTCATGGAGCCGGCCGACGAATTCGCCGTCGACCGTATCCACGACAAGGTCAAGCAGCAGGGCCTCGGCCTACGCAGCCTGGTCGTCGAGTGCCTGACCAGCGACGTCTTCCGGTCGCGCTGAGTAAGGGGTCAGGCCGTTACCGAAGCATAACTGTAACCAAAACCCAAATATTTAAGATGTTTTGGTATCAGGACGTATGGGTAACGGCCTGACCCCTTGCCTTCAGACCGGACTGGAATCATAACGTCTCCCTCTCCCCATGCGCCGCTTCCTCGCCTCGCTCGCCTTAGCCCTGGGGATCTTCCTCCCAACGGCGCAGGCCAACCGTCCCAACATCATCTTCATCTATGCCGACGATCTCGGCTGGGGCGACGTCGCCTGCCACGGGGCCGAAGACTGGATCCGGACGCCCCGCATCGACCGGCTGGCGGCCGAAGGGGTCGACTTCGCCCAGTTCAACGTGCTGAGCCCCGTATGCTCGCCCAGTCGTATCGCTGCCATGACGGGTCGCTTCCCGGCACGCTTCGGAGTCAACAACGTCTTCAACTCGCAGGTCCTGGGCCCCAAGAAGAACAGTACGATGCCGGACTGGCTCGACCCCGAAGCTCCCACGCTTCCCCGCACCCTGAAGGCCACCGGCTACCGCACGCTGCATTTCGGCAAATGGCACATGGGGGCCGACCAGAAGAAGGCGGCCGACGCCCCGCCGATGTCCGCCTACGGCATCGAAGAGTCGAAGGTCTACCATGGCCCCGGACCGGGCATCAACCTGCATGACATCGGGATCGAGGCCGCCCAGGCCATCGGCCGGCTCAAGGGCGGGCAGCCTTTCTTCATGAACGTGTGGCTGCATGAGTCGCACACGATGCACATCCCTTCGCAGGAATCGCTCGACGTCTTCAAGCATCTCGACCCGCGCCGCCAGGTCTACGCGGCGGTCCTGCGCGAAGCGGACCTGAACGTGGGGCGCATTCTGGACGCGCTCAAGCAGGCCGGATTGGAAAACGACACCATCGTGATCTTCTCCAGCGACAACGGTCCGGCCGGACGCCCCGTGGCCGCCGGCGACCGTGTCGCCCTGCCCGCCGACGGCGATCAGAAGAAGGGGTTCGACGTCTTCTACAGCGTCGGCTCCACCGGCGGCCTCCGCGGCCGCAAAGGTAACCTCTTCGAGGGCGGCATCCGCGTGCCGTTCATCGTACGCTGGCCCGCCCGCATCCCGGCCGGGACGAAGGACGAGCGCACGGTATTCTCCGCGGTCGACCTGCTGCCGACGCTCTGCGCCGCCGCCGAAGTGACGTTGCCGGCCGACCATCAGGGCGACGGCGAGAACCTGCTGCCCGCCCTGCTCGGCAAACCCGTCGGACGTACCAAGCCGCTGTTCTGGAAACACTATCACGTGAACCCGCGTGATGACATGTGGGCGGCCTGGGCCATGCGGGAGGGCCCATGGAAGCTGCTCATCGACGCCACCGGCGAACGTTCCGCCCTCTATGACCTTTCGGCCGACCGCGCCGAAGCGAAAGAGGTAGGCGCCGACCACCCCGAGGTCGTGGCCCGACTGAAGCAGCGGTTGCTGGAATGGACGAAGAGCCTTCCCACCGCAGCCGACCCACGCTGCCTGCATAAGCCTTAGCAGCCTGGTCGTCGAGTGCCTGACCAGCGACGTCTTCCGCTCCCGCTGAGCCAAGGGACCGAAAGGGGCCTGGCCTTGCCGATTAGGACATGCCTACGCCCGATTATCGACTTACGTCGGGCTTGATGGTCAAGAGGCTCGTGACAGACTATGTCCATGCGACGGAAAGCACCCCTTCTTTCGTTTATCCTCACGGTCATCGCCGGGCTAGCCTTCGCCGCCGTCGACCCTTCCGCGTCCGGACCGCATAAGACCTCTGAGCTCGATTTCCCCGAGCTCGTCGACGCCAGCCGCCGACAAGCCTCGGAGGCCCAGAAAGGCATCCGCAGGATCTTCGGCGAGCGGCGCGCCGAAAAAAGCGGCGCCGGCCGCAAGGTGCCCGTCAAAGTCCATCTTCCCGTCGGCGATTCCAAGTGCCCCGTCGTCGTCCTCTCACATGGCGCGGGCGGCGACCTCGACACCCATTTCGCGCAAGCCCGACATCTCGCCACGCATGGCTACGTCGTCCTGTGCGTGGAGCACGTCGGCAGTAATCGCGAAAAGATGACCCAAGGCATTCAGCTGATGAAGAACCTGGACGCGATGATCCATGATTCTGCGGAAATCACGGCCCGACCGCAGGATATCACTTTCGTCCTGAACCAAGCCGAGATCTGGAATCAATCCCACCCCAGGCTGAAGGGACGGCTCGACCTCGAGCACGTCGGCATGATGGGCCACTCCTACGGGGCTTTCACCACCATGGTGACTTGCGGGATGCGGCCGGCGCTCGACTGGATCGTCCCGACGATCCCTCCGGGCAAAGGCCTCGGAGCGTCGCAGCGCGAGAAGCGGATCGACTGCGGAGTGGCGCTCTCTCCGCAGGGCGTAGGCGAA
>CALQIY020000198.1 GCA_943330755.2 Opitutus sp. GAS368
AACTGACCTGGGCGACGAACCACGGGGCGGTCCGTTGGCTGTCCTTGTTCGCCGAGGCGATCAGCGTTTTTAGGTAATCCGCATAAAGCTTTCCAGACAGCGTCCGCGTCGCGTCCTTTTGGTTGGCGTCGCTTTCGCCTTGGTGCCAGAGCACCGCGCGGAAGGAAGGCACGGATTGCATCCGCTTGACCAGCATCGCATAGGCCTTGCCGTCGGCTTCCCATTGGCCATCGGCGGTTTTCTTCACGCGACTCAGGATCGTCGGTGGGTTAGGGAAGGGGACGCCGCCGGGGAGCCATTCCCGGACGCTGGTGGCGCCGATGCCGCAGGGGATGAAGCCAATGGGCACGCCAAGGCGCTTCTGGAGTTCGTCGCCCAAGGCGGGCAAAATGCTGCCGCCGCCGCCAGAAGCGCCGGGCTGCGGGTCCGCGCACGGTTGCCAATCGCCTTTCGGCGTCAGCGTGAAGACTTGGTCAGATGCCGACTTGGTCTTCACCGCCCCATGGTTGGCGGAGTTGGATTGGCCGGTCACTACAAAGACCTCACCGACGAAGAAGTTCACCGCGGCCAAACTCGCGATGGGCTTGCCCTCGCGCAGCGCGCGGATCTCCACCGCGTGCGCCCCGGTGACCGCCGGAAACATGCCGGCGAAGACCGTCTTTCCGTCCATGCGGCCAAAAGAGGTGAGCGATAGCTTCCGCCACGGACCTTCGTCCAGTCGGTACTCGGCGGTGGGCGTATCGTAGTCCTCCTGTCCGGCCACCGCGGCCCGCACCTTCACGAGCCCCGTTCGCTGGTCGGCGCGTTGGAAGACCTGCCGGGGCCGGGGGCTGTCCAGCGTCAGCGACGGCTCCGCCGCGACCAGCGTCGCGAGACCGAGGCAGAGGGCGAGCAGGGCGCGCATGGCTTACTTGGACGCCGGCAGGAGCTTGGCTTTGATGAAATCGAACTCCTTCGGGTGCTTCACGTCGGGGGCCCCGGGGTAGACGAGTTCGCACGGTACGCCGATGGCGTCGCAGTGTTCCTTCAGTTTTACGCCGAAGTTGGCCGAGTGGGTGGCATCTTTTTCTTCCTTGCCGATGTTCGGAACGGTCGGGAAGTAGAGGCCCACGGCCGGATCGTCCTTGGTCACGAGTTCGTACGGCGAGTATTCTTTGATCCACGGCAGGATCCGCTCGCGGGCATCGTAGAAGGCCTGGAAGGACGAGATCTTCTTGGCCGCGTCGCCGGCGATACCGAAGGCATGCGCGCCGTAGCCGCTGTTCGGCGTCCATTCGCGCATCTGCTTGGGGTCGAGCGAGGTCTGGGGCGAGGAGACGGCGGCGCCAAGCAACCGGGTCGATTCACGCGCGATGGGATCGGCGGACTTGGGGTCAGCCAGGTCGTCGTGGAAGGCGAGCCAGAGGCTCGTGCAGGCGCCGGCGGACCCACCGCTGGCGACGATGCGCGTCTTGTCGAGGTTCCATTCCTTGGCTTTGCTGCGGACGAGTTGGAGGGCGCGGGCGCAATCGAGCATCGGGCCCTTCACGGGCGGAATCACGCCGTCGGCCGTGGCGTCCTTGATGTAACGGTATTCCACCGATACGACGGAGATGCCGGCCTCGAGGCAGGGTTTGAGCAGGCCGTTCACGCTGGAGCGATCACCATTGGCCCAGCCGCCGCCGTGGATGTAGAAGAGGACCGGCGTGGGCCGGTCGGACTTCGCGCGCCAGAAGTACATCACCTGCATCCGGTGCGGGCCGTAGGGGATATTTTCGTCAGGCTTCACCGCGAGGGGCGACTTGAGGCGTTCAGGGTTCCCGTCGTTGACGAAGCGGGCCGGGGCCTTCTTGGCCTCGGCTTTGGGCGCGGCGGCCTTGGGGGCTGCGGGTGTGTCGGCGGCGAGCAAGGAAGCGCAGCCGAGGGAAAGGGCTACGACGGAGGTGAGCATGGGGTTCATGGGGGATAGGGGGTCGGGGATAGGGGAGGGGGGATGGGGGAGGATTACTTTTGGGTCAGCGGAGCGAGCAGCGGCTTCAGGCGTTGAGCGTAGGCTTCGTAGCCGGCGAGCGAAAGGTGGATTTTGTCCGGGAGGTAGAGTTCGGCGCGAATCGTGCCGTCCGCGTTCAGGAAGTCCTTGGTCAGGTCGAGTACCTTGACCTTGGGGTCTTGGTCCAAGGCCAGCTTATCCAGTGCGGCGTTGGTCGCCGCGATATCTTGATAAAAGCGGTCCTTCGGGGAGTGGCAGGGCAGGATTTTGGCGACGATGAGCGTGGCGGCAGGGAACTTTTCGCGAAGGTTTGCGGCGCAGGTCTGGATGCCTTGAGCGGCGGCGGGTACGCCGGTTTCGGGCGTGAAGAACATGTTGTTGTTGCCGATCATCAGCACGATGACGGTAGGCTGGAGTCCCGCCACGCCCCCGTGGTCCAGGCGCCAGAGCACGTTCTGCGTCTTGTCGCCGCCGATGCCGAGGTTGATGGTCTTGAGCTGGCCGAAATGTTTGAGCCAGGCGGCGTTGGGTCCGGTCTTATCCAGCGGCCCGCCCCATTGCTGCGTGATGGAGTCGCCAACGAGGAGCACATCGCAAGGTCCAGCGTTCTTTTGCACATAGGTGACGAGCGTGCTGTGCACGTCGAGCCATGTGGTGCCGCTCCAATAGCCGGCGGTGGGCACGCTGGGCCAGTGCTGCGGGAGGTGTTTGTTGACCTCTTTTCCTGGCCGGCGCTCGTATTCAGGTTTCTCGGTCACGTAGGCGCGTTCCGCCGCGGTGAGCGGCCAGCCGGTCGGTTGCGGATCGGCGGGCGGGTGCGGGTACTCGATGGCCAGCGCCGAAGCGGCGCCAAGGCAAAGGGCGACGAAGGAGGAATGCATGCGGGGTGCGAAGACTTCTAGTAACTTATCCCTGCCCGCCAATCCCCAATCCCAAATCCCCCGACTATGCTTATTTGGCCGGGGTCGCGGGAGGGATTTTGCAGGACTGCCACGCGAGGAACTTCCATTGGCCTTTCTCGAGGCGCCACACGGCGAGGTAACTAATCCCGGTGGTCATGCTGACGCCATCCACGATGGCCTGGACTTCCAGTCGGCCGGCCATGGTGGCGACGTCCGGGGCAGGGAACTTGAAGGTCCGCTCGGTATACTTATAGCTCACATACTTGGCGTCGCCGCCGAGCAAGGACGCCGTGAGGGAGGCCTTGGTGTCGACCTTG
>CALQIY020000199.1 GCA_943330755.2 Opitutus sp. GAS368
GCGTGACGACCTGCCAGCTGCACATGCGCAACTTCCGCGACGGCGAGACGATCACCGTCGAGCCGTGGCGCGCCCGCGCCTTCCCGGTGCTCAAGGACCTCGCCGTCGATCGCTCCGCCTTCGACAAGGTCATCCAGTCCGGCGGCTTCATCACCGTCCGCACCGGCTCCGCCCCCGAGGCGAACAACATCCCGGTGCCCAAGCCCATCGCCGATGAGGCCATGGATGCCGCCGAGTGCATCGGTTGCGGCGCCTGCGTCGCTTCCTGCAAGAACGGCTCCGCGATGCTCTTCGTCGGCGCCAAGATCAATCACCTCAACATCCTGCCGCAAGGCCAGGCCGAGCGCGACCGCCGCACCCTCGCCATGGTGAAGACCATGGACGACGCGGGCTTCGGCAACTGCACCAACTATGGCGAGTGCCAGGCGCATTGCCCGAAGAGCATCACCTTGGACGTCATCGCCAAGCTGAACCGCGATTACCTCCGGGCCCGCGTGAAGGAATTCTTCTCCTCCACCGGCAAGCCTTCCAAGGGCGGCGACTGAAGCCGGCCGGCGGGTTCACCCAAAGCAAAGGGACGTCCGCCTGGACGTCCCTTTTGCTTGCGGGGTTGGCGGCCGCGCGGGGCTTAGTCGCTGTCTTGGGCGACTTGGTCGTTCGCCTTGGTGATGAGCACGCGGTTGTTGCCGTTGGCCATCTGGAGCGCGTTGGTGAAGAGGTTCAGTTCGGACGGGTTGTGGAGCGTGATCTCGTAGACCAGCTCGGTCATCATGCCGGCCTGGATGGTCTCGGCCGAGATGAGTTCGTGGGTGAGGGCGAACTGCTTGAAGGGCTCGGCGAACGCCTGGTCGTAGTTGAGGTCGTTGCCGACGCGGATGCGCAGGACGTGCGAGCCGCGCTTGCTGCTGAAGAGGGTCATCGCGCCGAGGACGTAGATGACCGCGCAGACGAGCGGGACGGTGACGAGGGCCAATTCGTACTGCCGCGCGCCGACCGCTAGGCCCGCCGCCATGGCGAAGAAGATGAAGCCGATGTCGCGCGCCTGGGAGACGGTCCGGCGGAAGCGGATGATGGAGAAGGCCGCGAACATGCCGAAGGCCATCTCCTTGTTCCCGTGCACCACCATGATCACCATGGTCACGACGGTGCCGAGGATGATGAGGGTGTTGACGTAGTCCTGCGAATACTTCGTGCCCCGGTAGGTGACCTTGTAGAGCAGCGCGATCAGGCTGTTCAGGACGAAGCTGAAGAGGATCGCGAAGACGATCTCCTTGGCGCCCGGGGATTGCAATTGGGCGCCCGGGGCGAAAAGGGCATCGAGGATGCCGTCGCTATCGGCGACGGATTGGGCCGGGGCGGCGAAGAGTGGGGTGAGCATGGTAAGGGAGGGGGAAAGGGGGTTAGGCGGCAAAGGAGAGGTGTCGGCCCGTGATGCGCAAGCCTTCGCTGTATTTGCTGAACTGGCGCGGGGCGAGCTTGAGGCGACTCAGTCGGGCGGCAAAGGCGTAGGGCACGGCGCCGGCGCCTTTGACCTCCATGATGCAGTGGTCGGCGGGCAGGACGTATTGGTTGAACTTACGGTCGTCGATCGTCGGCGTCAGGTCGTCGAAGCGGACCGCGATGTCATGGTCGAAGGTCACGCGCAGGGGCTCGCGGCCGAGCGCCGCTTCCTCGGGGAGGTGGAGGAAGTAGGCGTGGCGGTCGTAGCGCATCACGCAGCTGGGCCGGAATTTCTCGAGGGTGCGCAGGCGGTGGACTTCTTCCACGATCCGGAGGTCGTGCGCGGAGAAGGAGGCGTCCGGCGCCGCGCCTTGGGTGACGGCCAGCGCTTGCGCCAAAGTCGTCTGGATGCGGCGTTTGACCCCGCGGCCATCGGCTTTGTGCTTCACCTCGATGAAGCTCGTGGGCGGGATCGCGCCATCTTCGGAGCCGTAGACCCGGACGCGGAGTTTGCGGCGCGAGGGGATGCCCCGCCAGTTATCCCAGTAGCAACGCAGGTCGGGTGCGTCGTAGTAGAGGCTGATGATGGGGTAGTGCCCATCGGAGCCACCATGGGTGTCGGGCAGGAGCTGGTCGGCCAATTGTCCGAGGAGCTCATCGCGCTGGCTGCGGCGGATGAGGAACTTGTACTCGAAGCGGTCGGCGGTATCCATGGGCTTAGGGCAGGCGCGTGACGGTGAGGCTGCTCCGGTCCGCCCAGAGTTCGCCCGCTTCGCCCCGGAGTTCGACGACCAAGGTGGGGTCGGCGTCGGTGACCGTGAAATCGACGCTGATGTTTTTCCAGGGGCTGTCCCCGACGAGAGGTGGGTTCTTGGCGTTGTCGCCGGCCCCGACGCCCGACACGCGGAGGCGACCGCCCTTGGCGTTGTCGCCGGCGCCGGCCTTCACGCCCTTCCACTGGAGTTTGCCTTCCAGTCGGTAACGGCCGGGCGAGAGCGACAGCGGGAGGCGCCAGTCCGCGCCTTTCTCCGCGCCGACTTTGACGTAGAGGCATTCTTTGCCGCCGAGGTTCACTTCCTTGGCTTCGCCCTTGTCGGTCGACCAGGTCCAGGCGTAGTTCGCCGCGCCGAGGACCGCTTTGCCGCCGGCGCCGCGCAGGCGGTAGGCGTCTTCGACCTGGGCCTTGACGACGTCGAGGCGGGCCTTGATCTGCCCGGCGGCCTCTTTGCCGCGTTGCTCGAAGCGTTTGGATTCCTCGGGATCGATGGGCTTCAGCTTGAGCTTGAGGTCGGCGGCGATTTCGTTCGCGCGGCGCGGCCAGTCGATGGGCCGCAGGACCTTCTCATAGACGCCGAAGAACTGGGTGCGGGCCCGCTCGCGCATCGTCTTGTCGAAGAGGAGGGCGTTGGGCACGGCCTTGGCCGGCGGCTTGAAGATGTACCAGCGATTATCATTGGCGAAGACCTGGTCCATCCCGTGGAGGAGGAAGTAGAACTTCCCGGCGCCCGGGTCCTCGTACATGCGGTAGTTGTTCTGGTTGAAGGAATACCCATCCCAGTGGCAGAGCACCTGCTCGAGCGCGAGGTACCGGAAGTACGCGTCGATATCCAGGATCTTGTCCATGCGCTGGAGGCGCTTGGCGGGATCCGGTTCGCCGAGCGCCCCGCACAACTCAAGCAGGCGGGATTTCTCCGCCGGGTCGCCCTTGTCGACTTCGAGGTTGGGGTTGATCTCGTTCACGAA
>CALQIY020000200.1 GCA_943330755.2 Opitutus sp. GAS368
CCTTCGTTCGAGACAAGAATCTCCAGGTCCAGCTCATGGAGTTTGGGCCGCTTGAAGGATTCCGGTCCACGCAGAGGCCGACCGCCGTTCTCGTCGAATTGCCGGATCATGGGCGGAGGGCGCGTTGGAATGGACGTGAAGTCGTCATCAGGGGGAGCGGGACTTTGGGGAAGCGCTCGACCCACGCCATCGGAAATCCGGAAAAATATCTTCGATAATTATAATGTTATCAGGGTAAACGCTACGCCTAGGGCTGCCCCCGTCCCACCCCCTACCGGTAGGCAGGGGCAGCACCGCGTGCTGCCCGCCGAGGGGATAGCGGATGGCGGCTAGCGGTTAGGGAAGAATCGGATCAGAGTCCGTGATGGTTCGGGATTGGGTAGGCGCGCAATCGATGCATCGGGTAGGGTGAGCACTGCGTGCTCACCTAGCTGCGTCATAAGGCAAAGCCTTACCCTACCCTGAGTTCGCCCAACAGCGAACTCCTAGGTTGGCACGCAGTGCCAACCCTACCCGATGCATCCGGGCGCAGGCCACCCCTTCGCCTCCCATCGACTAAGTACTCTGTTCTTTGCCTTCCCAACCACCAACCGCCATCCACCAACCGCCAATCAAAAGAACACCGCTTCGGACAGCGCTTCGGCGGCGCCCATGAAGGCAACGCGTTGCGTGACGGGCGCCGGCTGCCGGCTGCGCGTGAAGGTGATGATCGCTTGCGTGCCGCGGTCGGCGTGCTCCCACGAGAAACGCGAGCCATCCGCATAGACCCACTCGGCATCGAGGTTATCGCCGGCCGGGACCTTCACGGAGAGTTTGAAGTCGGCGCCCAAGTGCGCACGGGTCAGGCCCGCGCAGTGCGTGAGGCAGCCCTTCATCCAGGTCAACAAGCCCGCGGCTTCGCCGCTCAAGGCCGGACCATGGGAAATCGTGACGGACTGCAGGCCACGGACGAGGTCCGTCGGCGCATGCGCGGCGAGGAACTGACCGAGCGCTTGGCGCACCGGTAGGCAACGCGCTACGGAGAGGTCGCGGATGGAGAGCGCATTCTTGAACGGCAAGGCGAAGAAGGCTTCGCCGACGATCGAACGATCGGCGACGACCCGACGGCAGCGAGCGGCCCAACCGAGCCACGGGCGGAATTCTTCCGCGCTCACCCCATGGGCCCAAAGGTTCGTCGGCAAATCGCCTTCCAGCCAGGTGGAGACGAGGGACTCGAGCTCAGCGGTATGGGCACCATAGGCGAGCATGAGGGCCTCGCAGCAACGCTTGCCCCGGCGGGATGGGTCGAAGAAGCACAGGACGTTCACCTTGGCTTCCAAGGCGGCCAGCGCTTCGGCCGCGGGGCGGGCCGCGAGGACGACCAAGCGGCACGGGTAACGCTGCGCGAAGCGGATGGCTTCATCGAAACGCGCGGAAGCATCCGCAGGGGTGACGTTCGCCCCGAACATCAAAATGACGTTCATCTGCGAAGCGCGCGTGGCGTCTTCGCCTTCCTCCGCCCACGCCTTATCGAGCGCCGGCAGGGCCGCCGAGATCTTCATCGGGAAACCCGGGAGCGCGTCGAGGATGGGATGCGACATGGGACTTAGCGACCGGCGTTGCGCCAGGCGTGGCCATGCGCGGCGAGGAGCGCATCGGCACCGGCGGGGCCCCAGGAACCGGAGGCGTAAGCTTCCATGCCTTCGCGGCCCTGCTGCTGCCAGCTCTTGAGCAACGGCGTGAAGAGACGCCAAGAGGCTTCCGTCTCGTCGCCGCGGATGAAGAGCGTGCGATCGCCGACGATGCCGTCGAGGATGAGGCGTTCGTAGGCTTCGGGGGTGTTCGATCCGTAGGTCGTGGCGTAACGGAAACTCAGGCGGACGGGCTGCGTGCGCGGCTCGAGGCCGGGCACCTTCGAGTTGAGGACGAGGGTCGTGCCCTCGTCGGGCTGGATCTGGATGACGAGGCGGTTGGGCGCGAGGTCGTAGCGGGCATCGCCGGCGAAGAGGCCGGATTCGGGCTGCTTGAACTGGATGGCGATCTCGGAGACGCGGCGCGCGAGGCGCTTACCGGAGCGCATGTAGAATGGGACGCCGGACCAGCGGGTGTTTTCGATCGAGAAGCGGAGCGCGCAGAAGGTCTCGGTGGCGGATTCCTGCGGGATGTCCTTCTCGGCGCGGTAACCAGGGACCTTCTCGCCGCCGGAGAGGCCTTCGGCATACTGGGCCCGCACGGCGTCGGCGTTGGCGCCGAGACGCAAGGGCTGGATCGACTCGAGGAGCTTGACCTTCTCGTCACGGATATGCTCAGCCGAGAGCGAGCGAGGCTGCTCCATCGCGACGAGCGCCAGGAGCTGCATCGTGTGGTTCTGCAGCATGTCGCGCGTGGCGCCGCTGCTGTCGTAGTAACCACCACGCGTGCCGACGCCGAGTTCTTCGGCGACGGTGATCTGGACGTGGTCGACGTGGCGACGGTTCCAGAGGGGCTCGAAGATGGGGTTGGCGAAACGCAGGACGAGCAGATCCTGGACGGTCTCCTTGCCCAGGTAGTGGTCGATGCGGAAGATCTGCGACTCGCGGAAATTGCGCGCGGCGACGGCGTTGAGGTGGACGGCGGACGCGAGGTCCTTACCGAACGGCTTCTCGATGATGACCTTGCTTTCGAGGTCGGTACCGATGCCGCGGGCGGCCAGACCCGACTGACCGAGGTTCTCGAGGATGGGCTCGAAGACGGACGGAGGCGTGGAGACGTAGAAGACGAGCTGCAGCGGACGGCCGGCGCGCTTTTCGGCGGCGGCGATCTGGGCCTTCAAAGCTTCGAAGGCGGCCGGGTCGTCGTAACCGCCGGCTTGGTAGGAAGTGTTGTCTTCGACGCGCTTCCAGATGTCGGAGCGGAACTCGCGGCGGGAGAACTTCTTGATGTCGGCGGCGGCCTGGGTACGGAACTCGGCGTCGGGAATGGGTTTACGGCCAAATCCGATGAGGTGGAAGTCGGCGGGCAGGAGGCTATCGACCGCCAGGTTATAGAGGGCGGGCAGCAGCTTGCGGGCGGCCAAGTCGCCGGAGGCGCCGAAGATGACCACGCAGGTCGGCTGAGCGCCGCGGTGCTTGCTGAGGCCGGAGAGGAAAGGATGACGGTCGGATTCGGACATCGGAGTCAAGGGCGGCGCTTCCCGAAAAGGGTCACGCCC
>CALQIY020000201.1 GCA_943330755.2 Opitutus sp. GAS368
AGGAGCAGAAGTGCAAGATCGCCTACTCCGTGGGCACGATGATCGAAGTACCTCGCGGTGCCCTCACGGCCGACGAGATCGCCCACACGGCCGAGTTCTTCAGCTTCGGCACGAACGACCTCACCCAGACCGCGCTCGGCGTCAGCCGCGACGACATGGGTAACTTCCTGGGCGCCTACACCGAGAACGAGATCTTCAAGAAGAACCCGTTTGCCACGCTCGACCAGACCGGCGTCGACCAGCTCGTCCAGATCGCCATCGAGAAGGGCCGCAAGACCCGTCCCGACATCAAGCTCGGCATCTGCGGCGAACACGGCGGCGAACCCGAGTCCGTGAAGTTCTGCCACCGCGTGGGTCTGTCCTACGTCTCCTGCTCGCCTTACCGCGTGCCGGTCGCCCGCCTCGCCGCTGCCCAGGCAGCCATCGAGGAGAAGCGCGCCGCCAAGAAGTAAGCCGTCCGTAGAGTTCACTCACCAAGCCCCGGGACCTCCCGGGGCTTTTTTGTTGGATGGCGGCTTTGCCGCCTCTGCCTTTGGGAGGGTCAGCACTGCGTGCTGACCAGGGGGGGATTGAAAGGCAGGCTAGGTTGGCACGCAGTGCCAACCCTACCCGATACAGTGTGCCAACCCTACCCGATACAGTACGCCAACCCTACCCGATACGGTGAGCCAACCCTACCCGATACGGTTAGCCAATCCTGCCCGGTACGGTGGACTTATTCGGCATCTGCTCTTGCCTAATGGGATGGGTGGATTTCCCTAAATTCATGCTCACGTCTTACCCCAAGGCACGTCGGTGCGGCCGTGTTTACGTGCAACGGAAGATGCTTTGGGCGGCAGCGATGCTGAGCCTCGCCTCGTCGGCCACGGCGGCGAATTTATCGTGGACGGGGGCCAGCGGTGGCACGTGGAGCAACGCCGCCAATTGGTCGACCACGACGGCCCCGACGAATGCCGATGATTTGTTCATCCTAGGGCCAGGCAATCAAGCGGGGAGCCTCAGCATCGATTTAGCGGCTTCCGCCAGCATCAATAGCCTCACCTTCACCGATCCTTCGCCGGTCACGTTGACCAACCAGAGCAGCGCCCTGGAACAATACCTGACCTTGGGCGCGGGTGGTCTGACCACGGGTGGTGGCGCGGTGACGATCGGCGATGTCATCTCCGCGCAACGCATCAACCTGGCGTTGGGGGCAAGCCAGACTTGGGTCGTCGGTTCAGGTGGGTTGACGATTCCGGGCGTCGTGAGCGGTTCGGGTTTCGGCCTCACCAAGATGGGTCCCGGGACTTTGACGCTCAGCAGTGCCGCCACGAACACCTTCAACGGTGGCCTTGGCTTGCGCGCAGGGACGCTGACGTTGGATTTCGCCAACCTAAGCACGCCGACCAATCTCGTCAGCAGCGCGAATGCCCTCACCCTGAACGGAGGAACTTTCTCGGTTCTCGGTAAGAATGCGACCGGCGCGACGAGCGCCCAGACTTTCACCGGCACCCTGTTGGGTTCGGGCCTGACCCCATTCGTCCTGAACAAAGGCAGCAGCGCCACGAATTTGACGCTCAACCTCGGCGCCGTCACTCGCCAAGTCGGCAACACCGTTTTTTTCCAGACGAACACCGCTTGGACCGCAGGGTCCTCCAGCAGCTTGGCGGGCGCGGCACCGACCAACGAAATCGTCAACATCACCAGCCTGACGGGGCCCAACGGTGCGGTCACGATGCCGGCGTCGGGAAGTTACATTTTCATGGGAGCGAATGCCTTCTGGGGCACGGGCACGTCGACCCGCTACGTCGCCGTGCGCGGCGCGGCTTCCGCCCCATATCAGTTGTCGGGTGGTCCCTTGACCACCGCGTTCGTCTTGACGGGAGGCACGGCCTCGACCGTCTATTCCACCGGTCAGACCACGGCGCTCACCCTCAGCGGGGCGGTGAATAACTACGCCTTGATCGTCAACAATACGGCAGCGTGCACGATCAACTTAGGTGCGAACAAATACACGCTGAACGGTATACTCGGCATTCAGACCGCCTTGCTGACGATTTCCTCGGCGAGCACCGGGACGGTCGGTATCGGTGCGGAAAACGAATTGGTCTTCAATTTGACGACCACGAGCGGCGTGACGATCTCCGCCCCCATCGTCGACAAGGCCGCGAACAACTCGAACCTCACCATGAGCAGTTCGAGCACGGGCACCGTGACGCTTTCCGGCGCCAACACCTACAGCGGCATCACGACGTTGAATGGCGGCACGCTGGCCATCGCGACGGACGGCGCCAACG
Organism: Opitutus sp. GAS368; assembly: GCA_943330755.2. GTDB lineage: Bacteria > Verrucomicrobiota > Verrucomicrobiia > Opitutales > UBA953 > UBA953. The sequence continues at coordinate 2,277 of CALQIY020000201.1, forward strand.
GGGCCGCATCTTCCCCGCTGGGTGCGGTGCCGGCCGCGGCGACGCCGGGGAAGCTGGTGTTTAATGGCGGTAGGCTGTCGATCACCCCGACCGCCGCGATGTCTTTGGCGTCCAACCGCGGCATCCAGCTCAACGGCGTCGGCGGAATCATCACGAACACGGCCGCATTCTCCGTCTCGCTCACGTCGATCATCACCGGCGACGGCGCCTTGACGCTGAACGTCTCAAACGCGTCGGGGGCCATCTACTTCGGCGCCGCCAGCACCTTCACCGGTGGCGCGAGCTTGAACGGCCTCGGTGAAGTGGCCGTGCTGAACGGCGCCGCCTTCGGTTCGGTGGGGACGCTGACGCTGAACGGTCCCAAATTGCGCAGCACGACCGCTTCTTCGACCACCGTGCCCAATCCCTTGGTCCTCGCGGCGAACACGACTTTCGCGACCGTCGCCTCCGAGAAGAGCCTGATCTTCTCTGGTGATGCCGTGCTCTCCGGCGGCACGCGGACATTGACGGGTTCAACGGGTTCGACGGTGGCCGGACCCGTGACGGCGTTCACGGGGAATCTCGGGGAAGCGAGCCCGGGCCTCGGCCTGATCAAGGCGGGCAACGGCACCATTGTTCTCTCGGGGACCAGCACTTACACGGGCCCGACCAGCGTCACGGCCGGGCGTCTGCTGATCACCAAGGCGGCGGGGCTTTACAACGGTCAGACCAACTTTTGGAACGATGCGAACATCAGCGTCGCCAGCGGGGCGACCTTGGCGCTCGGCGTGGGCCCGTCCGGCACCAGTTTCACGTCGGCCCATCTCGATACATTGCTGTCGCTTGGGTCCGCCTCCACGGGCTTCCAAAGCGGTTCCTTCGTGGGCCTTGATAC
>CALQIY020000202.1 GCA_943330755.2 Opitutus sp. GAS368
CGTCCGTTCTTCGTCCGCTACGCGATGCTCGCCGGGCTGACCGAGAAGGAGATCTTCGACCTCTCCAAGATCGACCCGTGGTTCCTGCGCCAGCTGCGCGGCATCGTCGACATCGAGCTCGCCCTCAAGGCCGCCGGCAAGTCCGTCGGCACCGACCTGCTCCGTCAGGCCAAGGAAGCCGGCTTCGCCGACCGCCAGATCGCCCACGCGACCGGCCTCGCTCCTTCTTCGGTCTACTCCCAGCGCAACGCCGCCGGCATCAAGACGGTCTTCCGTCTCGTCGACACCTGCGCCGCGGAATTCGAATCCTTCACGCCCTACTTCTACTCCACCTATGGCGACGAGTCCGAGGTCCGTCCGTCCCCCAAGAAGAAGGTGATGATCCTCGGCGGCGGCCCGAACCGCATCGGTCAGGGCATCGAGTTCGACTACTGCTGCGTCCACGCCTCCTACGCGCTCCGCGCCGCGGGCTATGAGACGGTGATGGTGAACTCCAATCCCGAGACGGTCTCGACCGATTACGACACTTCCGACCGCCTCTACTTCGAGCCGCTCACGCTCGAGGACATCCTCGAGATCTATCGCACCGAACAGTGCATCGGCGCCATCGTGCAGTTCGGCGGCCAGACCCCGCTCAACCTCGCCGCGGACCTCGAAGCCGCCGGCGTCACGGTCGTCGGCACCTCGCCCGCGAGCATCGCGCTCGCCGAGGACCGCCAGCAGTTCAAGGACATCCTCATCGAGCTCGGCATCCGCCAGCCGGTCAACAAGACGGCCCTCTCGGCCGAAGAGGCCTACCAGGCCGCCGAAGAGATCGGCTTCCCGGTCCTCCTCCGTCCTTCTTTCGTCCTCGGCGGACGCGGCATGTTCATCGTCTACGGCATGGATGAACTGAAGTCCGTCGTGCGCGAGGCCTTCGACGTCGCCCCGGGTAAGCCGGTGCTGCTCGACAAGTTCCTCGAAGACGCCATCGAGCTCGACGTCGACGCGATCTCCGACGGCGAGACCACCGTCATCGGCGGCATGCTCGAGCATATCGAGCACGCCGGTGTCCACTCCGGCGACGCCGGCATGGTGCTGCCGCCGCATTCGCTCTCGACGGACCTCGTCGACGAAGTCCGTCGCATCACCCATTCCCTCGCCAAGCGCCTGAAGGTCGTCGGGCTGATGAACATCCAGTTCGCGATCAAGGACGGCATCGTGTTCATGCTCGAGGTCAACCCGCGCGCTTCGCGCACGATCCCGTTCGTGTCGAAGGCCATCGGCGTGCCGCTCGCGAAGCTCGCTTCGCTCTGCATGCTCGGCGCCAAGCTCAAGGACCTCGGCTTCACCCGCGAGATCCGTCCGCCCTATTGGTCCGTCAAGGAGTCCGTCTTCCCGTTCAGCCGTTTCCCCGGCGCTCCCGTCGCGCTCTCGCCCGAGATGCGTTCGACCGGCGAGGTCATGGGTTGTGACGACGACCTCGGCATGGCCTACGCCAAGGCGCAGATGGCCGCGCAGCCCGCGCTCCCGGTCGCCGGCAGCGCCTTCCTCTCCGTCAAGGACCGCGACAAGGACGGCGCCGTCGCCGTCGCCCGCGACCTGGCTTCCCTCGGTTTCAATATCTTCTCCACCAGCGGCACCGCCGCGGCCATCGAGGCCGCCGGCGTCAAGGTCACCAAGCTCGGTAAGATCTCGGAAGGCGCCCGCCCCAACGCGCTTGACCTCCTCAAGAACGGCCAGCTGCAGATGATCGTGAACACCGCCGCCGGCATGCTCCCCCGCAAGGACGAGAACGCCATGCGCGCCGAAGCCGTCCTCCGTGGCGTCTACATGGCCTCCACCATGAACGCCGCCCGCGCGGCCGTCCTGGGCATCCGCTCCCTGCGCGCCCACCCCCTCACCGTATGCTCCCTGCAGGAGCATGCGAAGGTGCTTCCCCCGAAGGCCTGAATCGGGTAGGAATCCCTTTCCCATGAAATACCCCGTCCTCGCCGCGTTGGCCGTCGCCGTCGCTTCCCTCCATGCCGCCGACGCACCGAAGTCCATCGTCGACGCCCCCACTCCTCCCCCCGCAAAAACCGTGAAACCCCTCACCCCTGATCAGGTAAAACAGGCCTGGACCATGCTTGGCTTCTCCATCGCCAGCCAGTCCCCCATGCCGCAAGTGAACTCGCAGCTCGAGCTCACCGACGAGGAGATCGAACTCTTCCTCGCCGGCGTGCGCCAGGCGATGCGCGGCGAGAAGCCGAAGTTCAACCCGGCCGAACTCGGCGAAGGCGCCGACGCCATGTTCCAGGAACGCGTCAACGCCAAGGCCGGCAAGTGGGGCAAGCAGAACGACGAGTTCCTCGCCAAGATCGACGCCGACAAGTCGGTGACGAAGACCGCCTCGGGTCTCCGCTACAAGATCCTCGTCCCGGGCTCCGCCGTGAAGCCGACCAAGGAATCCACCGTGAAGTGCCGCTACGAAGGCAAGCTCGCCGACGGCAAGGTCTTCGATTCGACCAAGACCCGTAACAACGAGCCGACCGAGTTCCCCCTCAGCGGCGTCATTCCGGCCTGGACCGAAGGCGTCCAGCTCATCGGCGTCGGCGGTAAGATCGTCCTCTATTGCCCGTCCGCCATCGCCTACGGCGACCAGGGTCAGGGCCCGATTCCCGGCAAGTCCGTCCTCGAGTTCGAGGTCGAGCTGGTCGAGATCTCCAAGGCCAAGTAAGCGGCGACCACGAGTCTCCTCGACGCGGCGCGCCGAAAGGCGCGCCGCTTTGCTTTACGGAGGGAACAAACTCTGCCTAGATGGGTACTTACCCCTAACTTGATGCGGCTCGCGCTCTCCATGGCCTTCCTGTCTTCGGCGACTTTGCTCGCCGCCGGCCCGGCCGTGCCCGCTTCCGCGCCCAGCCTGACTTTACAGCAGGCAGTCGACCGCACCCTCGAGCATAACCTCGGTCTGGCCGTCACCCGCCTCGACGCTTGGCGTGCCCTCGACGCCGTCGACGTCTCGCTCTCCCTCTTCGATCCGACCTTCGCCTGGACCAACCGTCTCAACGGCAGCCGGACGCCCTTCGAATTCGGGACCGGTGATCCGGCCGATCGGGCCCACAGTTCCGACCTCAGCCTCAGCCAGCGTTA
>CALQIY020000203.1 GCA_943330755.2 Opitutus sp. GAS368
CTATGATGCACGGCATGGAAACGCCAGAGCCGCTTGCCGTGGAACCAGCGGTGTATCCAATAGAGGAGAAAGTCGCCGAGTACAAAGGCGCAGAGGAACTGCGGCAGCTGCGGGAGAGCCCCCAACGGCCCAAAGCCCCGATACTGTCCAGCCTTCAGCGTCTCCAAAGGAATCACGCCAGTCGGCACGAGCACTAGGTAGCCTAGGATGCTGATCACGACCAAGTTCAGCGGATTGGACAGTAGCGCATTGGCCAGGCCGCTGAAGAGGTCGGTCCAGACCTGCGGACGCCACCACGGCCGCTCCTGCTTGTTGCCGAAGAGGTGCTCGATCATCCAGAACAGCGTCACCAGGAACGCCACGGTGAAAAGGTAGGCGGCCATCGGATTGAGGCGTCTGGGAGTCCGCGAGACGCGGCGGGCGTTACATGATAATCACCGGCGCCGGCTGGGGCGCGGGGTTTCCTGCCTCAGCGGGTTGCGTGGTCGGAGTCGTGGGCGCGGGATTACTGAGCGTAGACATCTCGGCCCGTAGGGCGTTCAGGGTGCGGTCGCGCAAGGCCACCGCTTGTTGCCCTAAAGCTTCTCGCTCAGCCGGTGTCGCCGTGCGCATGGCTTCCCCGAAGGTGCGCCATTCCTTCATGATGGCTTGGCCTTCTGGCTTCAGCATACCGGCGAAGATTGCCCGCTGCAGTTTGCCTTGGTCGCCGCCCGCAATTTCTTCGACCATTTTCTTGGTCTCTTCGCCGAAGGCCTTGGCGCGGGCTTGGAACTCTTCCTTGGCAAGGTCTTCTTCGGACTTTTCCGTGCTCGCTGGAGCTGGCGTCGGGCGGGTGGCCTTAACGACGGGTGCGACTGGGCGAGGGGCTTCGACTACAACGGGTTGAGGGATGTCGACTGCCACCGGCGTGGGCTTGACGAAGCGGGCAACGAGGAACCCTGCGCCGAGGCCAAGGGCGAGGAGGAGGACGAGCGTGGTCTTATTCATAGGAGTGGTGGGGTTAGTCTTGAGGTTCGGTTGAGGGAATGGGGGTCGTTGAATCGAACTCGAGCAACTCGCCAGGCTGGCAATCCAAGGCGTGACAAATCGCTTCCAGCGTGGAGAAGCGGATGGCCTTGGCCTTGCCGGTTTTGAGGACGGAAAGGTTGGCCAGCGTGATGCCAACGGACTCCGATAGTTCGGTCAGGGACATCTTGCGTCGCGCGAGGGCGACATCGAGGCGGATGATGAGGGCCATGGGTCTTAGATGACGAGGTCTTGTTCAGCCTTGAGGGCGAGGGCCTGCTGCAGGCTCCAACCAAGGACGAGGTTGAGCAGGCCGGCGATGACGACGCCGAGATTGAACCCGAGGATGCCGCAAATCAGGGTGATGAGCCCGACCCGTTTGAGCACGCGCGCATTGTCCGGCGTGATGACTTGTCCTTCGGCAAAGGCTGCGAAAAGTTGGCGGACCAACCAGATAAAGCCGAGGACGAGCACGGCGAGCAAGGCGATCACCGCGACCGTGCCGCCACGCTTCTCGGGATGGTCGACGAGGTCTTGGTACTGGTTCGCTTCCTTCTGCGCGTTGGCGAGCGTGAGGACCTCGGCGGGCTTAGCTTCGAAGAGGGCGACGAGTTTGGCGGGGGCTTGCTTGAACTCGGCGATTTGCGCGCTGCGCTCGGCGTTGAGGTTCATCTTCACTAAGGCTTCGGGATGCGTCGCGATGGTTAGGAGTAACCATCCGCTGAAGAGCGTCCCCAGAATCAGGAGGGTCGTGCAGAGGAAACGGCCGACTTTGCCGGCACGGCGGATGCTGCGCTCGATGTCGGAGGGGAGGGGGGTGGTTGCAGTACTCATAGGACAGGTAATCCTTCATCGGTTAATAATATCTTTAATTCAATTGTTATTTATTGATAAACAGTAAATAAATACCGAAAAATTGTTTCAGGGTGGGGCCATCCCAGGCCAGTCGGCACAAAAAAGCCGAGGGCGACCTCGGCTTTCTGGGGGTAGCTGGATGCGGCTGGCTTAGTGGCCGCCGGCGCCTTCGTGCTCCTTGATGTACTCCTGCTTGAGGCCCAGGGCTTCCGGGGCGTGGAGCACGAGCATCTTCATGCGCACATCCGCGGGGATGGTCGCCGCGGTGAGCTTGGAGACGACGATCATCAGCGTGATCGAGAGCGGCACGGCCCAGATGGCGGGTTGCTCGCAAAGGATGCGCAGCAACGGGTGCGCGACCCAGAAGTCGGCTAGTCCCGCGAAGCCGTAGACGTCGGACAACGTGGTGAGGAAGATGGAGCCAAGGGCGAGGAGACCGCCGACGAGCATGCCGGTGGCGGCCCCGCGCATGGTCATGCCGCGCCACCAGACGCTCATGAAGAGCAAGGGGAAGTAGCTGGCCGCCGCGATGGCGAAGGCCTGGCCGACGAGGTAGTTGATGTTCAGCTTCTCGACTTGGGTGCCGAGGCCGACGGAGACGACGCCGATGATGACCGCCGCCCACTTGAAAGCCTTGAGGCGCTGTTCGGGCGAAGAGTCGGGCTTCAGCATGCGCCCGTAGATGTCGTGCGCCAAGGCGCTGGACATCGAGACCAGCAGGCCGGAGAACGTGGACATGAACGCCGCAAAGGCGCCTGCGCAGGTGATGCCGGAGAGGATCGAGCCGAGCAACGGGTGGTCGCGGCCGGCGAGGAGGGTCGGCAGTTCGAGCACGACCTTGTCCGTGCCCTTCGAGCCCACGGCGTCGTAGAGTTCCGGGGTGAGGGAGCGGCCGATGACCCCGTAGATGGGCGGGAAGACGTAGAAGACGCCGATGAGGATCATCACCCACATCGTGGTGCGCTTGGCGGCGACGCCGTCGGGGTTCGTGTAGAAACGCACCAGGATGTGCGGCAAACCCGCGGTGCCGCAGACGAGCGCGATGATCAACGAATAGGTGTAGAGCAGGGAGTAGGGCTTCTTGTTCGCTTCGAGCGCGGCCTTCTCTTCGGGCGTCTTGGCGGCCTTGATGGCGGTGTCTACGGCCTTGGTGGTCAGGCTGCCGACCGGTGCGATCCACTGCTCGTCCTTGGGGGCCTTGGCCGGCAGGGCCTTGCGGTCGATGCCCGCCGGAGCGGCCGCGA